>JANNAF010000325.1:0-3007 GCA_031384005.1 Rhodobacterales bacterium | reverse complement strand
ACATTGGCGCGAAACGCCTCGGCAAAGGCGGCTTGTTTCGTCGCGTCGGCTGCTGTCTGGTTTTGCGCGACCCAATCGGCATAGGGCATGCCGTAAACCTGCGCACGCGCCTCATCCTTGGTCATCGCGATGCCTTGGGTCGCTGCCGCCTCTTGGTACCAGCGGCTGAGGCAGTTGCGGCAAAAGCCCGCAAGGTTCATCAGGTCGATGTTCTGAACCTCGGGGCGTTTGACCAGCAGATGGTCCATCAGCGCGCGAAAGGCGGCCGCCTCGAGTTCGGTGCGGGTGGCTTGGTCAAGTTCGGTCACGGCAATGTCCTTTGGTCTGGCTGGGCGGGTCTGGCTGAGCGGGTCAGGCTTGGTGGGTCTGGCTGAGCGGGTCTGGCTGGCAAGCTGGCCCTGATCCTACCGTCATGCCACCGGATTGACAAACACCTCGACCTGCGAAAGATCGAAGGCGACCGGGCCTTTCAAGGTCGCAACCAACTGGCCTGCAACAAACAGCGACACGTCGCCGCTTTGCGGGTCTGTCGTTGCAGACATATCTGCGTCGGTGGCGTTCGGGTTAACTTCGGTCACGTCCAGCAGCAGACTGTCTTCGGTCCCGTCAAAATCGGTGATGATCACGGCCCTGTCTGTCGTTTCATCAACCCGGTTTACGAAAAAGTCACTCATGCCACCACCGGACATCGTATCGCCGTCGTCACCCCAGACCTCGTCGTCCCCCCAGCCCCCAAACAGACTGTCGGCTGTCTCGGTGCCCTTGTCGTCGAACGCCACCACGAAATCCTGGCCCAGTTCGCCGTACAGTGTATTGCTTCCCATGGTGTCCAGCAGTTCGTCGTCACCGCCGCCGCCACTGACCTGATCATCGCCCGCCGATCCGGCATCAAAACCCAACGCCGGGTCGATATCGCCATCGATCAACAAAAAGTCATCGCCGTCGCCCATCCAGATCGTGTCATTCCCGCTGCCGCCATCCAGAAAGTCGGTTCCGGTGCCGCCAAAGATCAGGTCGTTGCCAGCCTCGCCTGCCACGGCGTCATTGCCGTCCTCGCCATTGACCGTATCGTCCCCGGCCCCGGCAGCCACGTCATCATCCCCGCCCCCCGCGCTGATGTCTTCGCGGCGTGGGGTGCCGACCATTTCATTGGCAGCGGATGTTCCGGTCTGATCAGGGCCCAGGTCGCTGTCCTCGTCCGTGCTATCGTCACCAAAATGAAAGAGATCCGGGAAAAGCAACGGCACAAACAAAAGCAACAACAGATATTCCATCACCAACTCCCTGAAATTTTGGGGATAAAACCGCGAAATCGGCAATTGAGTCAATTTGAAAAGGGGATTGTTCACAAGCCGGCTCAGGTCCGGCCAACGGGGCCGGAATTGTTTGCAGGATCGGCCTAAAGCGCGCTCAACACGGCAGTCAGGGCCTGTGCCAGGCGGGCAGCCCAGGCGACCTGCGCCTCTGGCGTGGCGATCAGGTCGTTGCGGACCTCGATCAGGGTGTTGTGGCGACCGGCGCGCAGAGCATGGCGGTCGATGGCGTCACCGGGCAACGCCCCGGCATAGGGTTCATTATCGCCGACACACCAGTCAGTATCCGTCGCCAGATGGGCGATCAATTGGCGCGACAGGCGGTCATCATCGGCGCTGTAAAGGACGCCGACATGCCATGGGCGCGGATCGCGGCCGCGCAGGCAGGGGGTAAAGGAGTGCATGGCCACGATCACCGTGTCCTGCCGCCGTGCCGCAAGGGCGGCCAAAGCGTCGTGATAAGGGCGGTACAGGGTGGCCAGACGGCGTTCCACCTCGGCGGAGTCCACATGGCGGTTGCCCGGGATGATGGTGCCGTCATAGAGTTTCATGACCAGCGTCGGATCGTCCTCTCCCCGGTTGGGATCAATCACCAGCCGAGAAAAATCCGAACAGATCACCGGACTGTCCAAGAGAAGCCCCAGCGCCTGCGCCACCCCCGCTGCCCCAACATCCCATGCGATATGTCGGGCCATGTCCTGCGGTGGCACACCCAGATCGCCGCCGCAAACATCTGCAGGCACGAGGTTGGTCGCATGATCGCAGGTCACCAGCCAGCGGCCGGGACGATCTGCGCCCGTGATGTGAAAGGCTGTCATCGGGGTTTTCCTTGTCGCTGACGCCAACCTAGTGCTGCCACGTCGAAAAGGTAATCCCATAGGCGGTTGCATCCGGATTTTTCGCAAAACGATCAGAAAACAGGCAGATTCTTCCATGCCTTTGTGAATTGTTCATGGCACCTGATTAATGTCCAAACCGCTGGTTGCCCCCTTGGTTCAATTACGCCATAAGACCCGCGACCCACCGCAACCGACCTGCGATGAAAAGGAACAAGGCATGAGACGCCTTAGAAATGTAAAGATCGTGGCAACGCTTGGCCCGGTTTCCAGCGATTACGCCACCATCCGCGCCCTGTTCGATGCCGGGGCCGACGTGTTCCGCCTGAACATGAGCCATGGCACCCATGACGAAATTCGCGCCCGCCACACCATCATTCGCAAGGTCGAGGCCGACACGGGCCGCCCCATCGCGATTCTGGCGGATCTTCAGGGCCCCAAGTTGCGGGTCGGCGTGTTTGCCAATCCCGAGGGTGAGGAACTGGTTGAAGGTGCCAGCTTCCGGATGGACCTGTCCTCGGCCCCCGGTGACGTGAACCGCGTGCAACTGCCCCATCCCGAGATTTTTGCCGCCTTGGAGCCCGGCGCGTCGCTGCTGATCAATGACGGCAAGATCCGCCTGATGGTACAGGATTGCGGCAAGGACTTTGCCAATTGCACGGTCGCGGTCGGTGGCCAGATTTCCAACCGCAAGGGCGTGAACGTGCCCGACGTGTTGCTGCCAATGCCCGCCCTGTCCGAAAAGGACCGGGTCGATCTGGAGTTTGCCTGTGAAATGGGGATCGACTGGTTGGCGCTGTCCTTTGTTCAGCGACCCGAAGACGTGCTGGAGGCCCGTGCCCTTGCCCGTGGCCGTGC
>JANNAF010000311.1:0-1582 GCA_031384005.1 Rhodobacterales bacterium | reverse complement strand
AATCAGTTGGGCTTCGTTTGATCCGCTGCGGTTGTACATGGCCAGGATCTGCCGGATATCCTCCAGTGACAGGCCAAAACGTTTGCCGCGCAGGATCAGCTTCAGGCGGACGCGGTCGCTGCGGGTATAGGCGCGCTGAAGTCCATTGCGCACCGGAAACAACAGCTCTTTTGCCTCATAGAACCGGAGCGCCCGGGGGGTCACCTCAAAGGTGTCACACATCTGTCTGATCGTCATCGTGTCATCAGTCATCGCGCACTCGTCAAAATCCGTGTCACGCACAAATGCGGCATGGCGGCGGCAAATGGTAGAGTGATTGACGTTAACGTCAACATAACGTGACGTCAGACCGACCGCTTTAAATCGTCATAGCTGGCTTCGCGCAGGGCGCGCAGATCGGCAATCGTGCTGTCCAATTCGGCGCGCTGCGCGTCCAATGCGGTCAACTGGCGGTCGGCCATCTGCAACCATGTCTCAAGCTGGGGCTTGGTGCCCTTTTGCTGGTAGATCAACAGCCACTGCCGGATCTCCTCCAGCGAAAAGCCAAAGCGACGGCCACGCAGGATCAGCGTCATGCGGGCGACCTCTCGGGCGCCGTAAAACCGGGCACGGCCATCCTTTTCGGGATCCAGCAGTTCAATGTATTCGTAATAGCGCAACGTGCGCGGCGTCACGTCGAACTTGGCGCACATTTCTTTGAAGCTAAGCCGAACTTCTGTCACCTGACGCCTCCCTTAACAACAACCTAGGGGCATTGCCGCTGTGGCGCAATAACCCAAGCAGGGCCTTGCACCCGGCCCCTCATAGGCGAATATAGCGCGGACAGGAGTCGCGATGACCCATAGCTTGCGCCACGCCCGTGACTTTATCCAACTTTTGCCCCATGCCAAGGCGCTGGGTATGCATCTGACCGAAATCGGTGAGGGCAGGGCCTGTATCACCATGGCCTATGACACCCGTTTCATCGGTGATCCGGTGACAGGGGTGCTGCACGGCGGGGCGATTTCGGCGCTGATGGATACCGCCTCGGGGGCGGCGGTCATGTCTCACCCCGCCGCTGCCGCCAATTCCACTGCGACGCTGGACCTGCGCATTGATTACATGCGCCCCGCCACACCGGGACAAAGCGTCACTGCGCGCGCCGAATGTTACCATGTCACCCGGTCCGTCGCCTTCATCCGCGTCACGGCCACCGATGGCGATGAAACCCGCCCCGTCGCCACCGGCACCGGCGCCTTCACATTAGAGAGCACCAGATGAGGCCGCCCCCCGAACCCGTCCACATCATCAAATCCCGGCGCGGTGCGGCGCTGCAATGGCTGACCGGCGGCGTGCCCTATATCCAGTTTCTGGGTATCCAGTTTGACCGCCGTGGCGACGAATTGACCGCCATCCTGCCCTTTGATGACAAGCTGATCGGCAACCCCATGTTGCCCGCCCTGCACGGCGGCGCAACAGCGGCGTTTTTAGAGGTGACGGGCATCATCGAACTGGCATGGACCACCCTGTGGGAGGATATGGAGGCAGGCCGCGCCGACATGGACCGCTTGCCCGCCATGCCAAAGACCATCGACTTTACCGT
>JANNAF010000318.1:0-16107 GCA_031384005.1 Rhodobacterales bacterium | reverse complement strand
TCTTGAAGTCAAATTCGTCATAGCATTCATAGGGTTGGCTGCGGCGCAGATCCCAAGGCAAACCCGACCCGCGCACCATGACGCCCGAATAGCCCCAGTCCAGTATGTCCTGTTCGCTGACCACGCCGATATCGACGTTGCGCTGCTTGAAGATGCGGTTTTCGGTCAGAAGCCCGTGCAGATCGTCCAGAACGCGCGGGAACTGGTCGGCCCAGGCGTCGATATCCTCGATCAGTTGCGGGGTCAGGTCCTGATGCACGCCTCCGGGGCGGAAATAGGCGGCGTGCAGACGCGCCCCGCTGGCGCGCTCGTAAAACACCATCAGCTTTTCACGCTCTTCAAAGCCCCACAAGGGCGGGGTCAGCGCGCCCACGTCCATGGCCTGGGTGGTGACGTTCAACAGGTGATTCAGGATGCGGCCGATTTCGCAGAACAGCACGCGGATCAACTGGCCGCGACGCGGCACCACGGTGCCGGTCAGCTTTTCGATCGCCAGACACCAGGCATGTTCCTGATTCATCGGCGCCACATAATCCAGCCGGTCGAAATAGGGCAGATTCTGCAGATAGGTGCGGCTTTCCATCAGCTTTTCGGTGCCGCGGTGCAACAGCCCGATATGGGGATCGCAGCGTTCGACAATCTCGCCGTCCAACTCCAGCACCAGACGCAAAACCCCATGCGCCGCAGGGTGTTGCGGGCCAAAGTTCAGGTTGAAATTGCGGATGCGCTGTTCGCCGGTCAACAGGTCTTGCGACCCGTCATCATAGGCATTGTTCCGGATATCGCCGTCCATCAGGCAACCTCGCTTTTAAGTTCGGGAAATTGTTCCCATTCCTGCGGCAAACCCATGGTCGCCGCCACATATTCGTATTGCGGACGCAGCAGGTCGCGCGCCCGCTGCCGCAAACTGTCGGGCATCGCAACCGATACCCCCTCATGTACCCGCTTTTGCAACGGGGCCGGATGGGCCTGCAGGCCCAGAAACCGGGTCACGCGTTGCACCCCCTCGGGCGACATCATCTGCTCATAAGACAGCACCAGCCGCTTGTCCGGTGCCACCGCCTGCACCAGCCGGCTGTGGATCCCGGCATAATCGCTGCGCTGCGTCACGTCCGGGGCCTGCCCGGCCAGAACCTCGTCAAACTTGGCCGCACAGGCCGCCGCAAGCCCCGCCTCGTCCACCTTGGCACGGCGCACCAGCATGCGAATATGGCTCCACATCCGCGACACCGGGTCCCGCATGACGAAAACCCAGCGCACATCCGCGGCCAACCCTGCCAAAACCCGCATCTCGTCCAGCGGCAGCAAACCATACTCTGGCGTCAGATCGCCCACCAACCGCTTGCCCGCCGCCCCATCCGTCAGATAGCGAACATAGGCCGCCACCGGATCGGCCGATTTCAACACCTTGCGGTTGTCGTCACGGTCGGCAATCTGCTGCAACACCCAGGACGGAAACCGCGCCTTGCCGCTGTCCAACTCGGCCTCCAGAACCTCGACTTCGCGCTCCAACCGCTTGACCCGCGATGCCATCGCACCGGGATCCATCTTGTTAAAAAACTGCAACTCTTTGATCGAGCGGAAATAAGTCTCGGGGTGGCCACGCAGATATTCGTATAGCCATGACGTCCCGGCCTTCACCGCGCCCGCACAGAACATCAAGGTGGGGGTGTGGCTCACCTCTTATGCCTTCTTTTCGTCGCCCGGCAGAATATAGGTCGCACCTTCCCACGGGCTCATGAAATCGAACTGACGGTATTCCTGAACCAATGACACCGGCTCATAGATCACGCGCTTTTGCACCTCGTCATAACGAACCTCGGTATAGCCCGTCGTCGGGAAATCCTTGCGCAGCGGATGCCCGCGAAAGCCATAGTCGGTCAGGATACGGCGCAGATCGGGGTGGCCGCTGAACAGGATGCCGAACATGTCGAACACCTCGCGCTCGAACCAGTTGGCCGAGGGGTGGACCGCCAGGATCGACGGCACCATATCCGCCTCGCCCACCGCAACCTTGACCCGGATGCGCTGGTTTTTGTACATCGACAACAGGTGATAGACGACCGTGAACCGCGCCACATTTTCCGGATAATCGATGGCCGTGATGTCCACCAAAGTCGTAAACTGGCAGGCGGCATCCTGTTTCAGATGGGCAATCACCGCCACGATGTCGGCCAAAGACGCGGTCAGCGTCAATTCGCCATGCGTGATCGCAGGCACAACCGCCAGCTTTTCGGCAATCCCGGCACCAAGTAGGGTAAGCGCTTCTGACATGATAACCTCTCAGCGAACCAGGGTGCCGGTGCGGCGGATTTTCCGCTGCAACTGCAAGATGCCGTATAGCAACGCCTCGGCCGTGGGCGGGCAGCCGGGGATATAGATGTCAACTGGCACGATGCGGTCACAGCCACGCACCACGGAATAGCTGTAATGGTAATACCCGCCGCCATTGGCACAGGACCCCATGCTGATCACATAGCGCGGTTCCGGCATCTGGTCGTAAACCTTGCGCAGCGCCGGGGCCATCTTGTTGGTCAGGGTGCCTGCGACGATCATCAGATCCGATTGGCGCGGGCTGGCGCGCGGGGCGGTCCCGAACCGCTCCAGATCATAGCGCGGCATCGACACCTGAATCATTTCGACCGCGCAGCAGGCCAGACCAAATGTCATCCACATCAGACTGCCATTGCGCGCCCAGTTGATCACATCCTCGGTCGAGGTCAGCAGAAAACCCTTGTCCTGCAACTCGGCGTTCAGCGCCTGCGTGGCAACCTCGCGGTCGGCCCCCGCCGTATTGGCTCCGGTCATCACGCCCATTCCAAGGCCCCCTTCTTCCACTCATAGGCAAAACCCACGGTCAGCACGGCCAAGAACACCATCATCGACCAGAACGCCATCATGCTGATCTCGCCAAAGGCCACCGCCCACGGGAACAGGAACGCCACCTCAAGGTCGAAAATGATGAACAAAATCGACACGAGGTAGAACCGCACGTCAAACTTCATCCGCGCATCGTCAAATGCGTTGAACCCACATTCATAGGCCGACAGCTTTTCCGGGTCGGGGTTGCGCACCGCAATCAGCGCCGCCGCCAACAGCAGCACCAGCCCAAGGCCCGTGGCAACCGCCAGCAGCATCAGTATGGCCATGTATTCACTTAGCAGGGTGTCCACAAAGGGCTCCTTCAACACAAGGTTAGGCCGGGGCGCACTTGGCTCCCCCCCGTCCCAACGCATGTAAACCGCCCCTATGGCGGGGTCAACCAAAGCCGGGGCAAAAGTCGCCCCGGTTGTGTTGAAATGCACGGAATGTCGCAGGCCCGCGAAGCCGTTAAAATCACAGGCAGAACCACCGCCCCGACGCCCGCTGTTTTTTGGGGGGGGCTCGTGATAGACTGGTGCACAGCAGCCGCCAAAACAGGTGCACCCCATGCCCCCCCTGACCAACGCCCAAGCCATCGCCTTTGTCTTGACCCGCAACCGTGCCGCGCTCAAACCGTTTTATGGCGACACGCTTGGCCTGCCTTTGTTGTCCGAGGATGATTTCGCCACCGTCTTTGACCTTGGCGGCATCAAACTGCGCCTGACAACGGTCGAGGATCACAGCCCATCCCCCCACACCGTACTGGGCTGGCAGGTGCCCGACATCATGGCCACCTCGCGCGCCCTTGTCGACAGGGGGGTGACCTTCAACATCTATCCCGGATTTGGCCAGGACGATCTGGGCATCTGGACCTCACCCGACGGGCGGGTCCGCGTGAACTGGTTCAACGACCCCGAAGGCAACGCCCTCAGCCTGACCCAATCCTGACGCCCCCCTTGTGGTCAGCCCGCCACACCCCGATATCGGGTCATGTCCGCCGCGAAAGGTCCCCCATGCGCGCCCTGATGCTTTGCCTCGCCCTAACCCTGCCCGTGACCCTAACCCTGCCCCTGCCAGCCCTTGCCGACGAGGTTGGCCGCGTCGGTGTCGACTGGGTCGGCAATGACATCGTGATCGAGGCGATACCCGACCCCAAGGTTGCCGGCGTCACCTGCCACGTCGCCTATTTCGAACGCTCTTTCATCGACCGCCTGTCCAACGGCAATTTCTTTGAGGATCCGTCGAATTCGTCGATTGCCTGCCGCCAGACCGGGCCGCTGACCGTCGGCGACATTGACATGTCAGCGTCGGGTGAAGCCGTGTTTTCCACCTCACGCTCGCTGATCTTCAAATCGCTGAACGTCACGCGGGTGTTCGATGCGGAAAATCAGGTGCTGATCTATCTGACCCACGCCACCGAACTGTCGCAAGGCTCGGCCAAGATGTCGATCTCGACCGTGCCGCTGTTCGGCTCGGTCAAGAACTGAACCAGACCTCAGTCCGCCTTGTGCCGGGCCACCACCACGGCACACACCAGCATGACCGATACCACCGGCAACCACAGCGCCCGCTCTGCGGCGCTGGGGGTGATGATATGCACCACCACCGACAGGCAGAAAAACCCGACAATCCCCCAGATCGCCCAGCGCGGTGCGGGCAGCGCCAAAACCCCGGCCCGCGCCAGCATCAGCGCGGCCAAGGCCGCCAACAGCCCCGCATTGGCCACCGCCACAACCCGGCCCACAGGTGGCAAAACGCCCGGCCACTGGCCGCCCATGGTCAGAGTGCCCCACGGCATGCCCGCAGCCACCCCCAGATGAAACAGGCACAAAACAGCCGTCAGGCCCGCGTAAACCCACGCCGCGCGCCTCATTGCACCACCGGGGCCACAACCCCCTCGGGTTCCGGTCCCTGCCCCACGACCTGAACCTCTTGCGCAATGATCCGCGCGATCAGCGCGCAATCCTCGACCGTGAATGTCAGCGGCACCCGCATATCCACCAGCCCCGCCAATATCCGGTCAGTCTGCGGCAGGCTCTGCGCCTCGGCATAGCGCCAATGGTCATAGCGCGAGGTGAACGCCACCGGCAAATCCGCGCCAAACCATTTCAACTCGACCCCCCGTGCCAAGGTGCGCGTCAAAAACAGCCCGATCCGCCCCGCCGACCATCCCGGCAGGCGGAACTGAAACGACGACCCGACGAACCGCTCACCCTCGGGCCGTTCGGTCAACGCGACCCCCGCCACCCCCGTCAAACCCGCCTCCAGCGCCCGGTAGCGCGCCTCCCAGCGGGTCACCCGATCCTCCAGCAACCCCAGTTGAGGCCGCAATATCGCCGCGCGCAGGTTGTCCATCCGGCCCGACACATTGGGCGTCACCATCCGCACCTCGGCAAACGCCTCGGGCGGCGGGGCGGCCAGATGCTTGCCATACAGCATGTATGACCCCGACAGCAAAATCGCCCGCGCCATCACTTGCGGGTCGTCCGAAATCAGGAAACCACCCTCGCCCGCATTGATATGCTTGTAGGTCTGCATCGAATAACAACCGACGACACCATGCCGCCCCGACGCCACACCCTTCCACGCCCCGCCCATCGTATGGGCGCAATCCTCGATCACCCGCAGGCCCAACTGCCCGCACAGGACCATCAGCGCGTCCATATCACAGACATGGCCGCGCATATGGCTTAACATCAACACCCGCGCGCCGGTGGCCTGCGCCTTGTCCGCCAGATCATCGAAATCCAGCACCAGATTGTCCGTCACTTCGACAAACACCGGCCGCGCCCCCACCGCCGCAATCGCACCGGGTACCGGGGCCAGCGTGAACCCGTTGCTTAACACCGCATCACCCGGCCCCACACCCATCGCCCGCAATGCGCAACCCATCGCATACCCGCCCGACGCAACGGCCAAACAGTATTTCGCCCCGGTCAGTGCGGCAAACTCCTGCTCCAGCAATACCGTCTCGGCCACCTCGCCGGGGGCGGTGTTATAGCGGTGCAACCGCCCGTGGCGCATGACCTCGACCGCCGCCGCGATGCCCGCCTCTGGGATCGGCTCTTGTTGGGTGAAACTGCCGGTAAAACGCTCGGTCATGACACAGGCTTTCGGACCAGCCATAAAAACAACCCCATCGTCACCAAAAGCCCCCCCGCCGCGATGAAAAACCCGATCGACGGCGACTGAAACGCCCTATCCGGCATCATGAAATACCCGAACACCTGCGAAAAGAACACCGTTCCCGCCAGTTGCGCCACATTCAACAGCGCCGCCACCCCGCCCTGCAACTCGCCTTGGGCGTTTTCGGGCACGTTCTTGGTCATCATCGCCATCAGCATGGGGTGAATGAACCCCTCGGGCGTGTGAACCAGGATCAGGACCAGAACCATGGTCAACCCGCCCGCAAGCCCATAGCCGGTTGCCGCAATCGTCGCGGCGGTAAACCCGATCAGCGCCACATTCCATTCGCCAAACCGCTTGACCAGCGGTCCGGTCAACCCGGCCTGCGATGCGGCCATGGCCAGGCCGAACACGGCCAGCGTGACGCCCACAACGGCAGACGACCAGCCAAACTTGGCCATCCCCCAATAGGGCCAGATCGCCGGATAAACCGACGTAAAGAAAAAGAACGAAAACAGCACAACGCACATCGGCACCACACCGTGATAGCTTTGGAAAATCCTGAACGCGCCAAACGGATTGGCGCGCCGCCATTCAAACGAACGGCGGTTTTGCGGCGTCAGCGTTTCGGGCAGCACGAAATAGCCGTATATCAGGTTGACCGTCGAAATCGCCGCCGCCACGTAAAACGGCACCCGTGGCCCAAACTCGCCCAACAACCCGCCAATCGCCGGCCCCAGCACAAACCCCAACCCGAACGCAGCCCCCATCATGCCAAAATGGCGGGCCCGCTCCTCGGGCGCCGTGATGTCCGCGATATAGGCATTGGCAATGATCCACGACGCCCCGCAAACCCCCGAAATCGCCCGCGCCACAAACAGCCAAAACAGCGTCGGGGCGACCGCCTGCAAGATGTAATCCACCGCCAACCCGGCGATGGACAGCAACAACAACGGCCTGCGCCCGAACGTGTCCGACAGGTTGCCCAGCAGCGGCCCGAAAAAGAATTGCGCCGCCGAATAGGCAAAGAACATCCACCCGCCAATCAACGAAGCCTCGGCCAATGTCATGTTGCCCACAGTGCGGATCAGGTCGGGCAAAACCGGCGTGATCAGGCCAAACCCAATCATGTCCAACAGGACCGTGATCAGGATGAATGTGAAGGCGTGGCGCGACGGTTTGGTCACAGCGGGGGCGGCGATGCTGGTCATGCGCCGTGTTTAGGTGGCCCAATTGCGACTGTCAAACCACGGGCGCCTTGCGCAACACTTCTGTGATCTGCGCCATGATCGACACCGCAATTTCCGCCGGATTGCGCGCCCCGATGTCCAGACCGACCGGCGCGTGCAACCGGGCAATCTCCGGCCCGGTGAACCCCTGCGCCACCAACCGCTCGACCCGCTTGGCATGGGTGCGCCGCGACCCCAGACAGCCGACATAGAACGCCTGCGACCGCAGGGCTGCGGCCAGTGCGGGATCGTCCAGTTTGGGGTCATGGGTCAGGGTGACCACCGCCGTGCGGGCATCAGGGGCCAGCGCCGCCATCGCCTCGTCCGGCCAGTCGTCCATGATCACCTCGCCCGGAAACCGCGCCGCCGCCCCAAAGGATGATCGGGGGTCGATCAGAACCGGCACATAGCCGCAGGCCCGCGCCATGGCCATCAGCCCCTGGGCAATATGAACCGCGCCGACCACGATCAACCGCAATGCGGGGTTGTGGACGGCGATGAACCGCCCCTCGTCGACGCCCGACCGGTCGGCGCGCAGCCGCATATCCACCGCCGCATCCTCACCCGCGCCGACCAATTGCCGGTCAAAGGTCGCAAGGTCGGTGACCAGCGCCACCGCCACCCCCGTTGCCCGCGCCGCCACCAACCCTGCCAGCAGATCCTCGGGCAGATGGCCGACCGGCTCCACCATGACCCGGATCGTCCCGCCACAGGCCAGCCCCACGGCAAAGGCATCGTCATCACTGACACCATACGTCAACAGCCGGGGCCGTGCGTCGCGCAGCGCCTCGGCCGCCTCCAGCACCACCGCCCCCTCGACACAGCCGCCCGACACCGACCCCATCATGTGGCCCGCGCCATCGACAACCATCTGACTGCCCGCGCCACGCGGCGCCGATCCCCATGTCTCGATCACCGTCGCCAAAACCGCCCCACGCCCCGCGCGGTGCCAGTCCAATGCCAGCTCTGCAATCTGATCGTCCATCTCGCCCCCTCCCCGCTCTGCTGCAATACTGCACCCGCCCCGGCACAAAAGTAAACGCCGCCGGGATCAACCCGGCGGCGTCACACATTACACAATCACTCGTTATGTCGTACTGTCAGTTCGCGTTCTGTCCTCAGTTCGCGTTCTGTCAGTTTGCGTTCTGACGCAGCAGGTTGGTGATGATCCGCACAGCCACGCGGCGGTTCGCCCGCTCGTCGCCCTGCGTTTCGATCTTCAACTCGGCCTCGCCATACCCCTGCACCACCAGATTTTCCGGAGGCACACCAAAGTATTCCGTAAGCGCCTTGGCCACCGATTCTGCACGACGGTCCGACAGCGCCAGATTGGATGCCGCCGACCCGACCGCATCGGTGTGCCCTTCAATCAAGAACACCTCATTCGGATTGGCCTCGATCAGCCGGGTGATCAGATTGCCCAGCTTGTTCAGCTTTTTGGCCTCGGTCGGCAGAATGGCCGAGGAACCGGATTCGAACGTGATGTTGTTCACGTCGATGGTCGCCGCCAGATAGCGCACCTCGGGGATGTTGCGGATCTGACGCAGGCTGAACTTGCGGCCAATTTCGGCGGCATCGTCCGCCGCCAACTGGGCGCGCAGGTCAAGGTCCAGATCGTCAACCGAGATCTGGTTGCGGCCCGGCTTCGGCTTGGGCAATGCCGACACGTCAACCCGTTCTTCGGGCTGCAAATCGTCGATCAGCACGGTGCCACGACCGTTGCGGTCATAGGCGACACGCTGCAAAACCCGACCCGTCGCATCGCGGATCGTCACGACCTGGCTGCCATCGGCACGCTGCACGATGGTCCGCGTCGACCCGTCACGAAAGGTTTCGGTCCGCACGGTTGACCCCGGCTCACGCAGCAGCGCGTTGTCATCCTTATAGACCTGATAGGTGCCGTCAGGCTGGCGCACCACGACACGGTCGCCGGTGTTGGAAACAACCTGTTTGTTACCGTTGATCATCGCACCAATCGCCAGCGCACCCAAGGCCAACAACCCAACCTTTTCAAAGTCGGACAGCCCGGTTTTCTTGCCCGGTGCAACCGTGGTCGGGACGGGAGCGAACTCCTCGGTGGAATCGCGGGCGTCCTCTTCGGTCACCACTTCGGTCGTCACGGTTGCCTCGTCCGACGGATCGGTGTCAGCGGGCAGCGTGCCCTCGGGCGTGACCGTCACACCCAGATCAGCATCCACATTGGGCTCGGGCGAAACGTCACCCTCGACCGGGGTTTCCAGCGCGGTTTCCAACGTTTCGATGGCTTCTTCGGTCGGTTCCGGTACGTCGACGGTCTCGACATTGGGGTCGGCGGCGGCAGCGGCGGCGGCAGCTTCGGCCGCGGCTTGGGCGGCGGCCACAGCGGCAGCATCCTCGGCCGGGGCCTCGGTCACCGGGCTTGCCTCGGGAGCGGTCATTTTGGCCAGCTTGGCCGTGGCGCGCTCGATGCATTTCGCCTCGGTCTTGCCAATCACGCAGACGGCACCATCGGGGCAAACGGCGTCCTTGTCGGGCAGACAGATAAACACCTGACCCTCAACCGTCACAGTCGGAAAGGCGGTGACGGCTTCAGCGGTTGTCGCCTCAGCGGTGACCGCTTCTTCCGTGGTCACTTCTGGCACAGTCACTTCTGGCACAGTCACTTCTGGTGCGGTCGCTTCTGGCACAGTCACTTCTGGCACAGTCGCATCTGGCGCAGTCGCCTCGACTGCTGGCAGTTCGGCGGCGTCCGTTGCGGCAGCCTCGGCGGCCTGTGCCTCGGCGGCGGCGGCGGCAGCGGCCTCGGCAGCGGCGGCCTCGGCGGCAGCAGCCTCGTCAGCGGCCTTCTTTTCGGCGCGGCGCGCAGCCTTGTCGGCGGCGGCCTGATCGGCAGCAGCCTGATCCTTGGCGGCCTGTTCGGCAGCGGCAGCATCTGCAGCAGCCTGATCGGCAGCAGCCTTGTCGGCGGCCGATGCAGCAGCAGCAACAGCCTCGGCCGCGGCGGCTTCGGCGGCGGCCGCGTCAACGGCGGCCTGATTGACCGCAGCGTCCGCCGCAGCGGCAGCATCAGCCGTGGCCTTTTCAGCGGCGGCCTGATCGGCGGCCGCCTGATCTGTCACAGCCTGCTGCGCCGCAGCCGCCTCGGCAATGGACGCAGCCACCGCCTCGATCGCACGGGCCTCACAGTTTTTGGGGTTCTTCACCACGACACAGAATGCGCCCTCGGGGCATTCGGTCTTTTTGTCGGGCAAACAGATCACTTCCTGCCCATCCACCATCGCCTTGGGGAAATCTTGTGCCTGCGCGGCGAAGGGGGTCACAGTATACAGTGCCATCGACAGGATCGTGGTCGAGTTGATTAGCCTTTTCATGCGTAGTCCTTTCACTTGTATCAGCCCCCTTCACAGAATCGGACACATCCGTTCACCGGGGCTGCGGTAGCCTGCTTTGGGCTATTACCCCTTGATATGCGATAGCATGGCCCGGTCAGGCAATGTCCTAATCTGGGTTAGTCATAGCGTCACCGCCGTGCCACAGCGCCAGACAGCGCCGAATGTTCTGGTCATGCACCCGGGCATAGGGCGCAAACCAATGCAGGATGCCCGACGCCAGATCCGCAGCAATCACGACCTTTAGCGCGGTTGTGGCCAGGCCGGGTTCCGCCTGCAACCGCTGCAACCACCGGATATACCGCCCCGTCGCCGCCAGCAGACCTGCGCCATAACCACCTGCGGCAATCACCGCAGGGTCGCCGTGGCACGGCAGGATCCAGCGCGCCCCCAATCCGGCCAGCCGGTCCAACTCGGCCAGATGAATGGCAAAATCCTGCGGCTCACCAACATAAGTCACGGTATCCTCGACCGTGTCACCCGCAATCAGGATGCCCTCCTCGGGCAACCACAGCACCGTGGCATCATCCGAATGAATGTTCGCCTCGATCAGCGTCACATGACGCGCGCCCACCCGCAACCGCATCTGCCCCGCATAGGTCTGGTCGGGCAGGATCAGCGGGCAAATCGCCGGGGGACCGTGCAGACTGCCATCCTCGATTGCGGCCTGATGCTGGCGCAAATGGGCCGCCGTGCGCCGGTTGGCAATGACCTCGACCGCGCCAAACGCCACCTCGCCCGGTTCTGCATGGGTAAATGCCGAGGTGCCCGCCACATGATCCAGATGCCAATGCGACAGCACCACCCGCATCCGCCGAACGCCGCGCCTGTGCAAGGCGGCGATGATCGCCTCGGCATGGGGCACCGACACATGGGTGTCGTACACCAGCGCCTCGTCCCCGCTGACCACGGCATAAGACGCAATGCCCAGCGACAATGCCCCATCATCCACCCAGTTGTCGGCTGCGGCAAAACGTTGCCCCGCCACCCGCCCGTCATAAAAGGCCAGGATGCCGGGATGCGGCTCCAGGATGCGCAAATGCTGTGTCAATTCCATCGCCGCAGCCTGCCCGCCCACAGCACCCCGGTCAACCCGTTTGCACCCCGCCTGCCCGCCTGCTAGCCTG
The DNA here is from genome assembly GCA_031384005.1 of Rhodobacterales bacterium. GTDB lineage: Bacteria > Pseudomonadota > Alphaproteobacteria > Rhodobacterales > Rhodobacteraceae > Stagnihabitans. Next base: position 4,395 of record JANNAF010000318.1, on the reverse strand, counting down.
CGGCGATGCAAGCCCTTCTGGTCCTGACGGTTAAGAATGAGGCAGCCTTCCTTCTGGAATGGCTGGCCCATCACCGCGCCTGCGGCTTTGACCACGTTCTGGCCTATTCAAACGATTGTTCCGACGGCACCGATCTGATGCTGGACCGTCTGGCGGCGCTGGGCGGTGTAACCCATATCCGCAACGCAGGCCCCCACCCCGAGGGGCCGCAATGGGCCGCCCTCAAGGCTGCCGACAAACACCCGGCGATGAAACAGGCCGACTGGGTGCTGTTTTGCGACGTGGATGAGTTTGTGAACATTCATGTGGGCGACCACACCCTGCCCGCCCTGTGGGCCGCCCTGCCGCAGGCCGATTGCATTGCGCTGACATGGCGCATGTTCGGCAATGCCGGGGTGGTGGCCTATCACGACCGCCCGGTCACCGAAACCTTCAGCCGCGCCGCCCCCGCCACCTTTGGCTGGCCATGGCGCGCCCAGATGTTCAAAACGCTGTTTCGCAACGATGGCGCCTACCGCAAACTGGGCGTGCACCGCCCGCGCAACGCCGACCCCACCCGCAGCCCGCGCTGGTTTGACGGATCGGGCCGCGCCATGCCCGCCTCAAACCGGCTGTTTTCCGACTATCGGCAGGACAATTACCAATTGGTCCAACTCAATCACTACGCCTTGGGGGCGATGGAAAGCTATCTGGTGAAATGCGACCGCGGCCGCGCCAACCGCGAGGCTTCGGCCTTTGACATGGGCTATTGGATCGAACGCAACCTGTGCGACGTGACCGATACCTCGGTGCAATCGCTGGACAGTTCCGCCCAGCGCGCCGCCCTGCACGCCGACCCCCTCCTGTCCGCCCTGCATGTCCAGGCCGTCGCCTGGCGCCACGCCCGCTTTGCCGCCCTGATGGCGCAAGAACCCTGGCGCGCCCTCTTTGGCCGCCTGTTGATGGCCCGCCCCAGCCGGTCTTTGTCCCCGGCCGAGGCGGCACTGATCCATGCCCACACCCCAAACAGCTGAGGCCACCTCAATCTGACCAGCCCCCAACCCGGCCATTCCCCAACCCGGCTGGTCCCCAACCCGGCCAATCCCCAACCCGCCTGGACCCCCAACCCGGCCATTCCCCAACCCGGCCAGGCCAGCGCTGGAAACAATCGCGCCAGACTGTCCCCTGCCGCGTCGCAATGAATCCTGCATTTTTGTTGCGCAAACCGACCGTGGGGCGATAGTGGGTCCAGCGGGTCTAAAGTATCACATCGCGCGGGGCACCATGCCAGACACAGAACTTGACGTGCCAGTTGACGCCTCGGCCGCAACGGACAAGGCCAGCTGGCTCGACCTCATATCGCAGATCGCTGCCGAAGAGGGGTATCTGCAGGCCCTTGGGTCACAGCACTGGGCGATGTTCGTCGATGACAGCCCCACCCTGATGGTCAGCTTCGAGACGATCGACCAGGCCCGCAACCGTCCCGGCCAGATGCCGCTGGCCCATCACATAGCCGCCGCCAAGGGCTGGTCGCATCTGTGCATCCTGTCCGATGGCCAAACCTGGTTCCGCGATCCCGCCGTCTACGCCTTTTTTGACCGACTGGTGGATGAGGCGTTCTTTGACGATTTCGACGCCGTGCTGTTTTACGGGGCGGGTCCGCAGGCCCATGCCGCCTGCGCTTATTCCGTGGCATCGCCCGGCGCGCGGATCCTTGCGCTGAACCCGGTCGCCACCGCCAACCCGGGGCTCGCCGGCTGGGACGACCGCTTTCGCGCCGCCCGCAAACGCGATTTCACCTCGCGGTATGGCTATGCCCCCGACATGGTCGACGGCTGCGCCGCCCTGACCGTGATCCTCGACCCCACCCGCAAACCCGATGCAATGCACGCGGCCCTGTTCCACGCCCCCTATACCACCGCCCTGCACGCCCGCTTTGCCGGGGCCGAGGTTGAAACCGTCCTGTCCCGCCTTGGGATCCTGAACGACGTGATCATCGCCGCAACCGAAGGGCGCCTGACCCGGGCCAGCTTTGCCACCCTGTGGCGCAAACGGCGCGACGATGGCGCCTACCTCAAATACCTGCTGAACGACGTCGAACTGGCAGGCCGCAAAAGGCTGGCGATCGCGCTTTGCACCAATGTCGTCCAACGCCTGCGCCTCAACAGGTTCCGCAAACGCCTGGCCGAACTGACCGACCCGGCCAAATCGCCTGCCCCCGCCACCTCGAATTAACGGCGCCCGGACCTAGCCGCCCAAACCCATTTCGGCAATGTAGTACAAACCCAGACTGCGCTCCCGCGTCAGCCGCGCCCGGCAACCATAAATCGCCATGGCCTCCGCCGACCCACCATGCAGCACATAGGCCTCTGCCGCACAGGCATTGTCACGAAACGAAATCCAGTCGCGCTGCGCCTGCTTCAGATAATTCGCCCCCGCCTTGTCACCCTTGCCCAAACTGGCATCCACCTCGCGCAACGCCACGACCGCAGCCTTGTAGGCAACGTTCAACTCGGCGTCCGCGTCCATCCACTCGGCCTCGGCGCAAAAGGTCATCTCGACCTGAACCTCGGTGGCAAAACAATCCACCTCCTGCGCCACGGCAGGCGCAGCCAGACACATCAAAACCAACGCTTTCCCGACCTGTGCCACCCATGATCCTCCCTGCACCACCACCGCCACCCTGCCGCAACCCGCCCCATAAAACCAGTGCGCACTCCCCCGCAAACCACACTCAATTCCACTGGAACCGCTTGCCCCTTTGCGCTAGGGCAGGCCCATGACCCAGATCACGCTCCGCCGCCCCGATGACATGCACCTGCACCTGCGCGACGGCGCCATGCTGCACGCGGTGCTGCCCGAAACCACCCGCCATTTTGCGCGGGCGATCATCATGCCCAATCTGGTCCCCCCGGTGGTGACCTTTGCCGACGCCCGCGCCTATGATGCCCGCATCCGCGCCGCCCTGCCCCCCGGCAGCACCTTCCAACCCCTGATGACCCTCTACCTGACCGAAGGCACCGACCCCGCCGATGTCGCCGCCGCCGCCGCCTCCGGCCTTGTCAAATCCGTCAAACTCTACCCCGCAGGCGCCACCACCAACTCCCATTCCGGCGTCACCGACTTCTCAAAGGTTCAAGCGGTTCTGGAAACCATGGCCAAGATTGGTCTGCCCCTCTGCGTCCACGGCGAGGTGACCACCCCCTCCGTCGATATCTTCGACCGCGAAGCCTTGTTCATTGACACCGTCCTCGCCCCGCTGCGCGCCCGCGTCCCCGGCCTGCGCGTGGTGATGGAACATATCACCACCGCCGAAGGCGTGGCTTACGCCCGCAGCGCAGGCGACGACCTCGCCGCCACCATCACCACCCATCACCTGATCCTCAACCGCAACCACATCCTGGCAGGCGGCATCAGGCCGCATTACTACTGCCTGCCCGTCGCCAAACGCGAAACCCACCGCCTCGCGCTGCGCGCCGCCGCCACCTCAGGCGACCCACGCTTCTTCCTCGGCACCGATTCTGCCCCCCATACCGACGCCCTCAAGGAACAGGCCTGCGGCTGCGCCGGCTGCTTTACCGCCACCAACACCCTGCCCCTCCTCGCCCATGTGTTTGACGAGGACGGCGCGCTTGACCGGCTTGAGGGTTTTACCTCCCTGCACGGCGCCGCCTTCTACCGGCTGCCCCCGAACGACGGCACGCTCACCTTGACCAAATCCACCACCCCCACCCGGTTCCCGGCCAAAATCGCCACCGGCGCTGGCCCCGTCACCGTGTTCGATCCGGGCTTCCCGGTCCACTGGTCCGTCACCGCCTGATTTGCTCCTTTCCAAATACTCCCGCCGGAGGCTCCCACCCCTCCCCCCGCGCAAGGTCCCCCGATGATCCCCACCTCTTTCCCCCCCGCCCCCGAAATCGCCCGCCTGACCGCCCGCGCGCTCTTGGAAATCAAGGCCGTGCATTTCAACGCCACCACCCCCTTCACCCTCGCCTCCGGCCTGCCCTCGCCGACCTATATCGACTGCCGCAAACTCATCTCCTACCCGCGCATCCGCTCCACCTTGATGGATTTCCTCTGCGTGACCGTGATGCGCGATGCGGGATTCGAGGCGTTTGACAACATCGCAGGCGGCGAAACCGCCGGCATCCCCTTCGCGGCCTTCGTGGCCGAACGCCTGGCCCTGCCAATGACCTACGTCCGCAAGAAACCCAAAGGCTACGGCCGCAACGCCCGCATCGAAGGTGTGATGACCCCCGGCCAACGCGTCCTTCTGGTCGAGGATCTGACCACCGACGGCGGCTCCAAACTGTCCTTTGTCGATGCCATCCGCGAAACCGGCGCGACCTGCGCCCACACCGCCGTCATTTTCTATTACGGCATCTTCCCCGAAACGACACAGAAACTGGCCGACCA
>JANNAF010000256.1:0-4998 GCA_031384005.1 Rhodobacterales bacterium | reverse complement strand
TGCTGAATTGGAATTCGAAGAAGGGCATCTGTCACTTAATGCGGGAGATGCGGTGTTGATCCCCGCCCATTGCAGACATCGTGTTGCGCGATCAAGTCAGGCTGTGTGGCTAGCGCTACATTTTTCCCCGTAGGTGCGAATTTATTCGCACATTCAACTCCAGAGCGCCGCACAGAATGTGCGAATGAAAATGTGCGAATGAATTCGCACCTACAGGTCTAGATTGAGCCTTGCGTATCGCCTGCGCGCAGTTCCAGGATCTCGATAGCGGGCAGGACCTTGCCTTCCAGAAATTCCAGAAACGCACCGCCTGCGGTCGAGATGAAGGTAAAATCACCTGCCGCCCCGGCATGGTTCAGCGCAGACACCGTATCACCACCACCGGCAACCGAGATCAGCTTGCCCTCGCGCGTCAGACGGGCCGCAACGCGGGCCGCAGCCGTGGTCGCCGCATCAAACGGGGTGATTTCAAAGGCACCCAGCGGGCCGTTCCAGATCAGCGTCTTGCACGCCTCGAACACGCGGGACAGTTCGGCCACAGTGGCGGGGCCCGCGTCCAGAATCATCGCATCTGCGGGACAGGCAGCAACCGGCAGCACCTGTGACGCGGCACCGGCCTTGAATTCACGGGCCACGACGATATCGACCGGCAGATGGATGGTGCAGCCCGCCGTCTTGGCCTTGGCGACAATCTCCAGCGCCATCGCCGCCATGTCGCGCTCGGCCAGTGACGTGCCAACCTCGACCCCTTGGGCCACCAGAAAGGTGTTGGCCATGCCGCCGCCGATCACTAGATGATCAACCCGTGTCACCAGATTGCCCAACAACTCCAGCTTGCTGGACACCTTGGCCCCGCCAACCACGGCCACCACCGGGCGGACCGGCGTGCCAAGGGCCGCCTCCAGCGCGCGCAACTCCTCCTCCATCAGCCGCCCGGCAAAACTGGGCAGCAGATGCGCGATGCCGGTCGTCGAGGCATGGGCGCGGTGGGCGGCGGAAAAGGCGTCGTTGCAAAACATGTCGCCCAGCGAGGCAAGGAAGGCCGCCATCCTGGGGTCGTTCGCCTCCTCCATATCGGTGAATCGGGTGTTTTCAACCAGAACCACGGCATCGCTGGGCAGCGCGTCGATCATGGCGCGGTCGGGGCGCTCGATGAACACAACCTTGCGCCCCAGCGACGCCTCCAGCGCCGGTTGCACACGGCGCAGGCTCATTTCCGGCACGACGCGGCCCTTGGGACGCCCGAAATGGGCCAGCAGAACCACGCGGCCACCGCGGGCGATGATATCCTCGACCGTCGGCTTGATCTTGTCGATCCGCGTGGTGTCGGTGACCTCGTCCCCCTCCATCGGCACGTTGATATCAACCCGCGTCAGTACCGTTTTCCCCGCAAGCGTCACATCGTCCATCGTCTTCCAGGTCATGATCGTCTCCATAGCGATTTCCCCCTCTTTCCGCGCAATGCAGCCTTACGTCAACCATAAGCCCTTTCCCTCGGGCCTGACCCAAGCTAGTTTCCGCGCCAAATAAGTGCAAAGGATGCGACCATGGCCGAAATCAAAGACCCGGAAAACACGATCATCATCACCCTCAAAGGCGGCGAAGTGGTGATTGATCTGCTCAAGGACATTGCCCCCCTGCATGTCGAACGGATGAAAACCCTCGCGCGGGCCAAGGCCTATGACGATGTCTGCTTTCACCGAGTGATAGATGGCTTCATGGCCCAGACCGGCGATGTCGAAAACGGCAACATGGAAAAGGATTTCAACCTGCGCCGCGCCGGCACCGGTGGATCCGAACACCCCGACGTTCCAGCCGAGTTTTCCGGCATCCCGCATGACCGTGGCACCATCGGTGCGGCACGTTCGTCCAATCCCAACTCGGCCAACAGCCAGTTCTTCATCAATTTCAAGGACAACCATTTCCTGAACCGGCAATACACCGTCTATGGCCGGGTGCTTTCAGGGATGGAACATGTCGATGCCATCACCAAGGGCGAGCCGCCGGCAAACCCCGACCGCATGATCACTGTCCGGGTGGCTGCCGATGTTGCGTAACGCCCTGATCGCAGCCCTTTTGTTTGCCACCCCAGCCATGGCCGAAGGCGACGGACCAGGCCCCAACCTTGTGATCACCGTCAGCGGCGCCGCCAACGGCGAGGTGGTCATTGACCTGAACCCCGATGTGGCCCCCCTGCACGTGGCGCAGATCATCGCTTTGGCCAAGGCCGGGTCTTATGACAATGTGGTCTTCCACCGGGTGATCGACGGCTTCATGGCGCAAACCGGCGACGTCAAGTTCGGCAAGCTGGGAGGCGACACCTCGATGGCCGGCATGGGCGGGTCCGACATGGCCGACATCCCGGCCGAGTTTTCCGATGTGCCGTTTGAACGCGGCATTGTCGGCATGGCCCGCAGCCAGGACCCCGATTCTGCCAACAGCCAATTCTTCATCATGTTCGCGCCGGGGGATTTCCTGAACGGTCAGTATACCGTCGTGGGCAAGGTGATTTCCGGGATGGAAACCGTCGACCTGATCAAGCGCGGCGCCGGCCAAAACGGCGAAGTGACCGAGCCTGACGTGATGGCAAAGGTCGTCGTCGTCGAATAAATCATCTGGATCAAAGGGGGCCATGTGGTCCCCTTTGATTTTTCTGCGAAAAATCGGGCGCCGCGCGCCATGATTTTTCGCAGAAAAATTGTCCGATCAGCCCAAAATCACCAGCGCATGGCGCTTTTTCCCGGCGGTCAGTTTCAACGGCTCGACCATCTCGCCCGCGCCGTAACGGTGGCCCGCATCCAGCACGATATCGTCATTGACCCGCGCACCGCCCTCGGTGATCAGGCGCTTGGCGTCCTTGCCCGTCGCGGCAAGCCCGGTGCGCACGAACAGTTGCGCCACGGTGATCCCTTCGGCCACTTCTGCCGGGGTCAGGGTCAGCGTCGGCAGATCGTCGCCGACGCCGCCCTTTTCAAACACCTCGCGCGCCGTTGCCTCGGCTGCTGCCGCCGCCTCGGGGCCGTGCAGCATCGTGGTGGCCAGATTGGCCAGAATGATCTTGGCCTCGTTGATGTCCGACCCTTGCAACGCACCCAAACGGTCACATTCCGCCACTGGCAGTTCCGTGAAAATCTTAAGGAACCGCCCGACATCGGCATCGGTCGTGTTGCGCCAGAACTGCCAGAAATCATAGGACGACAGCATGTCGCCATTCAGCCAGACCGCACCGGACGCCGATTTGCCCATTTTGCGGCCATCCGATGTGGTCAGCAGGGGCGTGGTCAGCCCGTAAATCTCATGGTCGACCACCCGGCGGGTCAGATCGACGCCATTGATGATATTGCCCCATTGATCCGATCCGCCCATCTGCAGGATGCAGCCATAGCGGCGATGGATTTCAAGGAAATCATAGGCCTGCAGGATCATGTAGTTGAATTCCAGAAACGACAGGCTTTGCTCGCGGTCCAGCCGCGACTTGACGCTTTCGAAACTCAGCATCCGGTTGACGCTGAAATAGCGGCCAATGTCGCGCAGGAAATCGAGGTAGTTCAGGTTGTCCAGCCACTCGGCATTGTTCAGCATCACCGCGTCGGTGGCCGCGTCGCCATAGGACAGGTACCGTGCAAACACCTTTTGCAGACCGGCGATGTTCTCGTCGATCTTGGCGGGGGTCAGCAGCGGGCGCTCCTCGGCGCGAAAGGATGGATCACCGACCTTGGTTGTGCCGCCGCCCATCAGGGTGATCGGCTTGTGGCCGCATTTTTGCAGCCAGCGCAGCACCATGATGTTCATCAGATGGCCCACATGCAGCGACGCCGCCGTCGCGTCATAGCCGATATAGGCGGGCACCACACCCTTGGCCAAAGCCTCGTCCAGCGCCTGATAATCGGTGCAATCGGCCACAAAGCCGCGCTCGAACATCACGCGCAGAAAGTCTGATTTCGGGTGGTAGGTCATGGTCGCCTCATGCTTTATATGGGCGGTGGTATAGCGGGGGGCGCTGTGAAGGGAAAGCAGGCTGTTTGGGCCTTAGGGTCGATGTCGGGCACGTCGTTGGACGGGGTCGTTGCCGACTTGGTTCTGACCGATGGAGATGTGAGTTCTGACTTTGGCCCACATGCCTATCGCCCCTATTCGCCCGCCGAACGCGCGGTCATCCGCGCCGGTTTTGGCCGTTGGCAGGGCGAGGCGGGGGTATCGCAGGCGGCCGAGGTGGTCGAGACGGCGCATGTGGAACTGTTGTCGCGGTTCTCGAATGTGGATGTGGTGGGGTTCCATGGCCAGACGCTGGCCCACGCCCCGGGCGTGCGCGGCACCCATCAAGCGGGGGATGGCGCGCTGGTGGCGCAGGCATTGGGCGTCACGGTGGTGTGGGATTTCCGGTCGACCGATGTGCAGATGGGCGGCCAGGGTGCGCCGCTTGTGCCGTTCTTTCATCATGCCTGTGCGCGGTACATCGGGGCGACGGCCCCCTTGGCCCTGCTTAATCTGGGGGGGGTCGGCAATGTGACATGGGTTGACCCTGCGGTGTCTGAACCCCATGGCGCCGGGGCGCTGTTGGCTTTTGACACCGGGCCTGCCAATGCGCCGATCAATGACCTGCTGCTGGCGCGGCGGGGTCTGGCGCACGATGAGGGCGGGGCATTGGCGCTGACGGGCTGCCACGATCCGGCGATCATCGCGCGGTTTCTGGCGCTTGGGTATTTCCACCGGATTCCGCCAAAATCGTTGGATCGCAATGACTTTGCCATGCTTCTTGATGTGGTGTCTGATCTGTCTGATGCCGATGCGGCCGCCACGCTTACGGCTGCCGCCACCGCGGCCGTGCTGCGTGGTGCCGAACATTTCCCGCGCCCGGTGGACCGTCTGCTGGTCACCGGCGGTGGTCGGCACAATGCGGCGATGATGGCGGGCCTGCGGCAGGGTTTCGCCACCGTCGACCCGGTCGAGGCGGTTGGCCTGAACGGCGACATGCTGGAGGCGCAGGCCTTTGCCTAT
>JANNAF010000209.1:0-6090 GCA_031384005.1 Rhodobacterales bacterium | reverse complement strand
ATAGGCATCCTGCACCCGGTCCAGCGTGACCGACCCGCTGGCCCCGCGCAGGGTCCATTTGTTGGCCACCTCGGTCGCGCCAGTGGTGACCGTGGCCGTCGTGGCCAGCCATTTGTCAAAGGCGCCGTTCTGGACATAGTTCTCGTAAGGCGCCGCGCTGGTGCCACGGTCCCCAACCCGCCGCATCTGGATCTGACCGCTGTAGGACAGGTCGGGATATTCCAGCAACGGCTGATCCGCCGCCTGTGCGGTATAGGCCGCCCAGACAAAATCCTGCACCTCGACCGACCAGTTGTTGTCGGTATAGGACGTGTCGCGCTTGAACACATTGAAACCGGGGCAATTGCGCACCCCTGTCCGCCCCACCGGATAGGACGGGTAAAGCGCATTGCTGGGCGAGGCGAGGCCCTTGATATGCAGCTTGCCGATTTTCAGGTTCGACGTCTGCGACACCACGGTCAGCAACGGCACCACGGTCGCCGCCTGATACCCCGCCCGCGCCAGCCGCACGACGGCGGTGTTGTCCGTGCTCATCCTTGTGTTGGTCACGTTCAGCGAATGGATGGTGACCGACGCGCTGTCCAGGCCGACATAGCCAAACCCCGCCGTCGTGCAATCGACCCCCTCGATGTGCAACGAGTTGATGGACATGCCTTGCAGCCCCTCCAAGCGCACGGGATAGCCGGAATAGGCGCAATGTTCGATGTTCAACTGCGCCACGAACCCGCCCGCCGCCTGGCCCGTCAGACAGAACCCGCCCTCGGGGGTATAGGTGTTGTTGCCGTTGATATACAGGTTCAACCAGACCGACCCGGTACGGATCGTGCCGCGGATATCGACGGCACGAAAACTGTGCGCGCCGATCTCCATGGTGCCGTAAGTCACCGAAAACTCGCCGTCGCCATAGTCGCTGATGGCGGTGCCGACGTTTTCGATGACCAACTCGTCCAGCACCGACCCGCGCTGCAGGTTTTGCACCAGACCGCGCGTGTCCAAACCGACGCGCTGGTCCTGCGTCTCGGTCCCGGTCAGGGTGTCATAGCCCAGCTGGATGCCGCGCATCGTGGCAGACCGTCCGGGGGCGACGATGGCATTGCCAATCGGGATCAGCGCGGACAGACCCAGAATCTTGGTCCGCGCCGTGCCGCGATCATTGTTGCCGATCAGCGTGGCATTGTCCCATGCCAGCGTCGCCCCCACCGCATAAACACCCCCCGCCAGATAAACCGTGGCCGAATAGGCAATCGCCGTCGTCAGTGCGGCATGCATATTCGTGGTGCCGGGGGTGACGTTCTGGCCCCAATGGTCGGGAAAGGCATAGCCCAGCGGCACCCAGCCCGGCAGATCACCGATCGCCGTGCCCGTGCCGATGTAGCGGTACGAAAACCCGGCCGCATCCAGAATGGCCCCGGTGGCCGGCGTCTTGCCCGATGCCCAGGTGACAAAGGCCGAACGGGTGCTGAAACCGGTGTAATCCTGCACCGTGCCGCCACCGGTCATCGCGATGCTGGTGGCCGGCAGCGTGCCGGTGACCGTGTTGGCCGACAGGCTGATCGTCTTGTTGGTCAGGGTCTGCGTCGCCGCCGCCAGAACCATCGTGCCGCTTTCATTCGGGGCCGTCACCGTGCGCGTGCTGCCGCTGCTGATGCCAGACACCTCAAATTGCAGCTTTTTGGCCGGATCAGCGTTGTCGGTAATGAATGTCGCGACATCGGGCAGGTTGATCGCCGTCACCGTCGCGCCAAAGCCGACGGTGGGCGTTTGGAACGTCGTGCTGCCCAGCGCGCCGGCCACCGCACTGCCAATGGCGATGGTGGTTGTCGAACCGCTCAACCCCGCCGTGCCAATGTTGATCGCCTTGGTAAGGCCTGTGGTGGTGGCACCCGTGCCCAAACCAAGGGTCGAGGCGCTGGCCGCCGTGCCGACCGTCACCGTCGTCCCCGAAAATGTGGTGGTGTTGGCAAAGGTTTGCGCGGCACCCGACAGGGTGGCAATCACGCCATCTGCCGTCGGCATCGACAGGGTCCGGGTTGTACCGGTGCCCAAACCGGCGATTTGCAGCCGCATCTGCTTGGTCGGGTCCACATCATCGGTCACAACGAACGACCCATCCACAAAGGACGACCCGCCACTTGCAACCGTGATCAGATCGACCGATGCGCCGTTCTGCCGTGCGCGGAATTTGCCTGTGGTGCTGTCATACCAGACCTCGCCGTCCACCGGCCCGGCCAGATCGCCCACCGCTGGCGTGATGCGCAACCCGTTTTGCACCCGAGTCCGGCCGGTGCCTGCACTGAACGACACCGCCTCGGTAAAGGTCGATCCGTTCGCACTGACCTTGATCGCGAAATCATCGCTGCCTGCCGTGCCCATTTCGGCCCGACCCGAAAATCCGGTCTGAAACATCAGACTGGCCGTATCGCCCGATGTGGCCTTGTTCACCTTGACCTGATGGCCCGCCCCGTCATGGTTGAACAGCGTGGCCGGTGCCGAAACCGTCAAGCGGTTGGTTGCATCCGCCGTGGCCGATACGCCCAACTGCGTGAACTGCCCTGGCCCCTCGGCCGCCGAAATCCAGTCGGTGCCATCATAGACCACCATCGCCGCCTCATCGACGACATAGGCGGTCCAGCCGGTCTTGGGCACATAGAACTCCCACACGATCCCGGTAAAGGTGGCAGGCTTGCCGCCATGCCCCGCCCACAGCCCGGTGGCCCCCGCCCCCACGATATGCGCATCGCCCAGCGCGGGCGCTGACGGCGGCACCGATGTGCTACGGCTGACCACCGTCATCTGGACGATCAGGTCCAGAATCTTCAGCGCCTCGTTATGGGTCACGTGTTTTTGGGCCTGCGAGGGCAGGATCAGGGGCAACGACTGAATGTTCGTTGTATCGGGCATGGATACCTCCGCGGGAACGCCTTGATCTGCGAACCTAGGCAAACCCGGTTCACACCCGGTAACCCATGCGCACGGCGCCATGACCCGCCGCGCAACACCCCCCCCCGCCCGTTCGTCAGCCGAACGCCAACACCGCCGCAATCGCCCACATCGTCAGGCCCACCACCACCTCCAACACGACCCATGCGCGCGGGTTGGCAAACACCGGCGCCAGCAGCCGCGCGCCATAGCCCAAGCCGGCAAAGAACACGACCGACGCCAGCACCGCCCCCGCCGCAAACCCCGCCTCATCCGGCGCATGTTGCGTCGAAATCGACCCGATCAACACCATTGTATCCAGATAGACATGCGGATTTGCCCATGTCAGCACCAATGCCGTGCCCACGACCGAGGCCCGCGCCACCTGCCCGCCCTCGGCTGGCCGCAACGCCTCGCCGCCGCGCAGCGCGGCAGCAAACCGCAGCGCGCCATAAACCACCAAGAACGCCACCCCCAACCAACGCATCGCCCCCGCCAACCACGGCACCGCCGCCGTGATCACGCCAAATCCCGCCACCCCGGCAATGATCAAAACCGCGTCCGACAGCGCACAGACCGCGACCACCGCGCCCACATGTTCGCGCCGTATGCCCTGCCGCAGCACAAAGGCATTTTGCGCCCCGATTGCCAGAATCAGGCTGAACCCTGTCGCAAACCCCTGCACGCCCGCCTCAAACATCGCCCATCCCCCAAATCCGGCCTTGACCTAACGCAGCCGGGCGGCATCACTCAAGTTAACAATTCTGCCGATGCATAAGGTGCGCTAATGTTTGACCCCGCCCAACTCGCCGCCCTCGCCGCCGTCCACCGCCGCGGATCGTTCGACCTTGCCGCCGCTGATCTTGGCGTGACCCCCTCAGCCATATCGCAACGCATCAAGGCGTTGGAGGAGGCGACAGGCACCCTGTTGATCCGCCGCGAAAAACCCTGCACCGCCACGGCAACCGGGCTGCGCCTTGTGCGCCACCACGACGAAACCGCCCTGCTGAACGCGGCCTTGGCGCAGGATTTGCAGCAAACCAGCCTGACCCCGACCCTGCGCATCGCAGTCAATGCCGACAGTCTGGCGACATGGGTCATGCCCGCCCTCGCCGCGACGCCGGGGTTTTTGTATGATATCGTGATCGACGATCAGGATTTTTCCCAAGACCTGCTGAAATCGGGCGAGGTGGCAGCCGCGATCACCTCGCACGCAGGCCCTTTGCAGGGCTGCGATACACTTTCGCTGGGCACCCTGCGCTACCGCGCCACCGCCAGCCCGGCCTTTGTGGCGCGCTGGTTTGGCCAGGGTGTGACGGCGGCGGCGCTCGCCACCGCCCCCGCCCTGCGCTTTAACGACAAGGACCGCCTGCAGGACCAATGGGCCGCGCGCCACGGCCAGACCGCCAATTTTGAACTGTCAGCGCCCCTGCCCTGCCACCGCCTCGCCTCCAGCCACGGCTTTGTCGATGCCTGCCGTGCGGGTCTTGGCTGGGGGATGAACCCAGAACTGCTGGTTGCGGGGCATCTGGCCACGGGGGCGCTGGTCGATCTGGACCCCGCCCACCCGCTGGACACGCCGCTTTATTGGCAATGGGCCCGCCTGACAGCCCGCGCGCTGGACCCGCTGACGCAGGCCCTGCGCATCGCCGCCCGCAGCCTTACCCGCAGCCTTAGAGGTTAAGCCGCTTGGGGAACTCGAACACATCCGCCGCCGTCGGGCCACCCTGCGGCGCCATGCCATAGGTCAGCGACCGCAGGCTGCCGACCAGATCGCTCTTGTCCTCGGCCAACGCCATATCCACCGGCTCTGCCACCGCCACCTTGACCGGACGGCGCATGACACGCTTGGTCTCGTGGAAAATCAGGGCCAGACGCAGCGGATAGGACCAATGGCTGACCATCTGGAACAACCGCGAGTTTTGCCCGCCAATATACATGGCCAGCGTCTTGACCCCCTCGCGCCGCGCCAGACGCGCAATGAACGGATGCCAGACCAGATCGGCCGCAACCCCCCCCATCGCCTTGGGCGAGGTCGAAATGCCGCCCGCCGGAAAGATGATCAGCGCATGGCCCCGGTCCAGCCACTCGACCGCCCGCTTGCGCGTCTCGGCCGAAACGCGCCGCGCCTCGGGGCCGGGGCCAAAATCGATGGGCAGCAACACGTCGCGCGCTTCGGTGGGCTGGCACAGCAGCGAATGGCAGATCAGTTTGACATCCGCCCGCCGGGTCGAGATCAGATGCCCAATCAACAACCCGTCCACGATGCCATAAGGATGGTTCGCCACCACCAAGAGCGGCCCCGTCGCCGGGATGCGCGCCAGATCCTGCGCAGAAATGTCGGTCTGCACACCCAACGTCTTGATCGCCGAGGTGAACACCGTCTCGCGCATGTCCCGCGGCTTTTTCTGCCAGTCGCGGTACAGCCGTTCAAATCCGGCGCGCCCGCTCAACCGTTCGACCGTGCGGATCAGGGTGCGGCGCAGCCAGGGTTGCGCAGGCGACGAATAGGTGAACACCGGCCCCGCTGACTGAACCGGGGCAGCAGGCTCCAGAAACTCCAGCGAAAACGTCTCATGCTTGGTCATTACAGCGCCCCCATCGGTTTTGGCACTTGTGCCAAAGTTTCATGACAGGCTGATGAAAAGACCCCGGCATTGACCGGGGCCCGCAGGCATCACGTGGCGGTCAAACTGGTCCAACCGGGCCGCATCCGCGCCGGGTGTCAGACCTTGTAGGATGGGCAGTTCTCTGCTTTTCCCTTGGAAAAGCAGAGGTTTGCCCATCTTGCCTCCCCCGTCACTCCAACTGGGCGGCCACATCCTCGGGGATGTCAAAGTTATGTGTCACCGTCTGCACATCGTCATCCTCTTCCAGCATGTCGATCAGCTTCATCAGCTTTTGCGCAGTCTCCAGATCGACCTCGGTCAGGACCTGCGCCTTCCAGATCAACTTGCTTTCGGTCGATTCGCCCAACGCCTTTTCCAGCGCGTCCGACACCGTGTTCAACGCCTCGACACTGCAATAAATCCAATGCCCGTCCTCATCGCTTTCCACATCATCGGCTCCGGCGTCCAGGGCGGCCATCATCACCTCATCCACCGACCCGGCCGCAGCCGGATAAGAGATCTCGCCCACCCGGTCGAACCCGTGGCTGACCGATCCGGTCTG
>JANNAF010000157.1:0-2271 GCA_031384005.1 Rhodobacterales bacterium | reverse complement strand
GCGCACCCGGGGGTCAAGCAGGATGTAGATGACGTCGACGATGGCATTGGCGAGGACGACGAAGAAGCTGGCGTAAAGGACGGTGGTCATGATGACGGGCAGGTCCAGGTTTTGCAGGGCGTCAAAGGTCAGTTTGCCGACGCCTTGCAGGCCAAAGACCACCTCGGTCAACAGAGCAGACCCGCCGACCAGTGCGCCGAAATCAAGCCCGAACAGGGTGACAAAGCTGATCAGCGAGGTGCGCAGGGCGTGGCGGAGCAGGATGCGGGTTTCCGACAGGCCCTTGGCGCGGGCGGTGCGGATGTAATCCTCTTGCAGCGCCTCGGTTATGCTGGCGCGCAGGATGCGGCCATACAGGCCGATATAGAGGATGGAGAGGGTGAACCACGGGATGATCAGGGTCAGGAACCAGCCCTTTGGATCCGTTGACAGGGGTTTATAGCCCAAGGGCGGCACCCAGGAGAACATCCAGGTGTCGTGAAAGCGGCTTTGCGTGATCAGGTTCATCACCTCGCCCAGCCAGTAGACCGGCATCGAAATGCCGATGAGGCCGAGGATCATCAGGAGTTTGTCGATCCAGGTGTCGCGGTAGGCGGCCGCAAGAACGCCGATGAGGATGGAGAACACGACCCACAGGACCGCAGCCCCCAGCACCAGCGACAAGGTGACGGGAATGGTATCAAGGACCGCCGGGACCACCTTCCAGCCGCGATTGACGAAGGAGGTCAGGTCGCCGGTGATGAAGATTTTCTCCATCATGGTCAGATATTGGATGTAGAACGGCTGGTCGAAGCCGAAAGAGATGCGGACAGCCTCCAACACCTCGGGACTGGCATTGCGGCCGGCGATACGGGCGGCGGGGTCGACGCCGGGGGTGCCAAAGAAGATCGCGAACACCAGCATCGAGATGCCGGCCATGACGAAGGCCATTTGGCCGAGGCGTTGGATTATGGCGTAAATCATGAGGCGCGCCCCAGTTTTACCTTGGATTTGGGGTCGAGTGCGTCGCGCAACCCGTCACCGAACACGTTCAGCGACAAGACGGAAATCACGATCATGATGCCGGGCGCAAGCGCCACGATGGGGCGCGAGTACAGCAGCGATTGGCCGTCCTGAATGATGGTGCCCCATGACGCATCGGGGGGTTGCACGCCGATGGACAGAAAGGACAGCGCGCTTTCGGTCAGCATGTTCAGCGCCATCATGATGGGCACGAACACGATGAGGGTGGTCGAGATGTTGGGCAATATGTCCTTGAACAGGATGCGCGAGGGTGGCGCCCCAAGCCCGATGGCGGCCATGACGAAATCGGAATTGCGCAGCGACATGACCTGTCCGCGGATGGGGCGGGCGACATAGGGAATGTAGATCAGGCCGATGATGAAAATGGGCAGGGCAAGCGAGCCACTGTCAATTTCGAACGGGCCGATGGTGATGCCTTGGGTGATCAGCACGATGGAGAGGGAGATGGCCAGCAGGTAGACCGGGAAGGCCCATAGCACGTCCAATATCCGCGACAGGATCATGTCGATCACGCCACCGAAAAACCCGGCGGCAAGGCCGAAGGCGGTGGCAAAGGTCAGGGTGAAGGTGGTGGCGGCAGCGGCGATGAAGATCGAGTTCATCCCGCCATAAAGAAGGCGCGCCATCACGTCGCGGCCCTGATTGTCGGCGCCAAGGAAGTAGTTGCCCAACTCCCAAGTCGGGCCGATGGGGGTGTAGCCCAGCGCAAGGCCCGTGGTCGGCAGTTCCATGACAGGGCGCTGTTCGCCGTTCAGCAGGATCACGGCATCAAGCGTGGATTTGAAGGGCTGCACACCCGCCCACCACGCGTAAACCGGGGCCAGCAGGCAGGCGACAACAACGGCCAGAAACACAGCCAGCGCCACAAGGGCGGTGCGGTCATGGCGCAGGCGGTGAAATGCCGTGGCCCAGGGGCCACGGCTGATGTTTGCGGGAACGGTCACTGGGTCACTGAACCCATGACTGCGTGATCATCCAGTAAAACTGCGAGTTGAACTGGAAGTTGCCCAGACGCTTGGACACAAAGTCGATCCGCTTGGGGGTGAACAGGGCCGCCATCGGGGCTGCATCGGTCACGGCCTTGTCGATATCGGCCCACATCAGGTCTGCGGCGGCTGGATCGGTGACGCCCAACAGCAGCGCCTCGTCCATCTTGGCCTGGATCGCCTCGTCACAAAAACCCGCGATGTTGATCGACGAGTCAGAGCCGGGGGTAAAGGAGGCGCAACCGAACAGGATGTTCAGGAA
>JANNAF010000149.1:0-3528 GCA_031384005.1 Rhodobacterales bacterium | reverse complement strand
CATGGCCTTTTTCTGGATCTCGCGGATCAGTTCCACCGGCAGCAGGGCTTTACGCCGCCAACATGCCGGCTGAAGTGGGGGGTGCGGGGCTGGATACGATTGCCTGGCTGCTCTATGAAAAAGAGTTGGGGCGCGCGAACTATGCCCTGCACTGGACCTGCGTGGCGCGGCCGTCGAACATTCTGCTGGCGGGGAATGCCGAACAGCGCGAACAGTATCTGATGCCCTGTATCCGGGGCGAAACCTGGGATTGTCTGGCGATGACGGAACCGGGGGCAGGGTCTGACCTGCGGGGGATGAAGGCCACGGCGCGGGCTGACGGCGACGACTGGATCCTGAACGGCACCAAGCATTTCATCAGCCATGCCGATCTGGCCGGGTTCGCGATTGTCTTTGTGGCAACCGGCGAGGAAGATACACCGCGTGGGCCGAAAAAGCGCATCACGGCCTTCTTCGTCGACAAGGGCACCCCCGGCTTCACCGTCCGCGACGGTTACCGCAACGTCTCGCACCGCGGCTATACCAATGGCGTGCTGGAATTCGACGACTGCCGCCTGAACAAACGCCAGATCCTGGGCGAGGTCCACAAGGGCTTCGAGGTCGCCAATTCCTGGCTGGGCGCCACCCGGCTGCAAGTCGCCTCGACTTGCCTCGGCCGTGCAGAGCGTGCCCTGGGCCACGCCCTGTCCTATGCCGCCGAGCGCAAGCAGTTCGGCCAGCAGATCGGCAAGTTCCAGGGCATCAGTTTCAAGCTTGCGGACATGGCGATGGAGTTGAAGGCCGCCGAACTGCTGACCCGCGAGGCGGCGTGGAAATACGATAAGGGTTCGGTCACCGAGGCCGACATGTCGATGGCCAAGCTGAAGGCGACCGAAGTGCTGGCGATGATCGCGGATGAGGCGATCCAGATTCACGGCGGCATGGGCCTGATGGAGGAATTGCCGCTGGAGCGTATCTGGCGCGATGCCAGGGTTGAACGCATCTGGGAGGGCACTAGCGAGATCCAGCGGCACATCATAAGCCGCGAATTGTTGAGGCCGCTTGGGGCGTGAAGCGTCGGACTGGGGGTTTCACACCCCCAGACCCCCGTGGGATACTTATGGACAGATGAAATTAGCGAAGTGTTAACTATCATGAAACACACTGGACGGGCCGAACAGGGAGGGATCCCAATGACGGTGACGGGTGAAACCCTGCTCCGCTTACTCACCGGGGCAGGGCGCCCGCTTTCGAATTCATCTGTCTCTAAATATCCCACGGGGGTCCGGGGGTGTGAAACCCCCGGCGCTGGCCACAAGACCGCAGGTCTGCAATGACGCGCCTTGACCGCCTGCTGCGCCCGAAATCCATCGCAGTGCTTGGTGCAGGCTGGGCGCTGAACGTGATCGAGCAGTGCCGCAAGATGGGTTTTGCTGGACCAGTCTGGCCGGTGCATCCGACCAAGGCCGAGATTGGCGGTCTTAGGGCCTATGCGTCGCTGGCTGATTTGCCGGGGGTGCCGGATGCGGTGTTTATCGGGGTGAACCGGTTTCTGACCGTCGACGTTGTCAGGGAGTTGGCCGCGATGGGGGCTGGGGGGGCGATTTGCTTTGCCTCTGGGTGGACGGAAGCCGGGGAGCCGGAGTTACAGGCGCAACTGGTCGCAGCGGCTGGGGATATGCCGATCCTGGGCCCCAATTGTTACGGAGTGATCAACTATCTGGACGGGGCACTGCTGTGGCCCGATCAGCATGGCGGGGTGCGGGTGGACAGGGGGGTGGCGCTGGTCAGCCAATCGTCCAACATCGTCATCAACATGGGGATGCAGAAGCGGGCCTTGCCGGTGGCCTATGTGGCTTGTCTGGGCAATGCCGCGGTGGTGGGTTTGGCCGAATTGGCGGGGGCGTTGCTCGCCGACCCGCGGGTCACGGCAATCGGGCTGTACATCGAGGGGATCGACGATGCGGCGGCATTTGCCGCGTTGGCCGAAACTGCGCGAGCGGCGGGCAAGGGGGTGGTTTGCATCAAGTCGGGCAAGACTGAGCTGAGCCGGGTGGCGGCTGCGTCTCATACCGCGTCGCTTGCGGGGGGTGGGGCGGCGTCATCAGCCTTTTTGCGGCAAATCGGTGTGGCGGAGGTGAACACGCCGTCCGAGCTGATCGAGACGTTGAAGATCCTCCATGTCCACGGCTCTCTTGGTACCCGGCTGTGCAGTTTGTCCTGTTCGGGGGGCGAGGCTGGTTTGGTGGCGGATCTGGCGGCGCCGTTCGGGATCGACTTTCCGGCTGTGCCTGATCCGGTACGGCAGCGGTTGGGCGAGATTTTGGGGCCGATCGTCACGATTGCGAACCCATTGGATTATCACACCTTCATCTGGGGCGACGGGCCGCGCACGACGGATGTGTTTACCACCATGCTGTCGGGCTATGACGCGGGCATTTACATCATCGACACACCGCGGGCGGACCGCTGTGATCCGTCTGGGTATCAGCCGGCTCTTGACGCGGTTGTGGCGGCGCAGGTGGCTACGGGTAAGCCTGCGTTGCTGGTCGCCTCGATGGCCGAGAACTTTGATGAGGCGCGCGCGATGGACCTGATGGAGCGGGGGGTTTGCACGCTGATGGGGTTGGAGACGGCGCTTGCGGCCATTCGGGCGGCGCAGGTGGGGCCGGGGCCGGAGGGGTGGCGGCCCTTGGCTGCGTTGCCCCAGCGCGAGACGGTTCTGCTAGATGAGGCGGCGGGCAAGGCGGTGCTGGTGGCGGCGGGGGTGGCGGTGCCGCGGTCGGTGACAGCGCTGGATTTGGCGGGGTTGAGTGTGGTGGGTTTGCACCCACCCTACGCCCTTAAAGGGTTGGGGTTTGCGCATAAGACCGAGGCTGGGGCGGTCAGGTTGGGGTTGACCAGCCTTGGGGGCCAAGCCGAGATGGTGGGGGCGACCGGCTATCTGGTTGAGGAAATGGTGACGGGGGCGGTGGCCGAGGTGTTGATCGGGTTGCGGCGTGATCCGGTTTATGGCGTATCGTTGACGCTGGGCATGGGGGGCGTTGCGGCTGAAGTTCTGGCCGATACCGTGACGCTGATCCTGCCCGCAACCGAGGCCGAGGTTCTGGCCGAGATGCGCAGGTTGCGGCTGTGGCCTTTGCTGGACGGCTATCGCGGTCGCAAGCGGGCCGACATGGCGGCGCTGGCGGCGCTGGCGGTGCAGTTGGGCGATCTGATGGCCCGCGACCTGAGCCTTGAGGAGATTGAGATTAACCCGGTGATGGTGCGCGAAACGGGTGCCATTGCGGTGGATGCGTTGATCAGGAAGGTGATGTGATGGACATGCTGACCGAGGGGCCGATCCGGACCCGCCGCGAGGGGGCCATTCTGGAGGTCACGCTGGACCGGCCCAAGGCGAATGCGATTGATCTGGTCACCAGCCGGATCATGGGGCTGACGTTTCGGGCGTTTCGCGATGATGATACGCTGCGCGTTTGCATCCTGCGGGCTGAGGGGAGCAAGTTTTTCTGCCCCGGTTGGGATTTGAAGGCGGCGGCGGGCGGCGAT
>JANNAF010000132.1:0-17027 GCA_031384005.1 Rhodobacterales bacterium | reverse complement strand
CGTGTCATTGATATCAACATGGGTTGCCCGGCCAAGCGGGTGACAACCGGCGCCTGCGGATCGGCGCTGATGAAGGATCTTGCCCATGCCCTGCGCCTGATCGAGGCGGTCGTGGGCGCGGTCCAGGTGCCGGTCACGCTGAAAACCCGGCTGGGCTGGGATGATGCTGCGTTGAACGCCCCGCAATTGGCCCAGATGGCCGAGGCGGCAGGCGTGCGCATGATCACCATTCATGGCCGCACCCGATGTCAGTTTTACAAGGGCCACGCCGATTGGGCGGCCATTCGTGCGGTCAAGAACGCGGTGCGCATCCCGGTGATTGCCAACGGTGACATAGTGAACCCCGAAACGGCTGCGCAGGCGCTTGCACAGTCGGGGGCGGACGGGGTCATGGTCGGGCGCGGCGCACAGGGCGCACCGTGGCGTCTGGCGCAAATCTCGCACGCGCTCTATGGCACGCCCGCGCCGGTGGTGCCCAGGGGTGCGGCATTGGCCGACCTGATCTGCGCCCATTACGAGGCGATGCTGGGGTTTTACGGCGTGGATCTGGGGTTGAAGGTCGCGCGCAAACATCTGGGCTGGTATCTGGAGGCAGCGGGGCTGGAGGGCCAGCGTGCCGCCCTGATGACGGCAGCAACCCCCAAAGAGACCCTGCATCTGATCGGCCAGACCTTTGGCGGCAGCGAAAGGCGGGCGGCATGACCCACCGCGCGCCCGGGGCGATCTGGTTGTCGTTGCCGATGCCAGCCATCCTGATCGATCCGGCCAATCACATTCGCGATGTGAACCCGGCTGCGGAAACTTTTCTGAACGCGTCCGCCAAATCTGTGATCGGGGCGACTGTGGCACAGCGCCTGACGACAGACAGCGCGCTGATGGATGCGCTGCAACGTTGCCGCGGCAACCAGTCCGAAGTTTATATCAATGATATTCAGTTTCGCGGGCCAGACCGCAGCCTGATCCAGTGCAACCTGCAAATTGCGCCCTTGCAGGACGATCCGATGTCGCTGCTGTTGATGGTGTCACCTCGGGTGATTGCCGACCGGTTGGGCCGTACCCGCGGTGCCGCATCAGCGGCCAAGGCGGCAATCGGCATGGCGGAAATGCTGGCGCATGAGATCAAGAACCCGCTTGCCGGCATATCTGGGGCGGCCCAACTGCTGGCGATGAACCTGTCCGCCGAGGACCGCGAGTTGACCGACCTGATTGTCGAGGAAACCCGTCGCATCGTGAAATTGCTGGAACAGGTCGAACAGTTCGGCAATATCCGCCCGCCAGATCGCCGCGCCATCAACATCCATGACGCGCTGGACCGCGCCCGCCGGTCAGCCCAG
Organism: Rhodobacterales bacterium; assembly: GCA_031384005.1. GTDB lineage: Bacteria > Pseudomonadota > Alphaproteobacteria > Rhodobacterales > Rhodobacteraceae > Stagnihabitans. The sequence continues at coordinate 15,693 of JANNAF010000132.1, read as the reverse complement.
ATCGGCTATGCCAGCCATATGATGATCGTCGAGGATTATGACCCCTCGTTGCCTGCAACCTATGCCGACCCCGACCAATTGATGCAGGTGTTCTTGAACCTGTTCAAGAACGCGACCGAGGCGGCCAAGGGCGCGCAGGGCACGATCAGGTTGCGCACATTTTATGACCATTCGCTGCGCCTGCGTCGCAAGGACGGCACCGGGGCCGCGCTGCCGTTGCAAGTGGAAATCATCGACGACGGCCCCGGAATCCCGACCGAGATTGCGGCGGATATCTTTGAACCCTTTGTCTCGGGCCGCGAAAACGGCACCGGGCTGGGGCTGGCGCTGGTGTCCAAGATCATGACCGACCATGGCGGTTGGATTTCGGTGGAATCGGTGCCGGGCCGCACCGTGTTCCGCCTGTCGCTGCCCATGGCGCCCAAGGAATTGCCCGTTTGAAGATTGAGGAGACGACCTGATGGATGGCACGATTCTGGTAGCCGACGACGACCGCACGATCCGCACCGTTCTGACCCAGGCGCTAACCCGCGCCGGGTGCAAGGTGCATGCAACATCGTCCATGATGACGCTGATGCGCTGGGTCGAAGAGGGCAAGGGCGATCTGGTGATTTCCGATGTCATCATGCCCGATGGCAACGGGTTGGAGGCGCTGCCCCGCATCGCCCGCATCCGCCCCGGCCTGCCCGTCATCATCATCTCGGCGCAAAACACCATCATGACCGCCATTCAGGCCGCCGAGGCCGAGGCGTTCGATTATCTGCCCAAACCGTTTGACCTGCCCGATCTGATGAAACGGTCGGCGCGTGCGCTGGACCAGAAACGCCGTGCGGCGGCGCAAGTGGTGGCATCGCCCCGTGAACCCGGCGACGATCTGCCCTTGGTCGGGCGCACGGCGGCGATGCAGGCGCTGTACCGGCTGGTCGCCAAGGTGATGAACACCGACCTGCCGGTTCTGGTCAGTGGCGAATCGGGCACTGGCAAAAGCCTGATCGCCCGCGCCATTCACGACTTTTCCGACCGTCGCAGCCAACCCTTTGTCGTGGTGCAGGCTGCCGATCTGGCGGGTGTTGACGGCATATCCACGCTGCTGGCCAAGGCACGCGGCGGGTCCTTGCTGATCGACGAGGTGGCCGATTTTGACGACGATGGTCAGGCCCGCCTTGTGCGGATGCTGGACATTGCCGACGACCACGCTCCACGCATCCTTGCCACCAGTCAAGCCGATCTGGCGCAGCGGGTCGAGGAGGGCCGCCTGCGCAAGGATCTGTTCTACCGTCTGGGCAGCGTTACCCTTGCCGTGCCCGCCCTGCGCGAACGGGTAGAGGATATCGTGCTGTTGGCCGAACATTTCCTGATCAAGGGCGAGCGTGAGATTGGCACCGTCCGCCGCCTGACCCCCGATGCCAACAACACCCTGCGCGTCCACCCATGGCCCGGCAATGTGCGCCAGTTGGAAAACGTTCTGAAACGCCTGCTGGTCACCTCGTCCGAACCCGACATCACGCAAAGTGAGCTGGAGATCGCCCTTGGCAGCACCCATTCCACTGAACCCGCCCGCGCCGGAGTGATCGAGAATGAAAAGCTGTCGGCCTCGGTTGGGCGCCATCTGAAACGCTATTTCGATCTGCACAACGGCCAACTGCCGCCGGCTGGGGTCTATGACCGGATTTTGCGTGAAATTGAACTGCCGCTGATCGAAATTGCCTTGGATGCCACAGCGGGCAACCAAGCTAAATGTGCCGACCTTCTGGGCATCAATCGCAATACTTTGCGCAAGAAGATCACCGACCTCGATATCCGCGTGACACGCCGCCGCAAACTGATGTAAAACCGCCACAGACAGAGTGTCATGGGGGCCGCGTGTCCCACAAGACACCGGATGTGGCGGGCAGGACACATGCCCGGCGTTTTGACAGGGTAAGGGTTCGTGCAAGGGTCTGCGAGTGCCAACAAATGGCTGATCCGACTGTCACGCCTGCGCAGGCAGCGGCGGTGGCAGAATGGCATGACATTCGGGCTGGTGTTTTTGGGCCCACTGCTGACAGTTGCTACATTTCTGGCGCTGGGGCCGCTCAATCAGGGGTCGTCCTCGCCTGCGCTGCGGCTGATCATGCTAGCCGATCTGGTCTATGTGCTGGTGGTGGCGGCGTTGGTGCTGCGCCGGATCATGCAGATGGTATCGGACCGCCGCAGCCAATCGGCCGGATCGCGACTGCACCTGCGCCTGACCGGGGTTTTTGCGATTGTGGCCCTGATTCCCACAGTTCTGGTGGCGGTGTTTGGCGTGTTGACCGTCAACATCGGGTTGGAGGGTTGGTTTTCCGACCGGGTGCGCGGGGTGATCGGTGCCTCGCTGGAGGCGGCACAGGCCTATAAGGCCGAGCAGACAGCAACCCTGACCACGGATGTCCTGGCCCTTGCCCGGTTTTTGGACATGGAAAAGGCGCAGAACTTTCAGATGGACGATGGCACGGTGCGCCCTTTGTTGACCCAAGGTCAGGCAGGCATCCAGCGCGGTCTGAAAGAGGTCTATCTGATCAATGCCGCCGGGGTCCTGAAAACCCGGGGCGAGAAAAGCTATCTTTTCGATTTCGAATCGTTGACCAACAGCCAGTTGATTCGCGCCAAGGCGGGCAAGGTGGTGCTGATCGAGGATTGGCCCAACAATGAGTTTCGCGCGCTGGTCAATCTGGGCGCGTTTCCGGACCGTCTGCTCTATGTCTCACGGTCGGTCGATGGCGTGATATTGGGGTTGCTGGATGAAACGCAGCAAACGGCCGTCTTGTACCAACAGTTGGAATCCGACCGTGGCAGCATCCTGTTCAACTTTGGCCTGTTGTATCTGGGCTTTGCCGTCATCCTGATCGTGGCGGCTGTCTGGGGGGGCTTGTGGTTTGCCGAACGGCTCAGCCGCCCTGTCGGCCGCCTTGCCGCCGCCGCGCAGCGAGTGGGCGCAGGCGATCTGGATGTGCAGGTGGTCGAAGATGACGGCGATGACGAAATTGGCATGTTGGGACGCCTGTTCAACCAAATGACGCGGCAGCTGAAAGGGCAGCGCCAAGCCCTGATCGAGAGCCATGCCAGCACAGAGGGCCAACGCCGTTTGTTTGACTCGGTGCTGTCCAACGTCACGGCTGGTGTCATCGGTCTGGATGCGGCCGGACGGATCGATTTCGTCAACCGTGCAGCGATCCGCATGCTGGACCTGCCGCCCGACGCCGCCAGTCAACCCGCATTGACCGACGCTGTCCCGGAATTCGCCAGCCTTTTCAGCCGTCTGCAAGGCGGCCCCGGCTCCGCCGTTCAAGAGGAGGTCCGCCTGACCCGCCGCGGCAAGCTGGAAAGCCTGCTGGTACGCATGTCCGAACGGCACAGCGACACCGGCGTCGAGGGGTTTGTGGTGGCCTTTGATGATGTGACCGAACTTGTCTCGGCGCAGCGCATGGCGGCTTGGGGCGATGTGGCGCGGCGCATTGCGCATGAAATCAAGAACCCGCTGACGCCCATCCAACTGTCTGCCGAACGGATCAAACGGAAATACCGCTCTCAGGTCAACGATCCTGAGGAGTTGGAGCAGTATACCGATGTCATTGTACGCCAGACCAACGACCTGCGCCGTATCGTCGATGAGTTTTCCAAATTCGCCCGCATGCCCGAACCTGACCGCCGCGAAACCGACCTGACCGCCCTGGTCCGCGCCGCCGTGATATTGCAGGAAAATGGCCAGCCCGAGGTTCGTTTTGTCAAATCGCTGCCATCCGGGCCTGATATGATCGAACTGGACGGCACGATGATCGGGCAAGCCCTGACCAACCTGATCAAGAATGCCGGGGAATCGATCGACGAAGTGCGCGAAAAACAAATCCCCTTTGGCTTTGTCCCTGAAATCCGGGTGACCCTGACCGCAGGGGACGCCTTTTCCACCATCACGATTGCCGACAACGGCACAGGCCTGCCGCCCGACCGGTCGCGCCTGTTTGAACCCTATGTCACCACCCGCGAAAAGGGCACCGGTCTGGGCCTGCCCATCGTCAAGAAGATCATCGAGGAACATGGCGGGACGCTGATCCTGACGGACGCGCCCGTATTTGACGGAAACACCCACGCCGGGGCATTGGCAGAGATCCGATTGCCCCGCGCCACACGCATCAAATCATCGGCCGGACGTTAGAGGGTAACATGAGCAGCATTCTGATTGTAGACGACGAGAAAGACATCCGCGAACTGATCGGTGATATCCTCAAGGACGAAGGCTATTCCATTCGTCTGGCAGGCAATTCTGATGATTGCATGGCCGAGATCAACGCCGAACTGCCCAGCCTGATGATTCTGGACATCTGGTTGAAAGACAGCCGGATGGACGGCATCGACATCCTGAAAACCGTGAAACGCGACAACCCAGACGTGCCTGTTGTCATCATCTCGGGGCATGGCAACATCGAGATTGCGGTCGCGGCAATCAAACAGGGGGCCTATGACTTTATCGAAAAGCCGTTCAACATCGACCAGTTGATGGTGGTTGTGGCCCGCGCCATGGAAACCTCGCGGTTGCGCCGTGAAAACGCCGATCTGCGCCGCCGCGACGTGACCGGGTCCGAAATGCTGGGGTCCAGCCCGGCCTACAAGGGGCTGAAGGCGCAGTTGGAAAAGGTCACCAAATCCAACGGTCGCGTCATGCTGACCGGGCCTGCCGGATCAGGCAAGGAACTGGCCGCGCGTTATATTCATGCCAATTCCAACCGGGCGGCGGCGCCATTTGTCTCGGTCTCGTCTGCCACAATCGAACCTGACCGGATGGAGGAGGTGCTGTTTGGCCGCGAAACCGCCGAACGGGGCGTTGAAAAGGGGCTGTTGGAACAGGCGCATGGCGGTGTGGTCTATTTCGACGAGGTGGCCGATATGCCGCTGGGCACCCAGTCCAAAATCCTGCGTGTGCTGACCGAACAGCAATTCGCCCGCGTTGGTGGGGCCGACAAGGTGCGCGTTGATCTGCGCGTCATCTCCTCGACCTCACGCGAGTTGCGCACGGAAATCCAGTCGGGCCGCTTTCGTCAGGAACTGTACGACCGCCTGAACGTCGTCCCGATTCCGGTCCCCAGTCTGGAGGAGCGGCGCGAGGATATCCCCGAACTGACCCGCCATTTCGTTGACATGTTCCACCGCACCCAAGGCCTGCCCCTGCGCGTTCTGACGCCCGAGGCCGAGGCCATGCTGCAAACCATGCACTGGCCCGGCAATGTGCGCCAATTGCGCAATGTGATCGAACGCGTGTTGATCCTGGGCGACAGTTCAGGCCAGATCGAGGCGCATGAACTGCCCGGACAAGAGGTGCAGGCCGATCCGACCGGACGCATGGTTTTGGGCGGGGCCATGGCGACCCTACCGCTGCGCGAGGCGCGTGAAGTTTTTGAACGCGAATACCTGCTGACCCAGATCAACCGGTTCGGTGGCAACATCAGCCGCACGGCGGGGTTTGTGGGCATGGAACGGTCAGCCCTGCACCGCAAGCTAAAGTCGCTGGGTGTGGTGTCTTCGACCCGAAATGGTGGAAACGGCATCGAAGACGATCACGAATAGGCATTTAGGGTCTGGAAACTGGCGCAGACCCGCTTCATACTTCGCCGGCGAACTCGTGGGTGATGGTTGGGGTTTGCGTGCCCAAACGGTCAAAAAGAAACGAACGACAATAAAAAGGCTTTAAAAAATGGCTGCCGACAAACAAAATTTGCAAGATGCGTTCCTGAACCATGTCCGCAAGGCCAAGGTCCCGGTGACTATTTTTCTGATCAATGGGGTCAAGCTGCAAGGCGTGATCACATGGTTTGACAATTTCTGCGTGCTGCTGCGCCGCGATGGTCAATCGCAACTGGTTTACAAACATGCGATTTCGACCATCATGCCGGGCGGACCGATTAACTTGTATGAAGGTGAAGAGTAATCTCTGACCTACCCGAAGACGAAGATGCCGATGATGTGGGCCTGCCCCATGTCCGCACGCTGCATGACACAGCCGAGGCGCTGACACGCGCCTATGTTCTGCATCCAGACCTGAAAACTGCGAAAAAGCGTCGGATGGCCGAACATGGGCTGGCCGAGGCCGTGGCCCTTGCCGCCGCCCTGCCGGGGTTGGATGTGTTGGGCTCCCAGGTGGTGCGCCTGAACAAGATTCAGCCCGGCACCCTGCTGGGGTCCGGCAAGGTCGAGGAATTGTCCAAGCGGTTCAAAGACTTGAAGATCGACCTTGTTCTGGTCGATGGCATCGTCGGCCCCGTCCAACAGCGCAATCTGGAAAAGGAATGGGGGGTCAAACTGTTGGACCGCACCGGACTGATCCTTGAAATCTTTGCCGATCGTGCCCGGACCCGCGAAGGTGTGTTGCAGGTCGAACTGGCGGCGCTGTCCTATCAGCGCACCCGTCTGGTGCGGGCGTGGACCCACCTTGAACGGCAACGCGGCGGCTTTGGCTTTGTCGGTGGCCCCGGTGAAACCCAGCTTGAAAGCGACCGCCGGGCGATTGACGATCAAGTGATCCGGTTAAAGCGGCAGTTGGACGGCGTTGTGAAAACCCGCGAACTGCACCGCGCTTCGCGTCGCAAGGTGCCGTTTCCGCTGGTCGCACTGATCGGGTACACCAATGCGGGCAAATCGACCCTGTTCAACCGCATGACCGGGGCCGATGTTGTGGCCAAAGACATGCTGTTTGCCACCCTTGACCCCACCATGCGCGGTGTCGTCCTTCCGTCGGGCCGCAAGATCATTGCGTCTGACACCGTGGGGTTCATTTCCGACCTGCCAACCCAACTGGTCGCCGCCTTTCGCGCTACGCTGGAGGAGGTGTTGGAAGCCGATCTGATCTTGCATGTCCGTGACATCAGCCACCCCGAAACCGTTGAACAGGCGGCGGATGTGGCCGAGATCCTTGCCTCGCTGGGGGTCAAACCCGGCGTGGCGATGCTGGAGGTTTGGAACAAGCTGGATCTGGTGGATGCCAGCCAGCGCGATGCCTTGGAAAGCCAATCGCAAACCCGCGCCAATGTGTTCCCGATCTCGGCCCTGACGGGCGAGGGGGTGGGGCGGCTGAACGATGCGATTTCGGCGGCCTTTGAACTGACCAAGACGCAGGAAACCCTGACCCTGACATTCGACATGGGCCGCCAGCACGCATGGCTGCATGGCGAGGGCATCGTCGACAGCGAAACCCAGACCGATGATGGCTGGCAGTTGCAGGTGACGTGGACCGATCGGCAAAAGCAGCGTTATATGACGCTGTAATCCGCCCTAGAGCGGACGTGCCAACCGGTAATAATCACTGTGCACCCATTCGCCCGCAATGCGAAAGGTGTTGTCGGCATGACTGTCCAGCACAAAGGCCAACCGCTGCAACAGCCTGATCGACGCCGCATTGCGCGGGTCCACGTCGGTCATCAGGTGATCAACGTCGTGGTTGGCAAAGGCATGGGCAATCACGGCCACCATCGCCTCATGGGCGATGCCTTTGCCCCAATGGTCAGGATGCAGGATGTACCCCACCTCGGGCAGGGTGCCACCCCCTGCGGTTCCAATAGCAACGCCCGGATACTCCATAACAAAATCGACCGACTGCGCCGGATTCACCGCCAGCAGCCGATCCAGCCAGCGTTCGGTCGTGGCCATGTCCGGGTGCGGCGGCGTGGACCAATAGGCCATCGCGCGCGGATCCCGCAAGACCAAGTGCAGATCGGTCAGATCACCCGCCCGCGCCCGCCGCAAGATCAGACGTTCGGTCCGGATCATGGCGACGGGGTCAGGGTTGTGATGCCAACTGCCGCCGCCCGGGCCAGTTCAGGGTCCAGCGTCATTGGGATATACTCACCACGCCGCCACAACTCGGACAGATCATCATAAAACCGCGATAAGGGATGGCCAGACTGCCCGGTTGCCGTGACAAAGACCGACGATTCGGGGTCGGCAAAGTCGTAAACTCCCCGGTACCCGCCACCGTGGACGTTAAGGTAGGGGTTCGGCCCGGTCCCCGCCGTCCGCCCGCGCATCAAGGTATTGTCGCCACCACTGGTGCTTTGCCTTATGTTCACGAAATAGCGGACAAAGGGCACTTGACCCAGCACCGCATGGTCATGCGTCCCCTCATGCGCATCGCCCCAACGCCAGCTTTCGATATTCGGACCATAGGTTTCGGTCAGCGCCAGCAACGCGTCGTCCAGCGACACGCGGGCAATATCGGCGCAGGTTTCCACGGCGGCCGACTGGATCACATCGCACCAGACCGACGCGCCCCCGGTGTTTTGATAGACTCGGGCAATGAAGTCGGGGTCGGGATGGGTGATCGTGTCGGCCAGCGGACCAATCTCCTCGCGGCTCAGGCGGTCTTGCAACGCGCGCAACCACGCCTCGGCAATCAGCGGTTCGGGCAGGTGTTCATTCTCCTCGCCGTTCCATTTCGCCAGCAGGGTCAGCGCCTTTTGCCGGTTGCGTTCCGGTGTGCCCTCGGGCGCCGCCTCGCCGGCAAACCACAAATCGGCCCCGATCAGCGGCAACAGGGTACGGACGGTGGGCGAAACGGTGTCCAGTTGCGCCTCGATGAAACTGTCGCGGGTGTGTACTTCGCGGGTTTTCATCAAGGTCAGCCAGCGCTGGATGCGCTGCGTGTCGCCCCAGTCCAGGCTAACATGGTTGGGAAACGGACGGTCAACTGTCTTGTTGTTGGTATTGCCCAAGATCCCTGAAACCGGATTGCGCACCACCGGGTTGGACGCATAGGGCAGCATCCCCAGCCAACGGTTGCGCCCCTCCCACCCCGGGGCGGGCATCCGGCCTTGGGTCACATGGGACGGGTCACGCTGCGGCATCGCGCCAATAACCTGCAACGCGATGTTGCTGGCATCGACCACCATCAGGTTTTGCGACGGGGCGACAAACTGTTCCCCCGCCGTGATCGCCTCGGCCACCGACCCGGCCCGCATCAGCGCCATGGCCGATGACATCGAGGTGTCCGCCCCGCTGAGCGCTGTCCATTGCAGCGCGGCCACAGTGCCCTCGGGCGTGACCGTGCCAAGGTCATAGTGGCTGCCGGGCAGGATCGGTCCGCTTTCGCTCCACCTTTGGGTGATGGTGACGGGGGCTGCATCCGCCACCGTGATGATCGTGCGCCGTGTGGTGAAATCACGCGGACCGGCGGGGGTCATATATTGTTCAGGGTTGGCCGGGTTGACGCGTTCCAGCACGATATCCTGATCGTCCAGATAGCTAGAGGTCAGGCCCCAGCCCAGCCGTTCAGACCGCCCCAGCAGCATGACCGGCATCCCCGGAATGGTCGCCCCGATCACATCCCCCGAGGCCAGCTGCAATCGCGCCAGATACCAGATCGTCGGCGCGGTGAACCCCAGATGCGGGTCATTGGCTAAAATCGCCCCACCGGCCGCCGACCGGTTCGGCATGGCAGCCCATGCGTTTGACGCACCGGCGAACGCGCCGCTGCGAAACGGCGACAAGGGGTCGGTCAGCGCGGCCATCCGTGTCGACGGCTGGCCCGGCACCACACCCGGTACGATGGATGAATACTGCGGCAGGGCGGCAACGGCTGCCCCCGGCGCGTCAGGCAGAATATCGCGCAACCGTTCGGGCGACAGGATCAGCGACATCTGCGCCCGCATCACCTCGGTCTCCAGATGGGACGACAGTTGCACGGCCATCAGTTTGATGATCGCGATGCTGTCTGCCGGGGCCCAAGCGTCGATCTGCGTGCTGAACAGGAAAAACTCGGGCGCGCCCCGGCCCAGCGCCTGCTGATTGACCTGTTCGATCCAAGAATTGACCCCGCTGGAATAGGCCCCCAACGCGCGGCGGGTCTGCGCGTCCTGCACATCCACCGACGACAGCGACAGGGTGTACAAATCCAGCCGCCGCAGCAATTCATCCGTCTTCAACGTCCGCGGCCCAAAAATCTCGGACAACCGGCCTTGGGCTGTGCGCCGCAGCATGGTCATCTGCCACAGCCGGTCCTGGGCATGGGCAAACCCCAGCGCAAAGAACACATCCTCATCGGTTTGACCAAAGATATGCGGGACGTCGTTGTTGTTACGCACAATTTCAACCGGGGCCGAAATGCCGTCCAACACGTAGCTGGCATTGTAATCAGGCAGCGACCGCGACAGAAAATAGTAAAAGATGAACCCCGCCAACAGGCCCAGCAGCACAAGGCCCACAAAAATGCGCAAAAGCCAGCGAAAGGCGGTCAGCATGGGGGGGACCTGTTCTTGACGGCGGAATTGGTTTCCCCCTTAGTCGATCCTGACGACTGGGGCAATGTTTGGGGGCGGGTCATGGCGAAAGTTGCGTTTTTGGGGTTGGGCGTCATGGGCTATCCGATGGCGGGGCATCTGGTGGCCAAGGGCCATCAGGTGACGGTTTATAACCGCAGCCCGGCCAAGGCGGCCGCTTGGGTCGCCCAGCATGGCGGGGCGTCGGCCGCCACCCCGCGTCAGGCGGCGATGGGGGCGGATTTCGTCATGTCCTGTGTTGGCAATGACGACGATCTGCGGTCGGTCTGTCTGGGGCCGGACGGGGCCTTTGCCGGGATGGCGGCGGGGGCGGTGTTTGTCGATCATACCACGGTGTCCTCTGAGGTGACGCTGGAACTGGGGGCGGTTGCGGCGGGGCAGGGTGTGGGCTTTGTCGATGCGCCCCTGTCGGGTGGGCAGTCGGGGGCCGAGAATGGCGTTTTGTCGATCATGTGCGGCGGGGTTCAGGGCGATTATGACCGGGCCGAACCCGTCATGCAGGGCTATGCCCGCATCTGCAAACGGTTGGGCGGCGCAGGGTCGGGGCAGTTGGCCAAGATGATGAACCAAATCTGCATCGCGGGTCTGGTGCAGGGTCTGGCCGAGGCTTTGGCCTTTGGTCAAAAGGCCGGGCTGGACGGTGAGGCGGTGGTCGAGGTGATCTCTCAGGGTGCTGCCGGGTCGTGGCAAATGGTCAACCGGCACAAGACGATGCTGGCCGACAAGTTCGATTTCGGCTTTGCCGTCGATTGGATGCGCAAGGATCTGGGGATTTGCCTGGCGACCGCCAACCAGATCGGGGCCAGCCTGCCGGTGACAGCGCTGGTCGATCAGTTTTACAAGGATGTGCAACGGATGGAGGGCGGGCGGCACGACACCTCCAGCCTGATCCGGCGGCTAAAGTAGGGTGGGTGAAACCCACCGCCCACGCTGTCCACGCGCGGACACTTTGACTGTTCCAATGAAATCAACGCCTTGGAATTATACGTTCATAAAATAGCAAGGTTTGCCGACCATGCAGGATGCAGCCCCCAAAGGATACTGGATCGCCTTTGCCGGTGTGACGGACCCCGAAGGTTACAAGGCCTATGTCGCGGAAAACGCCGCCGCCTTTCGCAAATATGGCGCGCGCTTTCTGGTGCGCGGCGGTCAGACAGACCCGGTCGAGGGGCAGCCCCGGTCGCGCGTCGTGGTGATCGAATTCCCCAGCTTTCAGGCGGCGCAGGACTGTTATCGCTCGCCCGAATACGCCCGCGCCATGGCGTTGCGGCAGGGCAAGGCGGTGATCGATCTGGCGATTGTCGAGGGGTATGAGGGGGCACAGCCTTAAATGGGGCTCGTCCCCCCTGACAAAGGTATAAAAAATTCCACAAGAACTTTGGCTATCCGCATTTACGGTGCCATGATAGGGGTTCCCTGCTGGGGGATCCATTGGCCGCCGCAGGCGTGGGTCCGATTAAAATATTTGCATTTGGAGACGGGCACGACATGCCACTGAAAGCCAATTGGAAAAATGCCAAGACCAAATGGGAAAAAGCCTGCCTGCCAAAACTGGAAGCGCCAGTTCTGGAAAAGATGAAGAAGGCCGGTTGGGACAAGAGTAATTTCGGCAAGAAACTCGACACCTTTGACAGCGCCAAGACCTTGACAGACAAGCGCAGCGCCTGGGCCCTGGCAGCACCTGTCGCCGACACATACGTGACGCTGCTGGGCAAGGCGAAATCGGATACCAAGGTGTCCGCCGTCGGCAGCGGCATGGCCGAACTGAGCAAGTCCATCGACAGCATCATCAAACTGGGCAAAGCCGGCATCCAAGACCCCAAACCCAGCGGCCGTGCCGAGACGCTGCGCCTTGTTGCGGTGCAGAACGCTGCCGGAGGTTTGCGGCCGAAATGGCTGGAGGTGGGGGCCATCGACATCAAGGCGTGGCTGGTGGTCGATGCCACGGTCATCCAGATGGAGAAAGACAAGGAGATCGGTTTTCAATGGTCCGAATTGCAGAAAGCCTGCGCGGAAGAGGTGAGGAAAACGGTGGATGCCTTCAGCAAGACCATCCTTGTTCTGGATGCCAAGCTAAAGATCTTGTCCGAAAAGGACCGCCAAGCCAAGGTCAAGGAGGCGAACGAGGTTCTTAAACATTACAAGGGCATCGTCGAGGCCAATGTCAACCGCATCGTCGATGACTATTGGGCGCGGGCCTTGAAGCGCCAAGCCTATCTGCGCGAGTTCAAGAAGGAGTGCAAGATCGACATTGCCATGTCGGGCGTCGCGATTGCCGTGTCGACTGTGTCGATTGCGATGAGCTTTGGCGCGGCGGCGGTCAGCGTGGCGGTGATTGCCAAGGCGGTGCTGGATATTGCCCTGACGCTGGACAAGCTGAACCGCAGCGCGAACGAGGTCGAGAAGTCGCTGATGGCGAATATGGTGAAGCTGAACAAGCTGTATGACGAGCGGTTGGAAGCCAAGGAGAAGAACGCGGGGCAAAAGGCGTCCAAAGCGGCGCAGGCCGGCAAGACGGCGATCGCCTCTGCCTTGGGCCCGGTCAGTGCGCTGATGATGACGACGACGCCGCGCACCCTGAAGGAGGCCAAGGAATATGTTGGCAAGCTGAGTGAGACCGAGACCAAGGCCGGACAGATGTACAAGGAACTGTCGCAACTGGCGTCGCAACTGGGTTCCAGCCCAGTTGTGGGGCCGGACCCGGTGCTGAACCGCACCATGGCGGCGATCTATAACAACTTTACCGACATGTTCCGGCGCTATCAGATTCTGGCGCGGCAGTTGCGGGTCGACATCGCCTGGGGCGAGCGGTGCATCGCCACCTGCGAAAAGCTGTCCGACATGGATGCGATCGTGACCTTCACCAACAAGGCGGGGACGACGGCAAAACTGACCGTCGCGCTGGCGAGCCTTGCAAAGGTGACGTACCAGCTGGCGACGGCGTTGGGCTGAACGGGTCCTGCGCGCCGCCAGTGCCGTTACGGGATAATCCGGCTATACTTGACCCCAGACAGCGTGGCCCCGGCAATCAGCCCCTGCTGGCCAAAGACCAACCCGATCACCGGGTCCAGTTCGGTGGTTTCCTTGCCGATGCTGCCGCCTTGTTCGGGGGTGGCATAGCGGATGTCGGCCCCGGCGGCCCAGCCGTTCCCACGGCGGAAATTGGCCAGCGCATCCTCCGTCATAAAGAACAACGCGTGGGCATATTGCTGCGCGCCGATTTGCAACCCAATGGTGGCGCGGGTGGCGGAATAGTAATCAACCGTTATGTCGTTGATGCGCAGCGCGCCCCGGCCATAACCGCCACCGATGCCAAAGCCGACCTCGGTCAGCAGCGGCATGAACAGGATGCCGCGCGCATTGCGCGACAGGTCCTGCGTGCCGGGATAGTTGGAATACAGGTAATCGCGCGTGGCATCGACCCGGGCGTCGACTTTGGCCGCGCCATCGGAATTGACCCCGTTGCCGATCAATGAATTATCGCAGGCCGCCAGAAACCCGGCCGCGCCCAGGCCCAAGCTCAAAAAACCCCGACGGGATACTATCATGATAAACCTCTCGCCTCATGCCGGGCTCTAGGGGCCCTTTGAGCGGGTTATAGCGCAGGTCCGCACCGCTGTCATGCCTGACGCGCGAGTTAGGCAAGCCCCCGCTTAATTGCGCGGGCTGCCTCGGGGGCGAAATAGGTCAGGACGCCGTCACATCCGGCGCGGCGAAACGCCATCAGGCTTTCCAACATCGCTTTTTCGCCGTCGATCCAGCCATTCAGCGCGGCCCCCTTGATCATCGCGTATTCGCCCGACACCTGATAGGCATAGGTCGGCGCGCCAAACAGATCCTTGGCGCGGCGAATGATGTCCAGATAGGGCATGCCGGGTTTGACCATGACCATATCGGCCCCGTCCAACAGGTCGCGTTCAATCAGGCGCATCGCCTCGTCGCTGTTGGCGGGGTTCATCTGATAGGTTTTCTTGTCGCCCTTGAGCGCACCCGAGGCCCCCACCGCATCGCGGAACGGGCCGTAAAAGGCCGAGGCGTATTTGGCGGCATAGGACATCAGGATCACATCCTTGTGCCCGGCCATTTCCAGCGCCTGACGCAGAACGCCGATGCGGCCGTCCATCATGTCGGACGGTCCGATGATGTCGGCCCCGGCTTCGGCCTGCACCAGCGCCTGACGCACCAGCGCCTCCAGCGTCTCATCGTTCAGGACGCGGCCATCCTTGACCAGACCGTCATGACCAAGGGCGTTATAGGGGTCCAGCGCCACATCAGTCATCACGGCAATGTCGGGGACGGCGGCCTTGATCGCACGGATGGCGCGGTTGGTCAGGTTTTCGGGGTTCCACGCCTCCTCGCAGCCTTCGGTTTTCAGGGCGGCATCGGTATAGGGAAACAGACAGATCGCGGGAATGCCAAGGGCTGCCGCCTCCTCGGCCGCGCGGACCACCATATCGACCGACAGACGGTTGACACCGGGCATCGAGGCCACCGGTTCGCTGACGCCCACACCGTCCCGCACGAACACCGGCCAGATCAGATCATTCACCGACAGCGTGTTTTCCTGCGCCAAGGCACGCAAAGCCGGGCTTTTGCGGGGGCGGCGAAAGCGGGTGGCCGGAAAGGCGGCAGAGATCGGGCGCATTGCGGGTTTCCTTGCACGGTGAGGCTTGCAGCTTTGACACTTGCCTGCCATGGAAAGGCGCGCAGGGCAATTGGGGCGGGGCGGCTAAGTGAACTGGTATCAGATGATTTTCGATCTGATCGACATGCGGTCGTTTTCGAACCTGTGGTACTGGATCGCGCTGGGTGTGATCTGGTCGTCGGCCAGCCATTGGGTGTTGGGTGTGCCCTATGACATGGTGTACCGCGCCCGCCGCGAGGGGGGGCAAGCGCAGGCCGATGTCGAGATGTTGGTGCGCATCAATGTGGACCGGATGCTGCATGCATCGCGCCATCATGGGGCGGCGCTGATCGGGTTTGTCTGTTTCATGGTCACGGTGTTGGTGCTGCTGGGCTTTGCCTATGACGTCGAGTTTGCGCAAGCCGTGTTGTTCTTGTTCGCACCGCTGATCGTGCTGGGCTATTTGTCGTTGCGCACCTCGGTCAAGATCGAGGCGGGGGAGGGGCAAGATGCCGCACTGTTCCGCAGGTTGGGTTGGCACAGGTTGAGTGTGCAGGCCCTGGGTATGGTGGCGATATTTGTGACCTCGCTTTATGGCATGTATGTCAACATCCAGTTCAACCTGCCGGGGTAAGTGATGGCAGACCGGATTATCCTTGGCGGTGCCCCAGAAGGGTTTGACGCGCGGCTTTTGGCGCGGGAATTGGCGCGTGGGCAATCGGTCATCCATGTGGCGCGCGATGATCGCCGGATGGAGGCGATGCGGACCGCTTTGGCCGTGATGGCCCC
>JANNAF010000115.1:0-1518 GCA_031384005.1 Rhodobacterales bacterium | reverse complement strand
CAAAAACACCACGCCCTGCACGCGGACCGTTTCCAGCTTGGTCGCCTTGATCGACAAAAGATAGACCAGCAGCGGTGGACCCCAGACCCCCGATATCCCGCCATAAAGCCCGCCAATCGCCCCCAGAACCCATTCCGCCCGGGCCCGGTGTTCCAGCCGCAGGGCCAGATTTCGGCCTGCAAGCTGCAGCAGCGCAAAGATCGTGATCGGCACGCCCAGCAGCAACAAGAACAGGTTTTGTGGTATGACGTGGATAAAACCTGCCGAGACCAGGATAAAGACCACGGTGGCAATCAGGATGCGGTGATAGGTTCGCATGGTCTGGACCGCTGCCGCAGCGCCCTGCCGGAACGCCTGGCTGATATTGGTCACGACCGTCGGCAGGATCAGCCCCGCCAAGGCCAGTTCGGGCGGCATGAAGCTGGAAAAGGCTGAGATCATGATCATCGGCATGGCAAAGCCGACCGCCCCTTTGACAAAGCCCGCAAACAGGGTGATCGCGACGGCAAGGCCAAAGTGTAAGGGGTCCAAACCGCCCAAATCCGCACCGCCCCATCCCGTTTCCAGCGCGCACCCTAAAGCGGGGGCGCGCGGTCAGCCAGAGGGATACCTTAGCCTTTGGCGTCAAAGGCAAAGCCGGGCGGGATGGTATCGCGCCCCTCTAACACCAGATCAACCATGCAGGCGGCGACCTTGGGTGCCATGCCGAACCCGATCTTGAAACCACCATTGGCGACGTAATGTCCCGGTCTGCCCGGCCATGCGCCAAGGATCGGCGCGCGGGATTTGGCGCGCGGGCGCAGGGCGGCCCAGCGGTCGATCACGGGGGCATCGCGCAGCACAGGCAGGGCCGTGCGGGCGCGGGTCAGCAGCGCATCCAGCTGCCCATCGGTCGCGGTGGGGTCGGTCCAGTCATGTTCCGAGGTCGAGCCGATGGCCACCGTGCCGTCGGCATGGGGCACGATGTGCAGCGTGTCGACAAACAGTTGCGGCAGGTCGGTGGCCGCAAAACGCAGCAGGGCGGCCTGCCCTTTGACCCCGCCGCCCATTCCGCGCCCGGTGCTGGTGGTCAGCGCGTCAAGGCCCGCCGTTCCGGTGGCCCAAAGGGTTGGGCCGTCGCCGTCCGCATGTGGGGGGGCGTCGCCCAGAATGATGTCGCCATTGCGCCCAATGGCGGCGGCCAGCGCGGCAAGGGTTTGGCGGGGGTCGATCCGGGCGGTCAGCGTGTCATGGACCACAAAGCCGCTGGGCGAGGCGGGGACCCATTCCCCCAGTGGAGCCGGAACCACCTGCCAGACCGCGTGACCGAGCCACAGGGTGACGGCGTTGGCGCTGCGTTGGTGGGCCAGAGCCACGGCTGCCGCATCAGCCAAGGGCTGCAGCCGTCCGGTGCGGGCATATCCGGTGGGCAGGCCCGAGGCATCGGTGGCCGAGCCAAAGAAGGCTTCGGCCATCAGCAGGCTTTCCAGTTGGAACTGTTTCTTGGGGTTCCAGTTTTCGGGGACATGGGGGGCCAGT
>JANNAF010000109.1:0-1855 GCA_031384005.1 Rhodobacterales bacterium | reverse complement strand
GTTCAGGCGACCGACCTTGCCCGGTCGTTCGAAGATGCGGGCGTCGCCGCCATCATCTATACCGACATCGACCGCGACGGCGCGATGCAGGGCCCCAACATCGCCGCGACCGAGGCGCTTGCCCGTGCCGTGACCATTCCCGTCATCGCCAGCGGCGGCGTGTCGTCGATGTCCGACCTTTTGGCGCTGCAGGCCACGGGCGTCATCGCGGGCGCCATTTCGGGTCGCGCGCTTTATGACGGGGCGATTGACCTTGCCAAGGCGGTGGCGGCGCTGAGGCTTTGACGCAGGGTCACAACGGCCCGAAAACCCCGGCAGTCAGTTTGCCTGCCACGACCGCGTCAAGACCAGGCGCCAACCCGCCCTCGACCCGTCCGCCAGTACCTGTGCCAGTGCCAGTACCTATGCCAGTGCCAGTACCTGTGCCAGTGCCGGGGCCAAGGTTCAGACTGTCGCGCCCGGCACCTGTGGCCAAAGTGATCTGATTGACACCGGTCAAGACCCGAATGACATCTCAAAGCGGTGATCGCCAATGCCCATAGCCACCACCGCGCGACCACCCTTCAGCGGCACGCGTGTCTTTGCCGCTTTGTGCCGACAGGTTCATGACGCCCAAGCCCCGGCTTTTGCCCCGGACAAGGCCGTGACCGCTATCTGAGGTGAGGGTGACAGCACCGTAAACGTCGATCTGGTCGCATCCGGCCCCGCCTGACAGATGGCATAGTCCCCCGCGCCGATGATTACGGTGTCTTGGCCCAGCCCGCCAAACGCGGAAATCCGGTCGTTGCGGGCACCTGCGTCAACCCTTGCCCCGCCGCAATCTGCCTTGCCAATGCCGGCACAAGACAGATCAACCTTGAAACCATCCGGCCCGGCACCACCAAGTGCTGCCACATCCAACCGCGAACTGGTGGTTGACGGGATGACCAAAGGATCGTCGCCAACGCCACCGTCCAGCGTGAACGCGCCCTGACAGGGATTGACCGTCAGCCGGTCATTGCCCGCCTCTCCGGGCAGAACCGCCACCGCGTCGCTGTCGCTCAGGGTGTTTGCACCCGGTCGTCGCCAAGTCGTCGCCAGACCCGGCCTGCAAGAGATCGTTCATCAAACTGCCGTCCAGACGGCCCGCCCTATCCCCACCGCAAACCACAGCCGCCTGGTTGCCGATCCGCCTGTACGCAAAGCCCCGCACCCCGACGACAGGCGCAAATCCGATCACGCGACTGCCCTGCGATATGACACCGCCTTTCAAATCAATCGTCATCGCCGCGAATGGGCCGTTCAGGTCCAGCCAGTCCCGCCCGCCACCAGACCAAAGGACCGCACCGCCCGACAGGCCAACCACGCTGTCGCCGCCCCCGCCCGTTACAGGCTGACGCCATCCTGCCTGCCGCAATGCCATAGGTGACCACCGTCAGGATGACATCGGGTGGCGTGATGCCCGGCGGCGGCATGATCCAACAGCAGCTCTCAGACCGCCACGCCGCCCCCAGATGTGACCCCATCACGGTAGCAAGGATTGGCCACCCGGCCAAAGCATCCCCTTACCCCCAGGGGATGGGAGCGGCGAAATCCATCTGGCCAAACACCGTCTCGCGGTGCCATTTCAGGTTGTCCGGATGTGGCCAGTTGCGCCCGTCGCCCGGCAGACACAGTTTGCCGCCCGGCACGATCAGCCGGTCCACCACCTCGGACGGCACCTTGTTGCGCGAAATCAGGATGGTCATGTCCTCGGCGACCGACACCAGCCCCCGATCAAACATCCAGTGCACCGTGCCCGACAGCGCCAACCCGTTACGCACCGCATCGCTGCCTTGCCGATCGACCGGGCGGATATGCGCGGCCTGAACCTCGG
>JANNAF010000100.1:0-2487 GCA_031384005.1 Rhodobacterales bacterium | reverse complement strand
CCATGCTTGGTGCGGCCAAAGACCAGCGCCTGCTCGCCCTCATGCTTTAACAGATAGCTTTCCAACAGCTTGGCCTTGTCGCCATTGGGAATATAATGGACGCCCTGCACGATTTTCTCGATCGGCTTGCCGGGCGGTGCGACCTGCACCTTGATCGGGTTGCGCAGATAGGTGCTGGCCAGTTCCTCGATGTCCTTGGGCATGGTGGCCGAAAACAGCAGGGTTTGCCGCTTGGTCGGGATGTGTTTGGCGATGCGGCGCAGGGAATGGATGAACCCCATGTCCAGCATCTGGTCAGCCTCGTCCAGCACCAGATAACCGCAATCCTCCAGCGACACGTCGCCGCGTTCGATCAGGTCAATCAGGCGGCCGGGGGTGGCGACCAGCACGTCAGACCCCTTGGACAGACGTTCCGCCTGCCGAAACAGCGACGCGCCGCCAACAACCATGGTCACCTTGACGGCAGTGCCCTTGGTGAAGGTCATAAAGTTTTCGGCAATCTGGTTCACCAGTTCGCGGGTCGGCGCTAGGATCAGCGCGCGCACACGTTTGGGCGCGGGCGGATGGCCAATGTCCAGCAGGCGGTGCAGCAAGGGCAGGCCAAAGGCTGCCGTCTTGCCGGTGCCAGTTTGGGCCAGACCCATCAGGTCGGCCCCCTTCATGATATGCGGAATGGCCTGCGCCTGAATAGGCGTCGGTATCTGCATGGTGGTTTTTTCCAGCGCGCGCAACAGCTTGGGCGACAGGCCCAGTTCGGCAAATGTGGTCATGATAAGTCCATACGTCAAAGGCAATGCACCCTCGCCAATGGCTGTTGCCAAAGACCGTGCGCACCAGTGGTGCCCCTGCGTGTGGTGGGAACCTTTATCCGGATCAAAGGGTGCTCACGCGGGCACAGACATCGGACGTGTGCCCAATGACCGCAAAGGCCCGTAAAGTCAAGCCGCAATTACGCTGCAGTGCAGAACTCAGGCAAACTGTTCCACGATCAGACGCTCTTCCAATCCGTGGCCGGGGTCAAACAGGATACGGTGGCTGACATTGGGTTCCGACCGGATTTCGACGCTGATCACCTGCGGCACGGCCATCGTGTCGGCATCGGCGCGCACCGGGCGTTTGTCAGGCTCCAGCACGTCAAACCGGACGACAGCCGATTTGGGCAGCAGCGCCCCACGCCAGCGGCGCGGGCGGAACGCGGCCACCGCCGTCAGCGCCAGAATATCCGCCCCAATCGGCAGAATGGGCCCATGCGCGGAATAGTTATAGGCCGTTGACCCGGCAGGCGTCGACAACAGCGCCCCGTCACAGACCAATTCGGCCAACCGTTCGCGGCCATCCACCGAAATGCGCAGCTTGGCCGCCTGTGGCCCGGCCCGCAGCAACGACACCTCATTGATGGCCAGCGCCTCGGTCACCGTGCCGTCAGGGGCGACGGCTCGCATTGACAGCGGGTTGATCACCGCTTCCTCGGCGGTCAGCACACGCTCGGCCAACCCCTCCATCTGAAAGGTGTTCATCAGGAAACCGACCGTGCCGCAGTTCATGCCATAAACCGGCAGGCCCGACCCTTGGGTGTCATGCAGGGTCTGCAGCATATAGCCGTCGCCGCCCAGGCAAACGATCACCCCTGCCGCGTCCAGTGACACCTGACCATAGCGCGCAACCAGCCGCGACAGGGCATCCTGCGCCGGGGGGGTGTTGCTTGCCAGAAAGGTAATTCTGCCTGCGGCCACATGCGTCTCCTCATCGCGCGCAATCTTGTTCACGCGCAATCTTGTTGGCCGCAGTCTTGGCAGGCTTGCGGGTAAACTCAACCCCCCGTTTTCCCCCGCGCATCCGCCGCGCATGTTTCCTATCGGAAACTTTTTTCGCCTCAAGACGTCAACACGTCGCTTTGGGCCCTTCACCACAGGTGGTGCGTGCTCTAGATAAGGCCAAAGCCACACAGGAGAGCCCCATGTACGACGCCGCTGGATTCTTCACCGAAAGCCTTGCCTCAAGCGACCCCGAAATCGCCGCCGCGATCGCGGGCGAACTGGGGCGTCAGCGCCACGAGATCGAATTGATCGCGTCGGAAAACATCGTGTCCCGCGCGGTGATGGAGGCGCAGGGGTCGGTCATGACCAACAAATACGCCGAAGGCTATCCCGGCAAACGGTACTACGGCGGCTGCCAATGGGTCGATGTGGCCGAAACACTGGCGATTGAACGCGCGAAAAAGCTGTTCAACTGCGCCTATGCCAATGTGCAGCCCAATTCGGGCAGCCAGGCCAATCAGGCGGTGTTTCTGGCCCTGCTGCAGCCGGGCGACACCTTCATGGGGCTGGACCTGAACTCGGGTGGGCATCTGACGCATGGTTCGGCGGTCAACATGTCGGGCAAGTGGTTCAACGTGGTGTCCTACGGTGTGCGCAAGCAGGACGAAATGCTGGACATGGACGTGATCCGCGAGCAGGCCTTGCAGCACAAGCCCAAGCTGATCATCGC
>JANNAF010000041.1:0-2179 GCA_031384005.1 Rhodobacterales bacterium | reverse complement strand
GACCGCGTGGGACATTCCCGACACGCCCAACCGCTGCATCACCCGGCGCGAGGATGCCGAGCCGGTCCTGACCTATAACGGCGTGTCGCAGAACGATGTGATGATCATTCGGGTCTGCGTGATCCTGGACGCCATGTTCCCATCGACCGGCATCGCGCTGAACCTGTCGCTGGACGAGGATGGCGGTTACGGCCTGATCGCACGCACCGCCTTTGTCGTTGAACCAAGCTGAGGGGGGAATGTGATGCAAAACCTGACCGCTGCCCTGCTTATCACCGACCGTCTGAAACGGTTTGGCCGCGACGACACCGGATCCGTCGTGGCCGAGGCGGTCATCGTGCTGCCGGTGTTCCTGTGGGCCTATATCGCGCTGTTTGTCTATTGGGATGCGTTCCGGTCGATGAACACGGTGCAAAAGGCGTCCTTTACCCTGTCTGACATGATCTCTCGCGAAAAGCAGGGCATCAATTCGGCCTATGTCGAGGGGATGGGCGATCTGGCGGAACATCTGATCGACGCCAATCAGAACGCCCGTGTGCGCATCTCCTCCGTCACGTGGAGCGATACGAACGCCCGGTTCGAGGTCTATTGGTCCGCCTCGCCCGACAACGCCAGGGTGCCGCTGACCACCGGGACGTTGCAGTCCTATGCCTATCAGATTCCGACCATGTCGGCAGGCGACAATGCCATCATTGTCGAGATGGACGTGGATTACCAGCCGACCTTTGACATCGGGATGCCGGATCAGACCTTTAGCCAGTTCATCGTGACACGGCCACGTTTCATCCCCTGCATCACGCTGGACACGGTGCCCTGCCCGGCATCCTGACCGGACCCACCGCGCATCATATGACAAGGTCGCCGCGCCATCGCGGCGGCTTTGTGCATTTGCGCACCATCGCTGCGCCTTGGCAGCCTACCCCACCACACTGGTTTTGCCGCCCGATCTGCCCTAAATCTGGGATACCAAAACAGGAGATAGCATCATGTCGATCCGCCCCGTTGCCCAGACCAATCAGGCCCAACCCACGATGGAGGGGGCTGGCGTCCACCTGCACCGCGCCTTTGGCTTTGGCGACCCCAAGCGGATGGACCCGTTTCTGTTGTTTGACGATTTTCGCGGTGACCGCCCGTCTGACTATCTGCGCGGCTTTCCGTGGCACCCCCACCGCGGGATCGAGACGATCACTTATGTGCTGGCCGGATCGGTCGACCATGGCGACAGCCTTGGCAATCGGGGCGTCTTGAAGGGCGGCGATGTGCAGTGGATGACCGCAGGGTCAGGCATCCTGCATCAGGAAATGCCGACCGGAAATGCCAAGGGGCAGATGCACGGGTTTCAGTTGTGGGCCAACCTGCCCGCCACGATGAAGATGACGGCGCCGCGCTATCAAGACGTGAAATCCAAGGATATCCCCGAAATCATGGACGACGACGGCACCACGGTCCGGGTGATCGTGGGGTCATTCTGGGGCAAGACCGGCCCGGTCGACGGCATCGCCGCCGATCCGCAATATCTGGACATCTATGTGCCGCCGGGTCGGCGCAAGTCGTTCAAGGTCGACACCTATCGCCACGCCTTCGCCTATGTCTTTGAAGGGGCGGGCAACTTTCGCGACGCCAGCAACCCGCTCGGCGTTCTGCTGGAAAAAGAGGTGCATGGCCAAGAGGTCAACATCCGCGACCTGTCAGGCAACCGCACCCTGATCGAGTTTGGCACCGGGGATGAGGTGACTGTGCAGGCTGGCGACGACGGCGTGCGGTTCTTGCTGATATCCGGCGCGCCCTTACAGGAACCGGTGGCATGGCACGGCCCCATCGTGATGAACACGCAGGCCGAGATTCAGCAGGCCATGGCCGAATTGCGCAACGGCACCTTTATCAAGCCCGCGCATTAGCGCCAGAACCCGCATCCCCACCAAACCCACAGGCAGGGTGGTCGCAGCGCATCCGATGCATTAGCCTTGCAGGATGATTCTGCGCCCACCCCTTTGCCTGTTTGTGTTCTTGTGGCTGACCCCAGTGGCCTGCAGCACCCTGCCGCAGGTTGATTGGCCAGCCGGCCCGATCGGACCCACCCCGGCCCTGATCGCGCTGGACGGGGCAGCGGTGACCGGTTCGACCCTTGATGCGCGCGGCGCGGCACTGGCGGCACAGGCGGCGGCGCTGCGGGCGCGGA
>JANNAF010000036.1:0-11383 GCA_031384005.1 Rhodobacterales bacterium | reverse complement strand
TTCCTGATGTGGAACTGACCCGCTTTTTTGATTTGGGATGAACGATATGGACACAGACCTGCGCGGACGATTTATCGAGGGGATGAGCAGGGCCGCCACCTTTGTCGCCGTGGCGACCACAGATGGCGAGGGCGGGCGGTTTGGCATGACGGTCAGTTCGATGACCTCGGTTTCGGCGGATGGGGACCAGCCCTCGCTGCTGGCCTGCCTGCATCACACGCACCCTGCCGCCTTGGCGATCATGAAAAACCGGGCGTTCTGCGCCAACCTGCTGCACGAGGGCCAGCAATCGGTGTCCGACCTGTTCGCCGGACGGGTAAAACCCGCACCCGCATCGCGGTTTGATGCGGTGGATTGGTCGCCCGGCCCGGCAGGGCAACCCATCCTGACCGGGGCCACCGCCAATTTTGAATGTCGTCTGGGCACTGCCCTGCTGTGGGAAACCCATTACATCATCGTGGGTCAGGTCACCTCTGTCTGGTTGTCAGACGCGCCATCGGCGCTGCTGTATGGCCAACGTGCCTACCGCCGTGCGGTGCATCTGGTGACCGACGACTGACCAATCGCCCCCCGAATACACACGAACGCGCCGGGGGCGTTCAACGGGAATGTCGGCGTCAGATCGGCACCCCACAAGCCAGCAAGGAGTAACACATGACGGACAGTGCAATTACCGGACCGAACCAGCTGCGAAAGAATTCGCTGGGGCTGATCGCGGTCACATTCATGGTGGTTTCCGCCGCGGCGCCCCTGACCGGGGTGGCCGGGGCGGTGCCCATCGCCTTTCTTTTGGGCAACGGCACCGGGGTGCCTGCCACATTCTTGTTCATGACGATTGTCATGCTGCTGTTTTCGGTGGGCTATGTCGCAATGTCGCGCCATGTCACCAACGCCGGCGCGTTTTACGCCTATGCCGCACGCGGTCTGGGGGGGCAGGCGGGCGGGGCGGTGTCGATGATGGCCCTGGTGTCCTATAACGCCATGCAATGGGGTCTGCTGGGCCTGCTGGGTGGCATTTCGGCGGGCGTGTTCAGCCCGTGGATCGCATTGCCGTGGTATGTCTGGAGCCTGATTGCCGTCGCGCTGGTCGCCATTCTGGGCTACCGGCAGGTCGAACTGTCGGCCAAGGTGTTGGTTGTGCTGGTCGCCCTGGAATACCTGATCGTCCTGCTGGTCGATTTCGCCATCCTTGGCAGCGGCGGGGCCAAGGGCCTGTCGTTCAACTTCTTTGACATGGCCGCGATCAACTCGGGGTCGCTGACGGCTGCCGTGTTGTTCATCCTCGGCTCCTTCATCGGGTTCGAGGCGACGACGATCTATGCCGAGGAGGCGCGCGACCCCGAACGCACCATCCCGCGCGCCACCTATCTGTCGGTCGTGATGATCGGCGGGTTCTTTGTGTTCACCACCTGGATGATGATCGCGGCTGTCGGCCCGGACGAACTGCTGCCCATGCTGGGCGGGCTTGCCGATCCGACCGCCTTTTTCTTTATCCTGACCGAACAATATGTCGGCTCCACCGCGTCGATGATTGCCGGGCTTTTGCTGGTCTCCAGCCTGTTCGCTGCGGTCAGCGCGTTCCACAACTACATCGCGCGCTACAGCTATACCGCCGGGCGCGAGGGGCTGTTACCCGCCGCCTTTGGCGCAACCCACGACACCCACCAAAGCCCGCATATCGGA
The DNA here is from genome assembly GCA_031384005.1 of Rhodobacterales bacterium. GTDB lineage: Bacteria > Pseudomonadota > Alphaproteobacteria > Rhodobacterales > Rhodobacteraceae > Stagnihabitans. The sequence continues at coordinate 9,700 of JANNAF010000036.1, read as the reverse complement.
TCGGTCATGCAATCGATCGGCGCGGTGATTGTCGTGGGCCTGTTCGCCGTGTTGGGTCTGGACCCGATCACCCAGATGTTCACCTGGATTTCGCAGGTCGGCACCCTGGGCGTGCTGGGGATGATGACGATCACCTCGCTGTCCGTCATCGCCTTTTTCCGCACCAACGCGGGTGGCTCGGCGCTGACCACCACGATCCTGCCGCTGGTGTCCGGCCTGATCATGGCGGCGCTGTACGTCTATATCTTCATCAACTTTGGCGATCTGACCGGCACCACCGGCGGTGCGCTGGGCTGGGTCCTGCCCAGCTTGATCCCGGCGGCAGCCCTGGTCGGCGTTCTGGTCGCCACGCGGCTGAAATCAGCGAACCCTGCCGCCTATGCGCGGCTGGGCCAGAACCGCTACTGAAAAACCGGGTCAAGCCCCTCGGCGGGCTTGACCCCCACTCCCACCCCGACCCCGACCGCCGCCTGCCGCACCACATTGGCCAACTGCCCCAATTGCCGCGCCAGCGGGCTGGTCTTGCGCCACACCATCCCCACCATCCGTTCCGGACGCGGCTCGGCAAACCGTGCCACCGCCACCGCCGCTGACCGCGTCTCGACCGCCACGGCCATCTGCGGCACCAGCGTCACCCCCATCCCGGCCCCCACCATCTGTACCAGGGTCGCCAGCGAACTGGCGTCCAACACCTCACGCGCCACTGGCACCTGCATCCCGCAAAACGACAACGCCTGATCGCGAAAACAATGCCCCTCCTCCAGCAGCAACACCCGCATCTCGCGCAGAACCTCGCGGCTCGGCACCGGCTTTCCGGCATCGGCCAACGGGCGCACCAACAGGAATTCCTCGGAAAACAACGCCACCTCGGTCAGGGACGCCTCCGACACCGGCAAGGCCACGATGGCACAGTCCAACCGCCCCTCGGCCAGATCCTGCAACAGACGCGGCGTGACCGTCTCGCGGACATGAATGTCCAACCCACTGGCCTGCCGCGCCAGCGCCGCCATCAGCGACGGCAGCAAATAGGGCGCAATCGTGGGAATCACCCCGATCCGCAACCGCCCCACCAACCCGCCCTGCGCCACCCGCGCCAGATCTCCCAACTCCTCGACTGACCGCAAAATCTCACGCACCCGCAGCGCAAACCCCTCGCCGAACTGGGTCAGCCGCACCTGCCGGGGACCCCGTTCAAACAACGCCGTCCCCAGGCTCACCTCCATCTCCTTGATCTGCATCGACAAGGCGGGCTGCGAAATGGCGCACACCTCGGCGGCCCGGCCAAAATGGCCCATGCGGGCCAGCGCCTCGAAATAGCGGAACTGTTTCAGGGTCAGGTTGTTCATAAGGCCACCTTATCACTGCAATCAGGAAATCCTACTTAAACTAATCGCGCGACTTTGCTATGGTTTCGCCAAACCCAACATCAGGAGACTGTCATGGACGGAAACGACACCGGCGGCGGCAAATGCCCGGTCCTTCACGGCGCTGTCAAACACGCCGTGTCCAATCTGCGCGGCAACCGCGACTGGTGGCCGAACCAACTGAACATCCGCATCCTGCACCAGAACGGCGCACAGTCAAACCCGCTGGGTGCCGACTTCAACTATGCCGACGAGTTCAAGAAACTCGACCTGACCGCACTGCGCGTCGACCTTGTCGCCCTGATGACCGACAGCCAGACGTGGTGGCCCGCCGACTGGGGCCACTATGGCCCGCTGTTTGTGCGGATGGCCTGGCACTCGGCTGGCACCTACCGCACCGGTGATGGCCGTGGCGGCGCGTCCTCTGGCACCCAGCGCTTTGCGCCGCTGAACTCCTGGCCCGACAACGTCAACCTCGACAAGGCCCGCCGCCTGTTGTGGCCGATCAAGCAGAAATACGGCAACGCGCTGTCCTGGGCTGACCTGATGATCTATGCCGCCAACGTCGGCATGGAGGATATGGGCTTCAAATCCTTCGGCTTTGGCGGTGGCCGGGCGGATGTGTGGGAGCCTGAGGAAGATATCTATTGGGGCGCCGAGGAGACCTGGCTGGGCGATGCCCGCTATACCGGCGACCGCCAGTTGGAAAACCCGCTGGCCGCCGTGCAGATGGGCCTGATCTATGTGAACCCCGAGGGTCCGAACGGCACCCCCGACCCGGTCGCCTCGGGCCGCGACATCCGCGAAACCTTCGCCCGGATGGCAATGAATGACGCGGAAACCGTCGCCCTCACCGCAGGCGGCCACACCTTCGGCAAGGCGCATGGCGCAGGCGATCCCGCCCTTGTCGGCCGCGAACCCGAAGGCGCGGGCATGGAACAGCAGGGTCTGGGCTGGCACAACGCCTTTGGCACCGGTGTCGGCATCCATACCACCGGTTCGGGGATCGAGGGGGCATGGAAGCCCAACCCGACGACATGGGACATGGGCTACCTGACGGTCCTGCTCAAATACGACTGGCAACTGGGCCGCAGCCCGGCAGGTGCCCAGCAATGGCACCCGGTGAACTGCGAGCCTCAGGATATGGTCGTCGACGCCCATGACCCGTCCAAAACGCACCCGCCAATGATGACGACGGCGGATATGGCGATGAAGATGGACCCGATTTATGGCCCGATCTCGCAGCGCTTCCTGAACGACCCGGCGGCCTTCCACGATGCCTTCGCCCGCGCCTGGTTCAAACTGACCCACCGCGACATGGGCCCCAAGGTCCGCTACTTGGGCAACGAAGTCCCAGCCGAGGATCTGATCTGGCAAGACCCGATCCCCGCCGCCCCGGCCAAACTGTCCGACGCCGATGTGGCCGCGCTCAAGGCCAAAATCGCCGCCTCCGGCCTGTCGGTGGCCGACATGGTCTCCACCGCGTGGGCCTCGGCCTCGACCTTCCGTGGCTCGGACAAGCGTGGCGGTGCCAATGGCGCGCGTCTTGCACTGGCCCCGCAAAAAGATTGGACCGTCAACGAACCCGCCAAACTCGCCCGCATCCTTGCGGTGTATCAGGGGATCAAGGCCGCATCAGCACCCCCGGTGTCGCTGGCGGACCTGATCGTCCTTGGCGGTTCGGTCGGCATCGAACAGGCCTGCGGCGTCACCGTCCCCTTCTCCCCGGGCCGTGGTGACGCGACCCAGGACCAGACCGATGTCGAAAGCTTCTCGGTCCTCGAACCGATCGCCGACGGCTTTCGCAACTACCTCAAACCCAACCTGTCGGTCTCCGCCGAAGAACTGCTGATCGACCGCGCCCAGTTGATGACCCTGACCGCCCCCGAAATGACCGTTCTGGTCGCGGGCATGCGGGTTCTGGGCGCCAACCACGGCGGGGCCGCCCACGGCGTCCTCACCACCCGTCCGGGTCAGTTGACGACGGACGTCTTCGTCAACCTGCTCGACATGGCCACAGAGTGGAAATCAACCGACGAGGGCCATACCTTCGCAGGCCACGACCGTGCCACCGGCGCCCTGAAATGGACCGGCACCCGCGCCGACCTCGTCTTCGGCTCCAACAGCCAGTTGCGCGCCGTGGCCGAGGTCTATGGCCAATCCACCTCGGGCCCGGCCTTCGTGCAGGCCTTCATCGCCGCCTGGGTCAAGGTGATGAACGCCGACCGCTTCGATCTGGCCTGATGCCCAACCGCCCCCGGCCAAAAAACCGGGGGCGTCTTTCGTTTCATCCGTCCCTAAATATCCCACGGGGGCGGACGGGTTGGTTCCCCGAACCAATCCGTCCCGGGGGTGTGAAACCCCCGTCCACGCCCGCACCACGCGCCGCCGCCAAACCTTTCCATCCGGTTAACGCAAAACGCCAACCCTCAGAAATAAAACGAAAATCAAAAATGTCCGCGCGCGGACAGAGCCTATAACTGAATCCAGGCCGTCTTGAGGTCGGTATATTTGTCCAAGCCATGCAGGCTCTTGTCATGGCCATTCCCCGACTGCCCGACCCCTCCCAAGGGCACCGTATTATCCGCCCCGCCATAGGTGTTGACATGCACCACCCCGGCCCGGATACCCCGCACCATCCGGTGCGCCCGTGACAGATTGGCCGTCCACACCGCCGCGGCGAGCCCGTAAACCGTCCCGTTCGCCAGCCGCAACGCCTCCTCCTCGCCGTCGAACTTCATCACCGCCAACACCGGCCCGAACACCTCCTCTTGTGCCAGTTTCATCCCCGGCGTGATGCCGGAAAACACCGTGGGCGCCAGATAAAACCCGCCCGTCTCCTGCCGCACCCTGTGCCCGCCGGTCACCAATTCCCCGCCTTCGTCCTCGGCCCGCCGCATGAAACCCAGATCCTTTTCCATCTGCGCCTCACTGGTGATCGCCCCCACTTCCGAGGTCAGGTCCAGCGGGTCCCCCACCCGCATCTTGGCCGCAATCGCCGCGACCGATGCGACGAAATCGTCATGTATCGACGCCTCAACCAACAACCGCGACCCCGCCACACAGACCTGCCCCGCGTTGCGAAAGATCCCGTAAGCCGACACTTTGGCCGCCTGCTCCAGATCCGGCGCATCGGCGAACACAATGTTGGGCGACTTGCCCCCCAGCTCCAAAAACACCCGCTTCAGGTTCGACCGCGCCGAATACTCCATCAGCCGCCGCCCGACTGGCCCCGACCCGGTGAATGCCAGCACATCCACATCCACATGCAGCCCCAGTGCCGCTCCCACCGTGGCCCCCAGACCGATGACGACATTCAACACCCCCTCGGGCAGCCCCGCCTCGGCGCAAATCTCGGCCAGCCGCAACAGGCTCAACGACGCCTGCTCGGCCGGTTTCAACACCACCGAATTGCCCATGGCCAGCGCCGCCGCCACCTTCCACGCCGCAATCATCATTGGAAAGTTCCACGGCACGATGACCGCCACCACCCCCACCGGCGCGCGGTGGATCAGGCCCAGAACGTTTGGCGCGGTCGGCGCAATCTCGCCATACACCTTGTCAATCGCTTCGGCGTAATAGCGGAATGTGCCTGCCGCAGACATCGGCTCGGCCTTCAACGCCATCGCGATCTCTGTCCCATTGTCGCGCACACCCAGCACGGCCAGCGCCAGCGCGTTCTTTTCGATCAGGTCCGCAATCCGCAACATGACCCTTTTGCGGTCTGTCGGGGCCGCCCGCGACCATGTGCCGCCGTCAAAGGCCACCCGCGCCGCGCTGACCGCCGCATCGACATCCCGCCCGGATCCGGCTGCAATCGTGGTGAACACCCGCCCGTCAATGGGAGACACGACATCCATCACCCCCCCCTTTGCGGCAGGCCGGAACGCCCCGCCGATGAACAACTGCCCCGCCGCAACTGGCAGGGCCCGCAGGCGGTCAATCTCGGGTTGGGTCATGGTGGCCTCATCTAAATGGTTTATTATATGAACCATGGGTGCAACTATAGACTTGCAAACAAACCTCCCCGCTGTCAAGCTGACCTATCATTCCAGTCAGGACGCGCGATGGGCACCGTCAGCAAGGCATTGGCTCTTTTGGATATCCTGTCGCAACCCGGGGCGCGGCTGGGCCTGACCGATATTGCCAAAGCGGCCGGCTATGACAAGGCCACCGCCCGCCGTCTGCTGGTCGAGATGAAATCGCAAGGATTTGTTGAACAGGACGACGACAGCCGCGACTACCGCCTTGGTCCGGCCCTTCTTGCCCTGGGCCGCCTGCGCGAAGAACGTTTTCCGTTCTTTCGCATCGCGCAACCTGTTGTGCGTGCGCTGGCCGAAACATCGGGCGAATCGGCCCATGCCAGTGAATATGGTGGTGGCGCGATGAATTCTGTCGTCTCACAGGCCAGTGACAAAACCAACCGCGTGATCATCGAGGTGGGGCAAAAGCTGCCGCTGCATGCCACCGCGTCGGGCCTTGCCTTTCTTGCGGCCTCACCCGCCACGGTGGTCGAGGCCGCCTTGCGCAAACCTCTGGCCCGCTTCAACGACCAGACCCGCACCGACCCGGCCGCCGTGGCACATCTGGTGGCCGAGGCGCGGGCACGTGGTTATTCGCAATCTGATCAGTTCAAGGAAACCGGCGTCCAATCCGTCGCCGCCGCTATCCTGAACGCCCATCACCTGCCCATCGGGGCCATCGCCATCGCCCTGCCGTCGGTCCGCAGCAGTCCGCAGGTATTGGCCCGATGTGGCGCACTGGTCTGTGATGCCGCCGCCGAAATCTCGGCCCGCCTTTATGGCGCGGTCCCGCCCCGAAAGGCCCCCCGCCATGCGTGACGCCAATTTCATCACGGAAAACAACGCCAAACACCTGTGGCACCCCATGGCCCACGCGGGCGACATGCGCGCCCATCCGCCACGGGTGATCTCGCGCGCGGAAGGGGTCCACCTCACCGACATTGACGGTCACCGTGTGGTCGATGGGGTGGGCGGGTTGTGGAACGTCAACCTTGGCTATTCCGCCGATACGGTGAAACAGGCGATCACCAACCAACTGGCCGATCTGCCCTATTATTCCACCTTTCGCGGCACCACCAACGAACCGGCGATCGAACTGTCGTGGGAATTGGCGCAGTTCTTTGCCCCCGAGGGGATGACGCGCAGCTTTTTCACCAGCGGCGGGTCAGATTCGGTGGAAAGCGCCCTGCGTCTGGCGCGGCAATACCACAAACTGCGCGGTCAGGCCGAGCGGACCAAGTTCTTTGCCCTGAAAAAGGGTTACCACGGCACCCATTTTGGCGGCGCGTCGGTCAACGGCAACCAGAACTTTCGCCGCGCCTATGAACCCTTGCTGCCCGGCGTCTTTCACTTGCCCGCCCCTTGGGATTACCGCAACCCCTGGAACATCACAGACGGTGCTGAAATCGCCACCCGCATCGCCGCCCTGTTCGAGGATGAGATCGCCTTTCAAGGCGCCGACACCATCGCCGCCTTCATCATGGAGCCGGTCTTGGGCGCGGGCGGCGTGATCGTGCCGCACGAAAGCTTTATGCCGCTGATGCGCCAGATCTGCGACCGCCACGGTATCTTGATGATCGCGGATGAGGTGATCACCGCCTTTGGCCGCACCGGCGCGTGGAGCGGCAGCCGCCTTTGGGGTGTGCAGCCCGACATGATCTGCACCGCCAAGGCCATCACCAATGGCTATTACCCGTTTGGCGCCGTGATGATCCACGACAAGATGACCGAGACATTCGAAGCGTCGAAATCCGGTCTGGCCAGCATCGGCCACGGCTATACCTATTCCGGTCACCCGGTCGGTGCCGCGGCGGCCTTGGCCGCACTGGCCGAAATGAAGCGGCTGGACGTCGCCACCAATGCCGGCGCGCGTGGGGTGGAACTGTTGGCCGGGTTGCAGGCGTTGAAGGCGCGGCACCCCTTGGTCGGTGATGCGCGGGGCAAGGGGTTGATGTGCGCCATCGAACTGGTGGCCGACCGCGTGACCAAATCCGCCCCGTCCAAGGACAAGGTCAACAGGGTGGCCGAGGTCGCCTATCAGAACGGGGCGATGGTCCGCACTTCGGGGCCGAACATCATCCTGTCGCCCCCGTTGATCGTGACCGCCGCCGATGTTCAAACCATCCTGACCGCTCTGGATGCGGGCCTGACGGCGGCGGCATGACCGAAACACTGGACCAGCGCCGCACCCGCCTGCTGGGTCCCAATCTGCGGCTGTTCTATGACCAGCCGCTGCATCTGGTCCGCGGGCAGGGCACCTGGGTCTGGGATGCGCATGGCCGCAAGTATCTGGATTGTTATAACAATGTCCCCCATGTCGGCCATTGTCACCCCCATGTGCTGGCGGCGATTGCCCGGCAGGCCAGCCAGCTGAACACCCATACCCGATATCTGCACGAGGGTATTCTGGACTATGTCGAACGTCTGGTCGTCACCTTTGGGCCGCAGATCACCAGCGCCATCATGGTCTGCACCGGGTCCGAGGCGAATGACGTCGCCCTGCGCATGGCGCAGGCGGTCACCGGGCGGACCGGTATCATCGCCACCGACCACACCTATCACGGCAACACCGCCGCCGTGTCGCAGCTGTCCACCACCATGCCCCCGATCGGCGGTTTTGGCACCCATGTCCGCCACATCCCCGCCCCTGACAGCTATCGCGCGGCAGGTGATCTGGCGCAGCAGGTCGAGGCGGCCTGTCAGTCTCTGGCCTCCGCAGGCCATGGCGTGTCGGGCATCATTCTGGACCCATTCTTTGTGAACGAAGGCTTTCCCGATCTGCCCCCTGGCTTTCTTGACCCTGCGCTGGCCGTTGTGCGCAAATATGGCGGTATCATCATCGCGGACGAGGTTCAGCCCGGCTTTGGCCGCATCGGCAGCCATTTCTGGGGCCATCAGCGCGCCGGATTTGCCCCCGATATTGTGACGATGGGCAAACCGATGGGCAACGGCCATCCGGTCGCTGCCGTTGCGACCAGCCTTGACATCATCAGCGCGTTTCGCAAATCTTTCCGCTATTTCAACACCTTTGGCGGCAACCCGGTGTCCTGCGCCGCCGCAAGTGCCGTGCTGGATGTGCTGTGGGAGGAGAGCCTGCAATCGCGCGCCGAGGCGACCGGCACCCACCTGCGCGCGGGCCTACGCGCGCTGGCGCAAAAGCATGAACTGATCGGCGATGTGCGTGGGTCGGGTTTGGCCAATGGTGTGGAACTGGTGACGGACCGCGCGACCAAGGCCCCGGCCCGCGCGATGGCCGACCGGGTGGTCAACCAGATGCGCCAGAATGGCATCCTGATGGGGGCCAATGGCATTTCCTATAACGTGTTGAAAATCCGCCCCCCCATGCCCTTTGGTGTCCCCGAGGCGGATCTGGTGATCCAGACCCTTGACCATGTGCTGGCCGGGCTATGACCAACCTTGTCACTCTGGCCGCCCACTGGCCACAAATCACCGGGGCCCCCGTCCTGTTCATGCAGCGCGAAAATGTGGTCTACCGGGTGGATACCACCCTTGGCCCCCATGCCCTGCGCCTGCATCGGCCCGGCTATCATTCCACCACCGCGTTGCGGTCGGAACTGGACTGGATGGCGATGCTGGCCGGGCAGGGGGTGTTGGTGCCGCGCCCGATGGCCACGGCGACGGGCGCGCTGCTGGTCCGCATCGGTGACCGTCACGCCAGCCTGTTGTCATGGTTGCCGGGCCAGCCCATGGGCCGGTCGGGTCAGCCGCTTGCCCTGACCGGACCCGCCCGCCCCGCGCTGTTCGCGGCCATCGGCGCGCAGATGGCCCGCCTGCATGCCCTGACCGACCAATGGACACCGCCCCCCGGCTTTACCCGCCCGCATTGGGACCGTGATGGGTTGGTGGGGGATGCGCCGTTCTGGGGCCGGTTCTGGGACGGATCACCCGACCTGATCGCCGTCAGGGACAGGGCCCGCGCCGTGCTGGACACCGCCCCGCCGCAGGATATCGGCCTGATCCACGCCGATCTGGTCAATGAAAACGTGCTGGTCGATGGGTGCCACGTCCATTTCATCGACTTTGATGACAGCGGCTTTGGCTACCGCCTGTTCGATCTGGCCACCACGCTGTACGAGGCCGTCGATGAGCCTGATTTCCCCGACCTGCAATCGGCGCTGCTGGCAGGTTACGCGACCAACCGCGCCCTGCCGGACCTGAAACTGCTGCCGCTGTTCATCGTGCTGCGCAGTTTGACCTATCTGGGCTGGATCGCGGCCCGCGCCCATGAGCCGGGCATGTCGGCAAAGGCGGACCAATACCGCGCCATCGCAACTCGGGTCATCAACCGCTACC
>JANNAF010000035.1:0-11281 GCA_031384005.1 Rhodobacterales bacterium | reverse complement strand
CCGGTATGCGCATCGCGGCCGGTCAGCGTGATCTCCAACCACCACAGCCCCTGCCCATGCGTCACCACCCCAATCGTGCGGCCCTCGGCCTCCAATATCGGCCCCTGCTCGATGTGCAACTCGATCATCGCATGGATTTTCCGCGCCCCCACGACCTCATCGCCCACCCAACCAATCCGGGCCAACTCCTCGCCGAACAGCTTGCCGTCCATGTCACGGCGGCCCTTGGCATACTCCTCGGTATGCAGCCCGGCAAAGACCCCTGACGCCAGCATCGCAGGCGCAAACCGCGCCCCCTCCTCATTGGTCCAGTTCGTCACCACGATCGGATGCCGCGTCCGGACGCCCAGATCGTTCAGCGTGCGCACCACTTCCAGCGCGCCCAGAACGCCCAACACCCCGTCATACTTGCCCCCGGTTGGCTGCGTATCCAGATGCGACCCCATGTAAACCGGGTCCAGATCCTCGGTCCCCGCCCGCGTCGCGAACATGTTACCCATGGTGTCGACGCCCATCATCATGCCCGCATCCGCACACCAGCGCGCAAACAGATGCCGCCCCTCACCATCGGCATCGGTCAGGGTCTGGCGGTTGTTGCCCCCGGCGATCCCCGGGCCGATCTGCGCCATCGCCATCAGGCTGTCCCACAGCCGCGCCGGATTGATCCGCCGGTTCTCACCCGTAGCCATTGCCATCTTCCCCACTGAACGCTTGCCGCGACTCATTTCCTGACCGTATGGTCAGATCAAAAGGCTACAGAACCTGACCAACCGGTCAACCCTAATTCGAGGACACCGCGTGACAGACACCGCCCGCCCGCCCCGCCGCCTTGAAATCAGGCAGCAAAACGAAACGACAATCCTGCACGCCGCCGAAACCGTCTTTGCCGAGGCTGGCTTCGGCGGTGCCACCATGCAACTGATCGCCGATATGGCGGGCCTGCCCAAGGCCAACCTGCACTATTACTTTGCCACCAAAGAGGATCTGTACCGCCGCGTCGTGGGCAACATATTTGAAATCTGGCTCCATGCCGCCGAAAGCATGGACAACGCGGCAGGGCCAGTCGAAGGCATCGGCGCCTATATCGACGCCAAAATGGAAATCTCGCGCCGCCACCCCAACGGGTCCAAAGTCTGGGCGTCCGAGGTGATGCACGGCGCGCCGGTCATTCAGGACTATCTGGAAACCACCCTGCGCGACTGGACCACAGGCCGCGCCGCCCTGATCCAACGCTGGGTGGACGAAGGCAAGATGCGCCCCGTCAACCCTGAACACCTGCTGTATATGCTGTGGGCCACCACCCAGCACTATGCCGACTTTGGCCACCAGATCGAAACCCTGAACGGCGGCAAACCCCTGACCGATGCCCAGTGGCGTGAGGCCAAGGATCAGGTTAAAACCATGATCCTGCGCGGCATCGGCGCTATCTGAAGGAAGCCTGGCATGAATTTGTCCGCCACCACCCTGCAACGCCTGATCGCCGTTCCGTTCATCACCTTGGGCGGCTGGGCCCTGGTCGCGCCACAAAGCGTGCTGGATCTGGCCGTGCGCCCCGAAATGCAGGTCACAGGGCCGCTTACCCCCCTGCTGATGGGCTGCTTTGGCGCGCAGGCCGTGCTGTGCAGCCTCTTCATTCTGACCAGCCGCTTCACACGCTACAGCTTTGCCGCCTATGGCGTGGCCCTGCTGCCGTTCTTCTGGTTCAACTACCACTTCTACTTTGTGCAACCTGTGATCAACGCCGTGATGGCGGTTGATTTCATCGGCAACGTCATCATGCTGATCCTTTGCGTCTTGGGCTGGAAAGCAGCCGTTGCCGAAGGCCGCTGACCAAGATGCGCCTTGCCTCCACCCGGACCCCATCATGATCGGAGCCATCCTATGACCCTCTCTGACCTCGAAACTGAGGCTGCCGCCCTGATCCTGACCCGCTTTGATGAGGCGACTGCCCTGCAACTGGGCACAATCCTGATCGACCTTGCTCAGGGCCTGCCCGTGGTGATCAACATACGCAACGCCCACCGCACCTACTTTCACGCCGCCCTGCCGGGGTCGCAGGCGGGCAACGACAACTGGGCACGGCGCAAAAGCAACACCACCCTGATGACCGGCCGCGCCTCAATGGCCGTGGGCCTGCGCAATGCCGAACGCAACCAGACCCTGTCGCGCGATGGGTTGTCCGAGGCGGATTACGCCGACCACGGTGGCGCCGTGCCCATCCGTGTGGCCGGTGTCGGCATGGTCGCCGTGGCCACCGTCTCAGGCCTGCCCCAGGCCGAGGATCATGCCTTGGTCATCCGCGGGATCACCGCGCTGATGGCGCAAACCGCCTGACACCTCAGGCCCGCGCGCCCTCTTTCAACTCGACCTCGACAAAACTCATCGGCACCTGACCGTCATTGACGACATTATGCTCAACCCCCTCGGCGCGCACATAGGCGGTGCCCGCCGCGACCAACACCCGCCGAACGCCGCCACCCGGCTCCTCAATCAGCATCGGGCAATCGGTGATCGCGGTAATCACATAGTCATGGCCATGCCGATGCCACCCCGTCTCGGCCCCCGGCGCAAACTCAAACCGCGCCACGCGAACGCGGGCATCTTCGACCAGCAAGGTAACGGTGCAAGGGGCGCGCATGGGCTGGGGCCTTTCTGTTGAACCATGGCCCGACAGTGGCGTGATCAGGCCAAGCGGACAAGACGAATTATGCCTGGGCCAAACACCTTGCCGCGGGTTGCGGACAAAGGGGGCCAGACGAAACCGATGCAGCAACGGTATGACGCGGCACAGACGGGGCGCCGTGCAGGCGAAGCGGGCTTTGCACAGTCGCGCGGTCGTTTGATCGTTTGGGCCGTTGGCGGGTGTGACGGCGCTAGGGACCAGCCGCTGCCGCGTCAATCTGGGCGATCAATTCGTCACAACGTTCGGTCTGGTATTCTGACCCATCAACAAAAAAGGCACGGGCACGGGCCACATAGTCCCGCGCTTCGACCAGCAGGGCCGGATCGGGGGCAAGGCGATAGCGCGCCAAGGCCAGATCGGCGATGTTCCATTGGAGTATCGCCCAATCGAACGGGGCGTCGCGCTCAAAGCCCAAATCCTTGCAGGCGGTATAGCCATCGCGGGCCTGTTGCAGCTTGGCCGTGTCGCTAGTGACGGCGCCCAGCCAACGTTGGGCAAGGGCGAGGTTGTTTTGGGTCGTTTCCCATTCAAGCGGGTCTTTGGCCTTGTCCCGAAAGGCGAGGGCAGTGGATAGCGCCGTTTCCGCCTCGCGCAGCGTTTCTACATTTTCAGTCAACTCACTCAGTGCTCGAAGGGCGTTGCCGAGGCTGTTCCACCCTCTTTTGAGATTGGCTGACTTGATCTGCTGATCAACCTTCAACGCCGCGCGGAGGGCGGTGACCGCCTGCGCCAACAGCGCGGGGTCCTTTTGCCGCTGACCCATTTCGCGAAGTGCCAACCCAAGTCCATCCTGACTGGCGGACCAATTCCCTAGTTCTTTCGCCTTGTCGAACTTCTGTACGGCGGCACCAAAGGCGCGCAATGCCGAGTTCAAATGCTGATCGCCGCTTGATCGTTGCGCCAACCGAAGGTGACACCAGCCAAGGGTATAAAACGCGAATGCAGCCAGCGGTTTCCCTTCCACTCTTTCGAAATTGTCCTGCGCCAAGGCGAGCGCGACCTGCAAGGCAAACATATCGCCAGCCTTGTGACCTTTGTCTTTCCACTCATCAGCCTTGGTATTCACCGCCCAAAAAAGCTGACCTTGCGGGAAGTCACGCAGGTTGCGGATGATCCGGTCGGCGGCCAGATCGGGGCGGATGCGCAGGCGGTCTTGGTTAATTCTCTGGGTCAGCAGGGTTTGCGCCTGCTGCTCCATCCGGTCGCGCTCGGAATTTTGGGCCTCGCGCATGCGCCTTTCTTCGGCGTCAAGCAGGGCGTCGGCATCTGCCAAGGAGCCTTGGTTGTTGAGTTTGGATACCTCAGCCATCACCGCGTTCAACTGGCTGCCTGTATTGTCTGGCGGCATCTCTCCGCGTTTGCGGATGTTTTCGGCGGCCTCAAGCGCTTGCCTTAGGGCGATGTAGGTGGTGTGCAGGTCAAGGTAATCCCCGCCCGCAAATTCAAAGGCGAGGGTTTTGAGCAAATTTTCCGCGATTGGCGGGACGGCGGGGTCGTTTTTCGCCTTGGCCACCAGCCGTTCGGCGGTTTGTTCGCGTTGCTTGGTCTCTTCGACGGTAGGGGTCGCCATGCTGGGCGGTATCGCGGCACCGGTTCGGAAGCAGTCGATCCAGCGTTTATCCAAATCCAGAGCGGCAACGAGACGGGACACGGTAACGGGACTCAGACCCTTGCGCTTGCCATTTTCGATGCTGGAGTAGTGCGATTTGTCGATGCCCCCCTGCATCGCCTCGTCGACGTCGGGTTGGGTCCATCCCTTGTCGATACGGGCACCGCTTACGGCTTCGCCAAAGGCGATCAGGATGGCCTGTTCAACTTTAGCCAACTTTCATCAATTTCATCCAACCAACGCCAACTTCGTTCATCTCAACAAACGGCCCGTTCTGGTCCAGATTATCCTTGTCCGGACAACGCCTTAACCCAGGCGGGGCCTCGCCGCATAACAGGAGAATACCTGATGATGTGGTATCTGCAACTGATCGTTGAATGGGCTGGCTGGCTGCTGGCGCAGGATGTGGTTCATAACGCGATGTTCGCGTGTTTGGCCCTGTGGGCCGGTTTTGGTCGGTCACCGCGTGTCTGTGCGGTGCTGACCGTGGTGGTGTATCTGGTTGTCATGATGTCTTGAGCGATTGTGGGGGGGCGGGATTTTGTCCTGTCCTCCTGCCACCAGGCAAAGCCGTCGCAGCGCAAGCCACGACGGACTGCTTCGGCCACCCGCCAGTCCTTCCCATGTCAGGACGGACACCTGACCAAAGCGCTTTCTGCTCGTCCGAACGTCTGATTAAGGATTCTGGCGCGTCCACCGGACCCAAAAAGTTAAGGTCAGGTTAATGAAAATTTCTAACCTGATGATTCATATAACTATTCCATTTTGTCCACGCGCGGACACTCAGGAAAACCGGGGCAAATCGGCAAATCCCGTTTACATTCCGCCCGATTTTGCGCCATCCTGACCCCCCGGCAGAAAGGCGAACCCCGATGCTCAAACCACGCACCCGAATTCAGGAACGCAACTCCAAAGCCATCCTGGAGGCGGGTCTGGACGTGTTTTCCCAGCAGGGTTTTCGCGGGGCAACGCTGGACCAGATCGCGGATCTGGCGGGCCTGTCGAAACCGAACCTGCTTTATTATTTCCCGTCCAAGGATGCCGTCTACCTCGCCTTGCTGGACCAGATGCTGGAAACCTGGCTGGATCCCCTGCGCCAGATGAACCCCAAAGGTGACCCGGTGACCGAGGTGCTGTCCTATGTCCGGCGCAAACTGGACCTCGCCCGCGATTTTCCGCGCGAAAGCCGCCTGTTCGCCAACGAAATCCTCCAGGGTGCCCCCCGGATGATGGCCGCAATCGAGGGGCCGTTGAAAACCCTGGTTGATGACAAGGCGATAATCCTGCGCCGCTGGATGGCCGAGGGCCGTATCGCCCCACTCCCCCCGGTGCATCTTATCTTCTCGATCTGGGCGCTGACCCAGCATTATGCCGATTTCGACGTTCAGGTCCGCGGCGTCCTTGGCCCCGACCACGACCCCTATACCGAGGCGCAAGACTACCTGACCTTGCTGTTTCGCCGCCTGCTGACACCTTGAATCTCCGTGACGTCATCCGCCCGCCCATCGTTTGATCGTCAAGCAAGGCTGGACGTTCCCCTTTGCCCGGTGTAGTGAACAGTCTTGATTGGTCCACGGCCAAGGTTATGAACGAACCAAACACCCTCAGTAGCGACGCCTCTCCCAAGGCCGAACCGACCGCCCCAAATACACCGAAAACCGCCCCTCAGAACCTGTGGAAACTGGTGCTGGGCAGCGTTGGTGTCGTCTATGGCGATATCGGAACAAGCCCGCTGTACGCCTTTCGGGAATCATTGCATGCGGTCGGCGGACAAGGCGACCAGCGGACAGAAGTCATGGGCGTGGTGTCGTTGTTACTGTGGACGCTCATTCTGATCGTGACGATCAAGTATATCTTGCTGGTCATGCGCGCTGACAACCGGGGCGAAGGGGGGACGCTGTCACTCGTCGCTCTGGTCCAACAGGCTCTCCAAAAACGACCGGGTTGGTTGCTCGCAATCGGCGTGGTCGGGATCTCATTGTTTTTCGGCGATGCGATGATCACTCCGGCGATGTCGGTCCTGTCGGCCGTCGAAGGCATGGCCATTGTCGCGCCCGGATTTCAGCCCTTTGTGGTCCTGACAACAATTGTCATCATCGTTGGTTTGTTCCTTTTTCAGGCGCAGGGCACCGAACGAGTCTCCAGACTGTTTGGCCCAATCATGGTGCTTTGGTTTGTGGTTCTGGCTGTCATGGGTCTGGTTCATCTGGTGGACGATGCGACGATCCTGTACGCGCTCAATCCCAGCCACGCCCTCAGCTTTCTGGTGCGTCACCAGCTTGCATCCTTCATTGTCTTGGGCTCGGTTTTCCTTGCCGTCACCGGTGGCGAGGCGCTTTATGCCGACATGGGTCATTTCGGTCGCAAGCCGATCCGGTTGGCGTGGGGTATCCTTGTGTTCCCGTCATTGGCACTCAGCTATCTCGGTCAGGGCGCCATGGTGCTCGCTCATCCGGAAAAGGCCAGCGATCCGTTCTTTCTGATGGCGCCAGAAGGCTGGCTGTTGCCCCTTGTCATCCTTGCCACTGCGGCAACTGTGATTGCCAGCCAGGCAGTCATTTCAGGTGCGTTCTCGATGATGCAGCAGGCCGTGCAAATGGGCTTGCTGCCGCGGCTTGAAATCCGGCACACCTCTGAAACCCAGCACGGACAGATCTACATGCCCCGGGTCAACATGATCTTGATGCTGGCGGTGATTGTTCTGGTCGTGGCGTTTGAATCGTCCAGCAACCTCGCCTCGGCCTATGGGATCGCGGTGACCGGCGACATGGTGATCACCTCGATCCTTGCGTTTGTGGTATTTGTCCGGGCGTGGAAATGGCCGGTCTGGGTCGCTGCACTGGTGATGGCGCCAATTTTGCTGATTGAAGTGGTGTTCCTGACAGCCAATCTTACCAAACTTGGCGATGGTGGTTTCGTGCCCGTGCTGATTGCCGGCACGATGTGCCTGCTGGTGTTGATTTGGGTGCGCGGTACGGATCACGTCAAACGAAAGGCCGCAGACAGCGCGATTTCACTGGTCAAGCTGATTGCAATGCTCTCAAAGTCCACTCCGATCGAGGTGCCTGGTACGGCGGTCTTTCTCACGCAGGACCCCGCCACCGCACCATCGGCCCTGCTGCACAATCTGAAACACAACCGGGTTCTGCACAGTCAAAACTTTATCGTCACCGTTGCTGTGGCCCCCACGCCAACCGTTTCAGATGCCAACCGGATCACCTTGGAACGGTTGAGCGATAACTTCCTGCGTGTCATCCTGACCTTTGGCTATATGGAAACCCCGAACGTCCCCAAGGCCCTGTCACTGGCCCGCAAGCGGGGCGAAAAGTTTGACATCATGACCACCTCATTTTTCCTCAACCGCCGCACGTTCAGGTCAGCCCGGCATCAGGGGCTGCCGTTCTGGCAAGAGCGGGTCTTTATTGCCTTGTCCCGGTCGGCGGCCGATGCCACAGCCTTTTATTGCCTGCCATCGAACAGGGTGGTCGAAATGGGCCAACAAATGGCGATCTGAGGGTGTCTTGCAAAGTGTCCACGCGCGGACACTTTGCAAAATATAACAAAAACAACCGCTTACCTTTTTTTGTTCATAAACTGTTAACCATGATTGGGCGTAGCAGCCATGGTCAGACAACGGACACATCGCCTGCCCCCGGCGACGAACTGACCCCTTTGACCGGTCTGGCAAACCCATGATTGCCGAGGCGCGTATCGACAGAGGCGCGTATCGACAGTGGAGCGCCCGCGTTGAACCAGCGTGAGGCGGGCGAATGGTGGCCAGATTGCGGGTCCGGCCTGCCGTGGACCCGGTCTGGCCCGAAGGATGCCGGTCAGCCCAGGTCGCGCAGGATCTGGGCGGCGATGCCAAAGGATTGCAGCCGGGCCGCATGGTCATGGATCATGCCGGTCAGGATGATTTCATCGGGCTTGTGGCGCGCAATCAGGGCGGCCAACTGGCTGCGCACCGTATCGGGCGACCCCACGGCGGCGCAGGACAGCGCATCGTTGACACCCGCCATGACCGGGGCCGGAATATCGGACAGGTCGTGTTGCGGGCGGGGCAGTTTGCCGGGCGTGCCGCTGCGCAGGCGGGCAAAGGCCATGACTTGGGACGAGCGCAGATATTGCGCCTGCGCATCGGTCTGGGCCGCGCAAACCCCGGCGGCCATCATGAAATACGGCTGGTCCAGATGGATCGAGGAGCGAAAGGTCTCACGGTAAGTTTGCGCCGCGACATCCAGCATGGCAGGGGCGAAATGGCTGGCAAACGCGTAGGGCAGGCCCAGATAGGCCGCCAACTGCGCGCCATACAGACTGGAGCCAAGGATCCAGACCGGAACCTGCGTGCCCTGCCCCGGAAAAGCGCGGACCTGCGCCGTCGGATCTGCGGGGCCAAGGTAGTGCAGCAGTTCAACCACGTCTTGCGGAAACTCGTCGGCGGTTTGCATGTGGCGGCGCAGCGCGCGCGCTGTGGCCATGTCGGTGCCCGGCGCGCGGCCAACACCAAGGTCGATGCGGTCGGGATACAAGGTGGCCAGCGTGCCAAACTGTTCGGCGATGATCAGGGGCGCATGGTTGGGCAACATGATCCCGCCCGACCCGACCCGAATGGTCCGCGTCCCTGCCGCGATATGGCCCACAACGACCGCCGTAGCCGCCGAGGCGATGCCAGCCATGTTGTGATGTTCGGCCAGCCAAAAGCGGTGATAGCCTTCTGCCTCGGCCAAACGGGCAAGGTCGAGGCTTTGGGCCAGAGCCTGTGCCGTACTGTCGCCTTCGGCCACCGGGGCCAGATCAAGGAGCGAGTATCTCATGATGCCAATCTAAGCGATAACCGGCGCGCCGTCAAAGCAGAGCGCGCGAGATCACCAATCCTGTTGCCGCCCTGTGTCGCAAAGGCGCATACTTTCGTGCCACCCGGCGGCGGCGCTGTAGCGGGCCATGCGACCTGCGCGACCGGTCTGCACCCCGAAAACCGTGGCGCTGCGCGACCGGGGGTCACCGGCAAGGCCGCATCATCGGGCGCATCGCCGCCAAACGGCTGTTTGAACGCCCCCGCGTGGTCTGGCGGGCCTTTGGCGTCAGGTTCGGTGATGGCGCCAGCGCGGGGTCTGGGTTGGCGGCGTCTGGCGCCATATCCATGCCGCTTTGGCCGAAGGATACCACGATTGCGCTAACTAAAAACCCGTCTAAAATCAGGGTGTTGGCGCGGGAGTGTTGGGGCACGGATTTCTGCCGTCACGCCCGGATGGGCCGCGACGGCAGAACCGGGGTTACTTGGCCGCCACAGACGGGTTGTTGGGGTGCATCGTCCAGTTGGCATAGTCGCCCACCGTGCGCCCGGTGCGCGGATCGACGCTGCCTTTGGGCAGTTCGACCATGGTGATGCAATTTTCTACCGGACAAACATCAACACACAGGTTGCAGGCGACACATTCGTCGTCCATCACCTCGAACACACGACCGTTGTTGGGGCCCGGTTTGATTGCGATGGCCTGATGGCTGGTATCTTCACAGGCCGCATAGCAACGCCCGCAGCTGATGCAGGCATCAGGGTCGATGCGGGCCTTGGTGACATAGTTCAGGTTCAAGAACTGCCAATCGGTGACATTGGGCGTCGCGCGACCGACAAGGTCGTCCAGCCTCATCTCTTTTTCATCCAGATACTGCGACAGGCCCGAGATCATCTCTTGCACGATCTTGAAACCATAGGTCATCGCTGCCGTGCAGACCTGCACATTGCCCGCCCCCAGCGCCATGAATTCGGCTGCGTCGCGCCATGTGGTGATGCCGCCGATGCCCGAAATCGGAATACCCGCCGTTTCGCGGCTGCGGGCAATCTCGGCCACCATGTTCATCGCAATCGGCTTGACCGCTGGGCCGCAATAGCCGCCATGGGTGCCCTTGCCGTCGATCATCGGTTCGGGGGAAAAGCTGTCCAGATTGACCGAGGTGATCGAGTTGATCGTGTTGATCAGGCTGACCGCATCCGCGCCGCCGCGTTTCGCCGCACCGGCTGGCCCCAGAATATTGGTGATGTTGGGCGTCAGTTTCACAATGCAGGGCATGCGGGAATATTTCTTGACCCAGCGGGTGACCATTTCGATGTATTCGGGCACCTGCCCGACCGCCGACCCCATGCCGCGTTCGGCCATGCCATGCGGGCAACCAAAGTTCAGCTCGACCCCGTCCGCCTCGGTATCCTCGATGCGGGCAAGAATGTCTTTCCAGCTTTCCTCATCGCAGGGCACCATCAACGAGATCACCATGGCGCGGTCGCGCCATTTGCGTTTGACGGATTTAATCTCGTCCAGGTTCACCTGCAACGGGCGGTCGGTGATCAGTTCGATGTTGTTCAGGCCCAGCAAACGCCGGTCCGCCCCAAAGATCGCGCCGTAACGCGGGCCGGACACGTTGACCACTGGCGGCCCCTCGGACCCCAGCGTTTTCCACACCACGCCGCCCCAGCCCGCCGCAAAGGCACGCTCGACGTTATAGGCCTTGTCGGTCGGCGGGGCAGAGGCCAGCCAGAACGGGTTCGGCGATTTGATGCCAATAAAGTTTGAAGTCAGGTCAGCCATGTGATTTTCCCTGTAGGGTGGGTGTCAACCCACCGCCCCCGTCAAAACCGCGTTAATCTCTTCTGCCGCGTCGCGGCCTTGGGCCACGGCGGTGACTGTCAGATCC
Source organism: Rhodobacterales bacterium (assembly GCA_031384005.1). Lineage (GTDB taxonomy): Bacteria > Pseudomonadota > Alphaproteobacteria > Rhodobacterales > Rhodobacteraceae > Stagnihabitans. Next base: position 302 of record JANNAF010000035.1, on the reverse strand, counting down.
TCGCCCCCGGCGGCGCAGTCGCCACCGGCCCAGACCTTGCCGGCCCGCGCCGCCAGTTTGGCGCCATCCGTGGCGATCGGGGCATCGGTCAGTTTCTGCCCGATCGCCTTTAGCACCTGATCGGCAGGCAGGACAAAGGTTTCGCCGCTGGCATAGGCAAATTCGACCCCCGCTGGCGTGATCGCCCTGGGGGCGGCACCGTAGATGATCTGCACCCCGGCTTGGGCGGCGTGGTCCTGTTCATAGGGGCTTGCGCTCATCTTGTCCTTGGCACGGCGGTAGACCATCGTGACCGAATGGGC
>JANNAF010000022.1:0-6497 GCA_031384005.1 Rhodobacterales bacterium | reverse complement strand
CGGTCGCCCTTGACGGCCTCGATGATTGCCTCAACAGCCTCTTCGCCAAACTTTTCGGCGCATTTGTCGGGGCCCTTGGCCAGCAGTTTTGCGGTCCACGAGGTGTCGGGATCGGTGCCCTTGCGGGCGGCAATCGTTGCGGCAAGGCGTTCCAGCGCGCTCATGTCAGCCGCACCGGGATGCCGGCGGCGGCCATATGGGCCTTGGCCTGACCGATGGTATAGGTGCCAAAGTGGAAGATCGAGGCGGCCAGGACGGCGGAGGCGTGGCCTTGGGTGATGCCCTCGACCAGATGGTCCAGCGTGCCGACCCCGCCGCTGGCGATGACGGGGATAGAGACGGCATCCGCAACCGCGCGGGTCAGGGGCAGGTTGAACCCCGATTTCGTGCCGTCGCGGTCCATCGAGGTCAGCAAGATCTCACCTGCGCCTTTGGCCGCTACGGTCTGGGCGAATTCCACAGCGTCGATCCCGGTGGCGCGGCGGCCACCGTGGGTAAAGATTTCCCACCGGCCGGGTTCGACGGTTTTGGCGTCTATCGCCACGACGATGCACTGCGACCCGAACCGGTCGGCCGCCTCGGCCACCACATCGGGGTTGGCGACGGCAGCCGAGTTGAACGACACCTTGTCGGCACCCGCCAGCAGCAGGGCGCGCACGTCGTGATGGGTCCGCACGCCGCCGCCCACGGTCAGCGGCATGAAACACTGTTCAGCCGTCCGCGTGACCAGATCGAACAGGGTGCCGCGGTTTTCCTCGGTCGCCATGATGTCCAGAAAACACAGCTCATCCGCGCCCGCCGCATCATAGGCGCGGGCAGCGGCGACCGGATCACCGGCGTCGATCAGGTCGACAAAGTTGACCCCCTTGACCACACGGCCACCGGCGACGTCTAAACAGGGGATGATCCGGGTCTTGAGCATGGGGTTTAATGGCCCGCCGGGGGCGAAAAGGCAAGCCTGCGGCCCGCAGAAAGGGCTTGCCAAATCGGCGCCCACGGCTTTTCTGGTGGCCATGACAAAGCTGATCCTGATGCACAAGGCCGGTTCGATCTATGACGACCAGCCAGAGGTCCAGTATGACTTTCCCAAGGCTTATCTGAAGGCTGTGCAAGAGGCGGTCGGCGATTGGGTGATTTACTATGAGCCCGTCAAGGCCGGGCCGATGGGCTATTTCGCGGCGGCCACGGTGCAGCGGGTGATTGCCAAACCGGGGCAGGCGGGGCGGTATCTGGCGCTGATCGAACCGGGCAGCTATCTGCCGTTTGACCGTGAGGTGCCGCGCCTGCGGGACGGTCGGCCGCTGGAGGCGTCGTTGAGCGCAGCTGATGGCAGCCCGAAATCGGGTGGGGCGCAGCAGTTGGCGGTTCGGCGGTTGCCGGATGCCGACTTTGCCCGGATTGTCACGCTGGGTCTGCCTGCCGATCTGGTCGAGGCCGAGGCGACGCGCTATGACCCGCAGGCTGGCGCATTGGACGAACCTGTTCAGCCCTTTGAACGCCCGGTGATCGAGCGTCTGACAAGCCGTCTGTACCGCGACGTCGCCTTTCGCCGCAAGGTGCGGGCGGCCTATGATTACCGCTGTGCGATGTCGGGTCTGCGGTTGCGCAATGGCGGCGGGCGGCCCGAGGTTCAGGCCGCGCATATCCGCCCGGTCGATCGGCAAGGCAGCGATGCGGTGCGTAACGGGTTGGCGCTGTCGGGCACGGTGCACTGGATGTTTGATCGGGGGCTGGTGTCGGTCGCCGCGGATATGACCATCCTGATCTCGCGCAACAAGGTGCCGTCCGAGGTGGTGGACCGGCTGATCGTGCCGGGGGGCAAACTGTGTCTGCCGAGCGACGGGCGCAACTGGCCACATCCGGACAACCTGAAATGGCACCGCGAGACGGTGTTTGGCCAGATGGATTTCGCCGCCCCCATCCCATGGGGGTAAGGGGATGCTTTGGCCGGGTGGCCAATCCTTGTTACGGCGATGGGGTCGCATCTGGGGGGAGGCGTGGCGGTCTGCGAACTGCTGTTGGATCATGCCGCCGCCGGGCATCACGCCACCCGATGTCATCCTGACGGTGGTCACCTGTGGCATTGCGGCAGGCAGGATGGCGTCAGCCTGTAACGGGCGGGGGCGGCGACAGCGTAGTTGGCCTGTCGGGCGGTGCGTTCCTTTGGTCTGGTGGCGGGCGGGACTGGCTGGACCTGAGCGGCCCATTCGCGGCGATGACGATTGATCTGAAAGGCGGTGCCATATCGCAGGGCAGTCGCGTGGCCGGATTTCCGCGTTTGGCGGGCTGGGCCAAGACACCGCAATCATCGGCGCGGGGAACTATGCCATCTGTCAGGCGGGGCCGGATGCGACCAGATCGACGTTTACGGTGCTGTCACCCTCACCCCAGATAGCGGTCACGGCCTTGTCCGGGGCAAAAGCCGGGGCTTGGGCGTCATGAACCTGTCGGCACAAAGCGGCAAAGACACGCGTGCCGCTGAAGGGTATTCGCGCGGTGGTGGCTATGGGCATTGGCGATCACCGCATTGAGCTGTCATTCGGGTCTTGACCGGTGTCAATCAGATCACTTTGGCCACAGGTGCCGGGCGCGACAGTCGGAACCTTGGCCCCGGCACTGGCACAGGTACTGGCCCCGGCACTGGCACAGGTACTGGCACACGTACTGGCAGACGGGTCGAGCGCGGGTTGACGCCTGGTCTTGACGCGGTCGGGGCAGGCAAACTGACTGCCGGGGTTTTCGCGCCATTCTGACCCTGCGTCAAACCCTCAGCGCCGCCACCGCCTTGGCAAGGTCAATCGCCCCGTCATACAGCGCGCGACCCGAAATGGCGCCCGCGATGACGCCCGTGGCCTGCAGCGCCAAAAGGTCGGACATCGACGACACGCCGCCGCTGGCGATGACCGGAATGGTCACGGCACGGGCAAGCGCCTCGGTCGCGGCGATGTTGGGGCCCTGCATCGCGCCGTCGCGGTCGATGTCGGTATAGATGATGGCGGCGACGCCCGCATCTTCGAACGACCGGGCAAGGTCGGTCGCCTGAACCTTGGTGTCTTGTGCCCAGCCTTTGGTGGCCACAAGGCCCTGCCGTGCGTCGATGCCAACGGCGACCTGACCCGGAAAGGCGCGGGCGGCCTGACGGACAAGGGCGGGGTTTTCGACAGCAACGGTGCCAAGGATGACGCGGGCCAGGCCACGCCCCAGCCACATCTCGATCGTGGCCATGTCGCGGATGCCGCCACCCAACTGTGCGGGCACCGTGATGGCGGCCAGAACAGCCTCGACCGCCGCGCCATTGACCGGGGTCCCGGCAAAGGCGCCGTTCAGGTCGACCAGATGCAGCCAGGCGCAGCCCGCGTTTTGAAACTGCACCGCCTGTGCGGCCGGGTCGGACCCGAACACGGTGGCCGCCGACATGTCACCGCGCAACAGGCGCACACATTGGCCGTCTTTCAGGTCGATGGCAGGGTACAGGATCATCAGGGCGTCTCCGGTTTTGCGGCGGGTTTACGTAAGCTGGGCGCGGTTGCCAAGGCCGATACCCAACGTCACGCTTGCCATGACCCCACTTTGCCCGAAATATCGCCCGCAGGTTCAGGGAGGAACACGAAATGAAGACAATTCTAGGTGCGATGGCGATGCTGGTTTGGGCAGGGGCGGCGCTGGCCGACCCGGTCGAGGGGATGTGGTCGACCAAGCCCGACGACAACGGCAATTTCGGTTATGTCCAGATCGCGCCCTGCGGTCCGGCGTTTTGCGGCACCTTGGTCCAGTCGTTTGACGGCACCGGGGCCAAGATGGCCAGCGACAACATTGGCAAGCAGATCGTGTGGGACATGGTTGCCACAGGCGACGGTGCCTATGAAAGCGGCAAGGTCTGGGCGCCCGACCGTGACAAGACCTATAACGCCACCATGCAAATGAGCGGCACCACCTTGTCGGTGTCGGGCTGCGTGATGGGTGGGCTGATCTGCCGCGCGTCGGAATGGACGCGCGTGAACTGAGGCGGGCCGGGCGTTTGTTAACGCCGGGTTAAAATCTGAAAATCAAGCCCTTGATTTTAAAACACTTTAAAAAGCGTCCAGATCTGGACGCTTTTTTCAATCAGGGGGCCCAGGTCAGGAAATTGCCAATCAGGCGCAGACCGGCGCCTTGGCTTTTTTCGGGGTGGAACTGGGTGCCGACCATCGTGTCCCGCCCGATGATCGCCGTGACATCGCCGGCATAGTCGACATGGGCCAGACGGTGCGCCGGGTTGGCGACGCGAAACTGGTAGGAGTGGACGAAATAGGCATGGTCCCCGGTGGCAATGCCCGACAGGACCGGGTGGCGGGGCTGATTGGGGTGGTCAAGGATCAGGTCGTTCCAACCCATATGCGGCACCTTTTGGCGCGGGTCCTGCGGGGTGATGCGGACAACCTCGCCCGGCACCCAGTCAAAGCCGCGGGTGGCGCTGTATTCGCGGCCCCAAGTCGCCATCATCTGCATGCCGACGCAGATGCCAAGGAAGGGCCGGGCGCGGGTGGTGACCGCCTCTTCGATGGCCTCGAATAGGCCACCATAGGTGCCAAGGGCGGCCCGGCAGGCCGGAAAGGCCCCGTCACCCGGCAGCACGATCCGGTCGGCGCGGGCAATATCCTCGGGGCGTGATGACACGATCACCGCACCGCTGCCGGTTTCGGCCGCCATGCGTTGAAACGCCTTTTCGGCGGAGTGGAGGTTGCCGCTGTCATAGTCGACGAGGACGGTGAGCATGGTCAGGCCTTTGCGCGGGTGGAGGATGTGCGCCTCCGGCGGGGATATTTTTGCAACGGGGATGGGGTCAGAGTGTGCCCTTGGTCGAGGGGATCACCCCTGCGGCGCGCGGGTCAGGTTCGACCGCCATGCGCAGGGATTTGGCCAGCGCCTTGAACGCGGCCTCGGCGATGTGGTGGGAGTTGAGCCCGTGACTGAGGTCGATATGCAGCGTGATGCCGCCATGGGTGGCCAGCGCTTGCAGGAATTCGCGCACCAGTTCAGTGTCAAAGGTGCCGATCTTGGGCGCCCCGAAGGGCAGGTTGCAGATGAGAAAGGGCCGGGCCGACAGATCGAGGGCGCAGGCGACCTGGGCGTCATCCATTGCAAGGGTGAAGTGGCCGTAGCGGCGGATGCCGCGTTTGTCACCCAGCGCCTGGGTCAGGGCCTGACCGAGTGCGATGCCGACATCTTCGACGGTATGGTGGTCGTCGATGTACAGATCGCCTTTGGCGGCGATGTCCATGTCAATCAGGGAGTGTTTGGCCAACTGGTCCAGCATGTGGTCGAAAAAGCCGATCCCGGTGGCGGCACGGGAGTGACCGGTGCCGTCAAGGTTGACGGTGACGGAGATTTCGGTTTCGGCCGTCTTGCGGGTGATCGTGGCGGTGCGCATGGGTGGGCTCCCTGAGGTTGCGGGTGTTATACGGGGGATGGGGGGGGCTGGCAATTGCGGGCGGGGCGGGTAGAGTTGCCCAAAAGCGGAGATGTGACATGCCTTTTCCCGACCTGTGGCCCGATCAGGTGGCTGCGTATCATTCTGGTGCTGTGTGCCCTGCGGATTTTGATGTGTTCTGGGCGGCGACGCTGGCCGAGATGCGCGGCTTTGGCCTTGGGGCAAGGTTTGAGCGGGTAGAGGCGGGAGTGCCGGTGTTTGACGTGAGGGATGTGACCTTTGCCGGCTGGGGCGGGACCCCGGTGAAGGCATGGTACATTGCGCCGAAGGGTGGGGCGCGCGAGGTTGTGGTGAAATACATCGGCTATAACGGTGGGCGCGGGTTCCCGCATGAGCATCTGTTCTGGCCGGCGACGGGGCGCGGGGTGTTGGTGATGGATACGCGCGGGCAGGGGGCCGGGTGGTCTGTTGGCGGCACCGCCGATCCGGTTGGGTCAGATCCATCGCAGGCGGGGTTCATGACCAAGGGCATCGGTGCGCGTGAGACGTATTTCTATCGCCGGGTCTATTGCGACGCGGTACGGGCGGTCGAGGTGGCGCGCGGTATGCCGGGGGTTGAGCGGGTGGCGGTTTGTGGTGGCAGTCAGGGGGGTGGGATTTCCCTGGCCGTCGCGGGGCTGGTTTCGGGGCTGTGGGCCGTCATGCCGGATGTGCCCTATCTGTGTGATTTTGCCCGGTCGATCGTTGTGGCGACTCGGGACCCCTATCTGGAGATTGCCCGCTATCTGGCGGTGCACCGTGACAAGGCCGAGGTGGCGTTGCGGGTGCTGAGCTATTTCGACGGGGTGCATTTTGCGGCACGGGCCACTGCGCCTGCGTTGTTTTCGGTGGCGCTGATGGACACGATCTGTCCGCCGTCGAGTGTTTATGGCGCGTTCAACGCCTATTGCGGGCCGAAGGAGATGGCCTCTTATACCTATAACGATCACGAGGGGGGTGGGCCATTTCAGGAGCGGCGGCAGGCGGAGTGGTTGGCGGCAAGGTAGGTGTCCACATGTGGACACTTTTTATTATCGTTCAAAGTCAG
>JANNAF010000284.1:0-15337 GCA_031384005.1 Rhodobacterales bacterium | reverse complement strand
TGCCGTTGGCATGGCCGGGCAGGGTATGGTCATAGTCAAAGATCAGATCGCGCTTGGGGTCAAAGGTCAGGGGACGCAGGCCGGACGGGGTGATGATGTGGGTGGCTGCAATCTCGGCCAGAACCGCTTCGGCGCGGTCGGCGTCATAGGTGGCTGGCACGAACCCGGCAAGGCCAAGGATCGTGGCGCGGTCGGTGGCATGGCCGACCCCGGTAAAGGCCAGCGACCCGTGCAGCGAGGCGCGCAAGCCATGGGCGTGAAACGGCGAGGCGCGCAAAAGGTCCAAAAATCGCGCGGCGGCGACCATCGGGCCCATCGTATGCGACGACGAAGGGCCGACGCCGATCTTGAACATGTCAAAGACGGACAAAAACATGGGGTTCAGCCTTGCGGGTTGGAGAAGGGGGTTGCGCCAAGGTTTTCGGCGGCGGCACAGGTCAGCGTTGCAGGCCGCGTCTCAAGGTAACACAGCACGCGGTGCAGCGCGGGATAGGTGGCTGACGGGAAATCCCCGGCGATCCAGCGCATCAAAACCGCAATGTAATAGCCAAGCGCAGTGGGTTCGTGGTCGGACAGATAGGCGGGCCGGGTTTGCGCGACCGCCTCCAGTATCGCCAGAAAGTCGGCCATGCGGGCGCGGGCATGGGCCACGACCACGTCCGAATTGTCCGGGCCAGCGGTGCGTTCCGGGTAGAACATCTGCAACAGGGTCGGGTGGATGTTGGAGGTGGTAAAGAACAACCATTTCAGGAACTGCGCCCGGTCGGCGCTGCCCGGCGCCGGGGCAAGGCCGTGACGTTCGCACAGATAGACCAGAATGGCCGCTGTCTCGAACATCGGGCCGTCGGGCGTGGCAAAACCCGGGATCTGGCCCAGCGGGTTCAGGGCGCGGTAGGCCGGGCTGTTCAATTCGCCCGCGGCCCGGTCAATCAGGTGGGTCTGGTAGGGCACGCCCTGCTCTTCCAACAGCAAGTGGACGATCAGCGAGGCACTGTCTGGCCATTGGTAGAGGGTGTACATCGGCATGCTCCTTTTGTCGCAACTATGGCGGCTGGGCGCGCCGGGCACTGGCGAAAACCGACAGTTGCGGGGCTTTCGCGCCAGCGTTTTGTGAAAACCGGGGAGCGGGGCGATGTTTTGCAGTTTGTTCCTGTTTTGTTTACGTCCTGTTAACCTCGATCTGGTCAGGGTGGCCAAAGGGTGGAGGCTGACATGCGGTGGTTGATTGCGTTGATCTGGGTCTGGGTTCCGGTTTGGGCCATGGCTGATGCATTGCCCAAGACAGTGGTGGCCAAAGTCAGCCGCGACGCCGAGAAATATGTCGATGAAATGTCGGTGATGATCAACGGGTTTGGCGTGGACGGGGCGATTGACCGCGCGGGGTTGGACAACATCGTGGCGCTGGCCCGGTCCGAGGCGCGGGCGATGGCGTTCCGCCGGTTGCAGGGCGCCGATCTGGACGGTGACGGCGCCATCACGACGCCCGAGGTGCAGGTGACGGCTGCTGCGGCCTCGGCTGTCACGCGGGGGCGGATGGTGGTTTATTTCGGCAAGGCTGATGGCGACAGCAATGGTGTGGTCAGTCCCGCCGAATTGCAGGATTATGCCAATGCCGTCGCACTGGCCAGTTTCAGCGAAGGCAAGGCGCAGGCGATTTATGCCGTGATCGGCTTTGACGGCGATGGCGACGGGCGCGTCACCTTGGCCGAGGTGGTGGCAGCGGTCAGTGCGCTGGCGTCAGAACAGCGCAACGCCCGCGAAATCCAGAATGAGTTTCAGGTTCAGGGCCACAATGACAGCAGCGATCAAAACGGCCAGAGCGACCAGCCAATAGGGCGCAGCTATGGCGCCCATTTTGGTACGATTGGCGGTGAACATCACCAAAGGTACGACCGCAAAGCTGAGTTGTAGGCTGAGGACGCCCTGCGTCAGGATCAAAAGCTGCCCAGTGCCCGACGCGCCATAGTACAGCGTCACCCCGGCGGCGGGCACAATGGCAATGCCCCGCGTGATCAGGCGGCGCAGCGCGGGTGGCAGGCGGATTTGCAAAAACCCCTCTATCACGGCCTGCCCGGCAAGGGTCGCTGTGACAGTGGAATTCAGGCCGCATGCCAAAAGCGCCACGGCAAAGAGCGTGGGCGCAAGGCCGGACCCAAGCAATGGTCCCAGCAGTTCATGCGCCTGTTCCAGTTCGGTGATCCCGGTCTGACCGTCGCGGTTGAAGGCGGCGGCAAGGATCAGGATTGAGGCGTTGATCAACAGGGCAAAGGACAAGGCGATGGTGCTGTCGATGGTGGCAAACTTCAGCGCCTCACGTTTTTCGGGCAGGGTGTCGCCATAGGCGCGGGTCTGCACGATGGCGGAATAAAGGTACAGGTTATGCGGCATCATGGTCGCGCCCAAGATGCCCAGCGCCAGATACAGCATGTCAGGATTGGTGGTGATGTCGGTGGTGGGCGCAAAGCCACGGATCACACCGCCCCAATCAGGATCGACCAAGGCGATCTGGATGGCAAAGCTGGTGGCGATGACGCCCGACAGAACGATGATGAACGCCTCCAGCCAGCGGAAGCCCTTGTTTTGCAGCCACAAGATCAGGAAAACATCCAGTGCAGTGATGATCACGCCCAGTTCCAGCGGGATGCCGAACAGCAGGTTCAGGCCGATGGCAGTGCCGATCACCTTGGCCACATCGGTGGCGATGATGGCCAGTTCGGCGGCAAGCCACAGCGGAATGGCGATAGAGCGCGGAAAGGCATCGCGGCAGGCCTGCGCCAGATCGCGGCCAGACGTGATGGCCAGACGCGATGGCTAGGCGAGCGCACAAGGATTGCTGCACGATGGCCATAAGGTTGGACACCAGTGCCACCACCAACAGCGCATAGCCAAACTGCGACCTACCGGCCAGCGAGGTCGCCCAGTTGCCGGGGTCCATATATCCGAACGCAACCATGTAACCCGGCCCCAGAAACGCCGCGAACCGCCGCCACGTGCCGTTCGGCAGGGCAATGGACCGGTGCACCTCGGCCAGGGCCGCCGCACCGCGCGGTTTGCGCCAATCGGCATTGCGCAGATCAAAGGGGCATCGGATTTTCCTGCAAATGCGAATTATTCGCAATATCAAGTGATCGTGGCCGGTGTCAAGCGGAATGGTGACGAAACCCCCTCGCCCCCTTGCCCGGCTTTGCCTATAAGCATGGGCGTTGCCAACGGAGAACGCCCATGCCCGCCGACCTGTCCCCCATCGACAAAGCCAAATTCGTGGCCGCCAAGCGCGCGGTTGATTTCGTGATGCCGGGGATGAAGGTGGGCCTTGGCACCGGATCCACAGCCGCATGGATGGTGCGCTGTCTGGGCGAGCGCGTGCGTGAGGAGGGGTTGCGGATTGTGGGCGTGCCCACCTCGACGCGGACGGCGGAACTGGCGCGGCAGGTCGGCATCACCGTCACCTCGCTGGACGATGCCAAATGGCTGGATCTGACGATTGACGGCGCGGATGAGTTTGACCAGCACCTGGCGCTGATCAAGGGCGGTGGTGCGGCGCTGTTGCAAGAAAAGATCGTCGCGACGGCGTCGGATCAGATGATCGTGATTGCCGATGCCGCCAAAGAGGTGGCGCAACTGGGCGCATTCCCCCTCCCGGTCGAGGTGATCCCCTTTGGCTGGCAGACCACCAAGGCGCTGATCGAGGAGACGCTCGTATCAATGGACGTGATGAACCGTGAGGTCACCTTGCGGATGAACGGTGACCGCCCGTTGATCACGGATGAGGCGAATTACATCATCGACCTGCATCTGAAACGCATCGGCAACCCGCGCCAGTTGGCGCTGGTTCTGAACCAGATCCCCGGCGTGGTCGAAAACGGCCTGTTCATCGACATTTGCGATATCGTGGTGATTGGCCATTCTGACGGCCGCGTCACGGTGCGCGACATCAACGCCGGGGCCGAACATGACGACCGGGTCGAATTTGCGCCGACCGACAACATCTTTGCCGATCTGGGCGACTGACGCGCCTTTTCGGATTGCCGTACCAGATGCCCAAACCGGATGCCCAAATCGGACGTACAGCAGTAACTCCGGGTGTTTCTCTGGCCAAGTCCGGCAATCCGTGGAATATGGTGCGCGCGTCTTTGGAGGGCGGAATGGCTGAGTTTGACTATGATCTGTTTGTCATTGGCGGTGGGTCGGGTGGCGTGCGGGCGGCGCGAATCGCGGCCGCCGAGGGCGGTGCGCGTGTCGGGTTGGCCGAGGAAAGCCGGATGGGTGGCACCTGTGTCATTCGCGGCTGTGTTCCCAAGAAGTTGATGGTCTATGCCTCGGAGTTTGGCGAGCTGACCCGCGAGGCCCGCGCCTTTGGCTGGACGATCACCGAGGGGCGGTTTGACTGGCCGCGTTTTCGCGCCAGCCTGGAGGCGGAGTTGACCCGGCTGGAGGCAGCCTATCGCAGCACGCTGAAAAACGCAGGTGTCACGGTGCATGATACCCGCGCCGTGCTGGAGGATGCGCATACCGTGCGGCTGGCCACGGGCGAGAGGTTCACGACGCGGCATGTTTTGGTCGCCACAGGTGGGCGGCCCTTTGTGCCGCAGGTTTCGGGCGCGGAACTGGCGGTCACGTCGAATGAGATGTTCCATCTGGACACCCTGCCTGCCCGTGCGCTGGTGGTGGGCGGTGGCTATATCGCGTCCGAGTTTGCCTGCATCCTCAATGGGTTGGGGGTTCAGGTCACGCAGTATTACCGGGGCGACGGCATTCTGCGCGGCTTTGACGACGAGGCGCGGGCCCATGTGACCGCGGGGATGGTGGCGCATGGCGTCGATCTGCGGGTCAAGACCGATGTGGCGCGGCTGGAGCGGGCTGAGGGTGGCATCAAGGTTGTCACGCTGGACGGTGCAGAGGACGAATTCGATCTGGTTTTGTATGCCACGGGCCGGGTGCCCAATTCGGGCGGGTTGGGTTTGGAGGCGGTGGGTGTGCAGATTGGCGCGCGCGGGCAGGTTATGGTGGATGAGTGGAGCCAAACCGCGGTTCCGTCGGTCTATGCCGTGGGGGATGTGACCGACCGGATCAATCTGACCCCGGTTGCGATCCGTGAGGGTCATGCCTTTGCCGATACGGTCTTTGGCGGCAAGCCGAGCAAGGCCGATCATACTTTGGTCGCCTCGGCGGTGTTCACGCAGCCGGAACTGGGGTCGGTGGGGCTGAGTGAGGAGGCCGCGCGCAAGCTGGGGCCGGTGGAAATATACAGCACAACCTTTCGCCCGATGCGGGTGGCCTTTGCCGGGCAGCCGGACAAGGTATTGATGAAGCTGGTGGTTTGTGCAGATACCCGCCGGGTTCTGGGCTGCCATATTGTGGGGCCTGATGCGGGCGAGATGATCCAGTTGGCGGCGATTGCCGTCAAGATGGGGGCCACCAAAGAGGATTTTGACCGCACCGTCGCGGTTCATCCGACCATGGCAGAAGAATTGGTAACGATGCGCAGACCGGTGCGTTCTTGAAATTCGGCGCGCAAACCACAGGTTAAGCGCACAAACTGGAAGAGGAATGATTGATGGCAGGCAGCGGTGGTCCTTGGGGCGGTGGCAACGGCCCGGATGACGGCGACGAAGAGCGTCGCAAGGGAGACGGTCGGCGCGGTGGCGACGAGCGCAGGCAGGGCGATGACCGGCGTGGGCCGGGTGCGCAGATCCCGGATGTAGACCGGCTGATGCGCAAGGGCCAAGAGCAGTTGCGCGTTTTGATGGGCGGCAATGGCGGCGGCGGTGGCAGCAATGGCACGGGCGGCCCCGGCGATTTCATCAACCGGCAAAGCATATTCTTTTCGATCATCGGCCTGGTGCTGATCTGGGCTTATATGTCGTTTTACCAGCTCAAGCCCGAAGAACGTTCGGTCGAGCTGATGTTCGGCAAGTTCAGCAGCATCGGTGAAGAGGGTCTGAACTTTGCGCCCTGGCCGCTGGTCACGGCGGAAATCCTGAACACGACGCGGCAGAACACCACGGCGATCGGGGTGGGTGGTGGCGGCGATCTGGACAATGGTCTGATGCTGACCAGCGACCAGAACATCGTGGATATCGAATTCGAGGTGGTCTGGATCATCAATGACCCGACCAAATATCTGTTCAACCTCAAGGACCCCGAGGGCACGATCCGTGCTGTGGCCGAATCCGCGGTGCGTGATATTGCCGCGCGGTCGCAACTGATGCCCATTTTGAACACCGAACGCGGTGCCATCGGCAACGTGCTGGAGGAGGAAGTGCAGGCGACCTTGGCCAGCTATGACAGCGGGATCACGGTTGTCCGGGTCAACCTGTTGAAATCGGACGCGCCCGAAGAGGTCAAGGACGCCTTCCGTGCCGTGCAGGCCGCACAGCAGGAACGCGACCGTCTGCAAAAGACCGCAGACGCCTATGCCAACAAAGCCACCGCCGAGGCGCGTGGTAACGCGGCCCAGACGGCGGAACGCGCCAAGGCCTATGCCGCCGAGGTGGTCAACGTGGCAGAGGGTGACGCGTCACGCTTTGTCTCGATCTATGAGGAATACATCAAGGCACCCGAGGTGACCCGTGAACGGCTGTATCTGGAGACCATGGAGCAGGTCCTGGGCGGCATGAACAAGGTCATCATGGACCAGTCGCAGGGCGGGCAGGGCGTTGTTCCCTATCTGCCGCTGAACGAGTTGGTCACCAAGGCGCCGACCGCAGGAGGGACGAACTGATGCGTGCATTCTACATTGTGCCGGCGCTGGTGATTGCCGCCGCCACCGCCCTGTCATCTGTGTTTATCGTAGATGAGCGGGACAAGGTTCTGGTTTTGCAATTTGGTGAGATCAAACAGGTCATCGATGCACCGGGGCTGTATTTCAAGATACCGTTCATTCAGGATATCCTGAAATATGACGACCGGATTCTGGGCCTGACCACGGCGCCGCAGGAATTCCCGCTGGCCGATAACCGCCGTCTGGTGGTGGATGCCTTTGCCCGCTGGCGCATTGTGGATCTGGAAAAGTTCCGTCGTGCCGTGGGTTCGGGCGGTGTGGAAGCGGCTGGCATCAACCTGGCCGCCATTGTCGCCCCCGAGGTGCGTGACGTGCTGGGCGAGGTGACGGTTGAGGCGGTTTTGTCGTCATCCCGGGTGGGCCTGATGAACAAGATCCGCGACAATGCCCGCGAAAAGGCGGCGACGCTGGGGATTGACGTGATCGATGTGCGTTTGACGCGCACCGACTTGCCGCAGCAGAACCTGCAAGCCACTTTTGCCCGGATGCAGGCCGAGCGCGAGCGCGAGGCGACTGACGAGATTGCACGCGGTAACGAAGCGGCGCAGAAACTGCGCGCCGAGGCGGACCGTTCTGCGGTGGAGATCACCTCGGAGGCGAACCGGGATGCCGAGATCGTGCGCGGTCAGGCCGATGCCAAACGCGTGGCGATCTATGCCGCGGCCTATGGCAAGGACCCCGAGTTCTTTGCCTTTACCCGGTCGCTGACCGCCTATGCCCGGGCCTTGCCGGGGGGTAACACCTCGATCGTCATGGCGCCGGATGGCGAATTCTTTCGCTATTTCAACGCCGAGGTTCCGACTGCGGTCGCCGGAAACTGACAGGTCAACCGGGTTCACGCGGCTTTGAGCCGAGGTGAGCGGAGTTGCATTGCAAAATGCCGCTGGCAAGCCAAGATAGGGTAACACTTAGCCCGGCCCCGCAACCTGCGGGGCCGCGCATATCCAGAGGAGTTTCAACGTGCTTCTTGCCAATACCGCCCCATTGTTTTCGCCCAAACGTGCCATGATGGCGCTGGGTTTTGGGTTGGCGCTGTCACTGGCGCAAACCGGCCCTGTGCAGGCGCAGGGCGCGCCAGAGAGTTTCGCCGACCTTGCCGACCGGTTCAGCCCTGCCGTCGTCAACATCACCACATCGTCGATCGTGGCCCAGCCGGCGGACGGCCAGCCGCAGGTGCCGCCCGGATCGCCGTTCGAGAAATTCTTCAAGGATTTCATGGATGAGAATGGTGGCGAGGATGGCCCGCCGCAGGACCGCGCGGAACGGTCCGAGGCGTTGGGATCGGGGTATATCATTTCGGCCGATGGCTACATCGTGACCAACAACCACGTCATCGAGGGCGCGGACGAGATTCAGATCGAGATGTTCGGATCGAACGGCAAAACCTTTGTCGCCAAGCTGATCGGCACCGACGAAAAGACCGACGTGGCGGTGCTGAAGATCGAAAGCACCGAGCCGTTGCCGTTTGTGTCGTTCGGCGACAGCGACAAGATGCGGGTCGGCGACTGGGTCGTGGCGATGGGCAACCCGCTGGGGCAGGGCTTTTCGGTGTCGGCGGGCATCGTTTCGGCGCGTGGCCGCGAGTTGAGCGGCACCTATGACGATTTTCTGCAAACCGATGCCGCGATCAACAAGGGCAATTCGGGCGGTCCGCTGTTCAATATGGACGGCGAAGTGATCGGGATGAACACGGCCATTCTGTCGCCATCAGGCGGGTCGATCGGGATCGGGTTCTCGATGGCGTCCAATGTGGTGGCCAAGGTGGTTGACCAGTTGCAAAGGTTTGGCGAAACCCGGCGCGGCTGGCTGGGTGTGCGCATCCAGGACGTGACGCAGGACGTGGCCGACGCCATGGGTCTGGCCGAGGCCAAGGGCGCCCTGGTGACCGATGTGCCGGACGGACCGGGCAAGGATGCGGGCATCCTGTCGGGCGATGTGATCATGACCTTTAACGGGGTCGACGTGAAAGACAGCCGTTCGTTGGTCAATACGGTGGCGGATGCGCCGATTGGCGAGGTGGTGCCGGTCGTGGTGCTGCGCGCCGGCGACATGGTCAATCTGGACGTCAAACTGGGTCGCCGCGAAGAGGCCGAGGGCGAGGCCGTACCCGCCGCCCAGAACGTACCCGAGGAGCCGAAAACCTCGGATATGATGGGCATGACGCTGATGCCTCTGACCGACGAGTTGGCCGAGGGGCTGGGGTTGGCGGCTGGCGACAAGGGGTTGGTGATTTCCAAGGTCGATGTCGCGTCGGAAGCCTATGAAAAGGGCCTGCGCGAGGGCGATGTGATCACCGAGGCCGGGCAGCAAACCGTGGCAAGCCTGAGCGACTTTGAAAATCGCTTGAACGAGGCCAAGGAGGCGGGCCGCAAATCGTTGCTGCTGCTGGTGCGGCACGAGGGCGATCCCCGTTTCGTGGCGCTGACCATTCAGTAAGGCGCGCAGGCTGGCGAAAATTAGGTGGCAAAAATCGGGCGGTGGGGAAACCTGCCGCCCTTGTCGTTTGGGGCGTCCGGATCAGGTGCCCGGCAAGGCGGTGGTTGACAGGCCAAGTTTCTGCGCGGCCGCAAGGGACAACAGCGGGCTGTCAAGGCCGTTGTCGGCCTGATAGCGGCGTACGGCCTCGGTCGTGGCGGGATCCAGAACACCGGTTACGGGCAAAGCATAATAGCCACGCGCCTTGAGCGCGCGTTGCAAGGTGGCCAGAAACTCGACGGTCACGGCCTCGGGGCAGGGGGCGGTGAACCAGATGTCGCGGCGTTCGTTGACGACGCGCAGTTTGGACACGGACCGATACGTCGCAGGGGTGACAATGGCACCTGCGGCGTCGCGTTCCTCGGGGGTTATCAGGGTTTGTTCGGTGGTGGTTTCGAACACCGCCGGGATCAGGTCACGGGCCCAGCAGGTGCCATCCGGGCCCGGCGGGGGGCCCTGACCGTCGATCACGACGGCCTCGGACGACAGGTCGGCGGTGCTGGGCGCATCGACTGTGACCCTTGGTGCGCAGGCCGACAGGACCAACGCGGCCGTCAGTACGGATGCGACTGTGCCCTTCATCTGGTGTGGTCCCGCCTGTTATGCCGTTGATCCGGCTTGATTGGTGGGCACCATAGACGGTGCGGCGGGATTAGGGAACCCCGGTGTGAAACCGCGCTAGGGTTGGTCCCCGGCCCGCACGCCGGGGGCGTTGAAATTGGGATGCAGCAGGCTGTCCAGCAGGGGCGACAGATCCTCGATCAGTTCGGCCACGATGTGGACGACGCCTGCGTCGCGCTGCAACCGCCCGGTGACGCGCAGCAGGCGACCTGAAATCACGGCGCGGCGAAAGCGTTCATAGACATTGGCCCAGACCACGACATTGGCGGTGCCTGTCTCATCCTCCAGTGTGACAAAGATCACGCCTTTGGCGGTGCCGGGCCGTTGGCGGACCAGAACCAGCCCCGCGACACAGACCCGCGCCCCGCCTGAGGGTTCGTTCAGGCGGGCGGCGGGCAGGGCGGCGGGGGGGCGCGGCCATGTGTTGGGGCGCGGGGTGGGGGTTAACCAGTCGGACATGGAACAAAGATAGAACATTGCGCAATCGCAGGCAATACTCTCTGGAAGCCTGCAGCGGGTTGCGCTAGGTATGCCGCAACAGCGCAAAAGGGTAGAAAATGGCAAAGATCACCTATGTCCAGCACGGCGGCAAAGAGCATGTGGTCGAGGTCGCAAACGGCCTGACCGTGATGGAGGGGGCCCGTGACAACGGGATACCGGGGATCGAGGCAGATTGCGGCGGGGCCTGCGCCTGTTCGACCTGCCATGTCTATGTTGACGCGGCATGGATCGACAAGCTGCCCAAAAAGGACGCGATGGAGACGGACATGCTGGATTTCGCATGGAACCCCGATGCGTTGCGGTCGCGGCTGACCTGCCAGATCAAGGTCACGGCGGCGCTGGACGGTCTGCGCGTGCAGATGCCGGAAAAACAGATCTGATGCAGCTTTGCAGGCTGGCGATTGCGCTGACCCTGGTGCTGGTTGCCCCTGCCGGGGCAGAACAGCCCGCCTTTGTCGAAACCCGCAGTGCTGCGCCGCAGGGGCAGGACAGCGCAGGTCCGGCGTGGCCGATTGTTGCCCGGCTGTCCGGTGCGACCGATCGTTATGACCATGATGTGCTGGGCGGCATACCGCCTTGGTCGGTGTTGGAGGTGCAGGCGCTGTCCTGTGGCGCCTGTCGCTCCGGTGTCACCGGGGCGCGTGCCGAATTGCCCGCCGATCTGGTGTTCGAGGATGTCGCGCCGCGCCTTTGGAATGTCACAGGCGATGGCCGCCCCGAGATTGTGGTGGTCGAAAGCCATATCCAAAGGGGGGCACGGTTGGCTGTTTGGGCGCTGTCGGACCGCGGTGACGGGCTGACACGTCTGGCGGCGACGGATTTCATCGGCGCGCGGCATCGCTGGCTGGCCCCGGCGGGTGTTGGCGACTTTGACGGTGATGGCAGGATCGAGATTGCCTATGTCGACCGTCCGCATCTGGCGCGCGAACTGGTGTTTGTCCGCATCGATGGTGCGCAATTGACCGAGGTGGCCCGCGCCCCGGGGTATTCGGCGCACCGGATTGGCGACACTGTGATCACGGCGGCGGTCCGGCGGTGTGGCGGGGATCAGGTGTTGGTGCCTGATGCCCGGTGGCAGCGGTTGTTGGCGGTCAGCCTGCAGGGCGGTCAGGTCGTGCAGCGCGACATGGGCGCAATGACCCGGACCGCAATGGCCCGTGCGCTGCGCTGTTAATGCGACTTGCGGGTCGGCATAAAGGGCAGGGGGGCCACCGGCACGCCGTCCTCCAACAGCTTGATCGCCTCGTCTGCGCGCGCCTCGCCATAGATTGACCGTTCGGGTGCGTCACCGTCATGTATCGCCCGCGCCTCGGCCACAAAATTTCCGCCGACATATTCCGAGTTCGCCTCGACTTTGGCGCGCAGGGCGGCAAGTGCGGTTTCGTTGTCATTGGCCGGGTCGCGCAGCGGGGCTACCGACGCCTTGCGCGCCGGGCGGACCGAGGGGGCCATCAGGGATTTCGCCACCTTGGTGCTGCCACAAACCGGGCAGGACAGATGCCCAGCCCTGAGCAGCCCGTCAAAAGCGGAAGCAGACTGGAACCAGCTGTCAAAGTCGTGGTCAGATTGGCAGGTCAGCGCATAGTGGATCATCTGGAACGGTCAACCCGATGTGCCTGAGTGGCACGACTGTATGGTAACTGGAGAGTGTGACGAACAAGTCAAGCCGCAGGCGCAGGTTTTGAACCCTTCAGCAGATCTGGCCGCGTGTGGACCCGTGTCAACAGGGCAGCCAACTCTGGCTCTGCCACAAGGCCGGCAGCATCCTGCGCATCAAACCAGCGGCGTTTGCGCTGCTTGGCCTCGGGGAAACGGGTCTTCAGCTCTTTGACCCGCAGGGGGAACACGGCCACGGCACAGCGTTTCGCCTCTGACGGGCTGGTGGTCTTGTCATACAGGTACTCGCCCAAGGCAAGGTCCTGCACATGGCCCAGAACGCCCGCCTCCTCCCACGCTTCACGGGCGGCGGCGGCACCGGGGGTCAGGGATGTCATCGGCCAGCCCTTGGGAATGACCCAGCGCCCGGTATCGCGCGAGGTGATCAGCAGGACCTGCACCTGGCCCCGGTGCATCCGCCAACACAGCGCCGCCACCTGAGGTGTGGCGATCCCTTGCCCCTCGATCGAGGCGGAACTGGAAATCGACATGTTCATCTGGCCTGCCTGGGTCACGTGCCCCGTCTTTTGCGGGTTTATGCTCTGACTTCACATTGTCACATTGCCAAGCGAAATCAAGCAACACAGGCGCTATCACAGGCCAGACTTGGCAATAATCTGATCCAACAGGACCTGCGGATCGCCGGATGCCTGCAAAAAAGGCGCGGCAGCGTTGGCCAGACGGTCTTGGGCTGCCCCGTCCAACAAGGCCAAAGCGGTGGGCAGGCTGTAGGATGTCACAGCAAGCGCGGCTTGGGCCGCATCCAAGGCGGCAAATGTGGCGGCAAAGTTGCGGGTGCTGGGGCCGTGCAACAGGGCGCAGGCATGGCGGATCGGTTCCCACGGTGTGTGGCCACCCTTGTCGACCAGACTGCCGCCGATGATGCAGGCCCCGCACAGCGCGTACCAGTGGTCCATCTCGCCCAGGGTGTCCGCCAGCAGCACCCGCGCCGCACCCGGTTCAGCCCCCCGTGACCGCTGGGCAAAGCTCAGTCCGCGTGCAGACAGCAGGGCCGCAATTGCCGGGGCGCGGTCAGGGTGGCGCGGCGCAAGGATCAGATGGGCAAAGCCCGATGTGGCAAAGGCGTCCAGAATGGCCGCATCCTCGCCCGCATGGGTCGAGGCGGCCAATAGCCATCCGGCCCGGTCGGCCCGCGGCATGTGGTCGGGTCTGGGCAATCCCGCCACCGCCTGCGCCTTGAGGTCAAAGTCCGGGGCGACGGCTGCGGGGTTCAGGCCCAGCCCGATCAGGTGGTCGCGCGACGCGTGATCCTGCGCCGAGGCAAAGCAAACCTGTGACAGCGCGGCCTGCGCAAGGGTTGGCACCCGCGCCCAAGCCTGGGCCGACCGCGCCGACATCCGCGCCCCCAGCATCAAGACCGCTGCACCTTGGGCCGCACAAGTCGCCATGCGCTGCGGCCAAACTTCGCCCTCAAGCGAGATCAGGGCGCGCGGGCGACACCGCTGCAGCAATCGCGCGGTCGCCCCGGCGGTGTCGAGGGGCGCAAGCGACGCCGCCACCCCGGCCATCTGCCAGCCCCGCACCATCGCCCGCGCCGTCAGGGTGTTGCAGGTCACCTGCACCGTCAGCCCGGGCCGCGCCGCCATCAGTGCCACCACCACCCAGCGCGCCGAGGCCAACTCGCCATTCGATGCGCCATGCAGCCACAGATCCACCTTTCCGCGCGGCACAAAGCCCAGCCGTTGCGCCAGATCGCGCGCCCCCTCACCCCTTACCAGGGCGCGGAGCAAAAACACCGGCAGCAAAACCGCCATGATAACCCGATACAGATGCATCCCCGCCCCTTGTCACCCCGGCTCTTAGGGCGTGGAGACCCCGGCGGCAAGCGCAGGCGGGCACCGGCCCGGCCAATCCGTGGCCAGATGATAGGCCTGCCCCATCGCCAGAACCTGCGCATCCGCCCCGACCCGCCCGGCCAGTTGCATCCCCATCGGCAGGCCCTGCGGACCAAACCCCACCGGCAGCGCCAACGCGGGCAAACCAATCAGACTGATCGGGATGACCACCTCCATCCAGCGGTGATAGGTGTCCATCGCCCGGCCATTGATCGCCTCGGGCCAGCGTTCCTCGACCGCAAAGGGCCAGACCTGCGCCGCAGGCAACACCACGGCATCCCATGTCTGAAACAGCTGCGCCATATGGGCGTAATAGCGTGACCGGATCACGCTGGCGCCATGAATGGCAGCGGCGGACAGGGACTGGCCCTGCTCGATCTCCCAGATCGTTTCTGGCTTGATCTGCGCGCGTTTGGCGGGGTCGTCATAAAGCGCCCGCATGCCATTGGCGTTCAACATGGCGCGCAGGGTGATCCAGGCGTGCCAGATCTTGTCGGCCGGAAAGGGCGGCGCCAGCGCCTCGACCACGGCGCCCTGATCGCGAAACACCGCAAGCCCTGCCTCGCAGGCGGCCAGAATACCCGGCTCCACCGGATAGGCGCCGCCCCAGTCCCCCAACCAGGCAATGCGCTTGCCACGCAAACTGCCGGTCAAACTGTCGCCAAAGGCCGCATTCGGGCGGTCAAACGGCACCTCGGGATTGGGCCCGGCCTGCACTTGCAGCAACCTGGCCACGTCTTCGACCGTGCGGCCCATCGGACCTTCGGTCGCAAGAGTTGCCAGAAAGGTGTCCCCGTCGGCATCGCCGGGCACCAGACCCCAGGACGGGCGAAAGCCATAAACGTTGCAAAACGCCGCCGGGTTGCGCAGGGACCCCATCATGTCGGACCCGTCAGCCACGGGCAGCATCCGGCTGGCCAACCCCGCCGCCGCCCCACCCGACGATCCGCCCGCCGTGCGCGTCAGGTCATAGGGGTTGCGGGTGACACCGTGCACCGGGTTGAACGAATGGCTGCCATGGCCCCATTCCGGCGTATTGGTCTTGCCGATGAAAATCGCCCCGGCCCCGCGCAACCGCGCCGCCAACAGGTCATCCTTTTCCGGCACGAAATCGGCAAACAGCGGCGACCCCCAGGTGGTGCGCAGCCCCCTGGTCGCACACAGATCCTTGACCGCAAAGGGCAAGCCATGCAGCCAGCCCTGCCGCGGGCTGTCATCGGCCGCCCGCGCCTCGGCCATCAGGGCGTCAGCGTCGCGCAATGACACCACAGCATTGACGGCGGGGTTGACCGCGGCGATCCGGTCCAGATGATCCGCCATCACCTCGGACGGTGCCACCTTTCGGGCGGCAATCAGGCGCGACAAGTCCGAGGCCGAGTGATCAGACAAACGCATCTTCTGCGCCTTTCATCTGTCCATAAATATCCTGCGGGGGGTGCGGGGG
>JANNAF010000523.1:0-1842 GCA_031384005.1 Rhodobacterales bacterium | reverse complement strand
CTCTGACCCCTCATGCAGATGCGCGCCTGCCGATGCGGCGGCGGCGGCAAGGCCGAGGGCGTAGTTGAGGGGGTGGACATGGCCTGCGTCGCGGTCAACCTCGCCCCCCTTGAAGGCCTGCGAACCGATCAGGCGGCGGATGGCGGTTTGGTCCAGCGGTTCAAGGTCGGTATAGCCATAGTCACGGTGCAGTTTGGCGGCATAGGCGTGGGTGTCGCGCACCTCGGCTTGCGTATGGCAGGCATGGGCGACGCCGGGGTAAAAGGTGACGGGCATGGCGTGGTCGCGGATCAGGGATTTGACCAGCGATTTGGCCTCTTGGGCCAGATCCCAAAAGCGGTGGGCCTGTTCGCGGCCAACGGCGGATTCGATCCAGACTTGGTCCTGCCGCTGACCCGACCCGACCTGACCGCCGTTGCGGCCAGAGGCACCAAAGCCAACACGGTGCGCCTCCAACAGGACGACGTCATAGCCGCGCTGGGCGAGGTGCAGGGCGGCGGACAGGCCGGTATAGCCGCCACCAATGACGCAGACATCCGCGGTGACCGCCCCCATCAGCGGGGCAAAGCCCGCGTGGGGTGTGGCCGTGGCTGCGTAGTAAGAGGCAGGATACTGCCCCTTTTGGTCGTTTACGTGCAGCAGGTTCATACGTTCAGCAGCAGGTGTTGCCGCTCCCACGGGCTGATCACTTGCAAGAACTCTTTGTATTCATTGCGTTTGACCGAGGCATAGACTTTGCAGAAGTCATGGCCCAACACCTCCATCAGGGCGGGGTCCGCCTCCAACAGGTCCAGCGCGTCGCCAAGGTTGGTTGGGATGTCGTCGCTATCGATATAGGCGTTGGATTTGAACTCGGGGCGCGGGTCGCGCCTTTCCATCAGGCCCAGATAGCCGCAGGCAAGGGTGGCGGCGATGCCAAGATAGGGGTTGCAATCCATCCCTGGCAGGCGGTTTTCAACGCGGCGTCCGGCGGGGTTGCTGATCGGGATACGCAAGCCTGTGGTGCGGTTGTCGCGGCCCCATTCCAGATTGATCGGGGCGGCAAAGTCGGGGACATAGCGGCGGTAGGAGTTCACGTAGGGTGCCATGACAGCAATCGCACCCGTCAGGTGGTGCTGCATGCCCGCGATGAAGTGATAGAAGGCGGCGGTTTCCTCGCCCTTTTTCTCGGCAAAGATGTTTTTGCCGGATTTGCTGTCGGTGATCGAGGTGTGGATATGCATCGCAGACCCCGGTTCGCCCGCAATCGGTTTGGCCATGAAGGTGGCAAAACAATCGTGACGCAGGGCCGCCTCGCGGATCAGGCGTTTGAAGAAGAACACGTCATCGGCCAGACGGACCGGGTCGCCATGGGCGAGGTTCAACTCGATCTGACCCGCGCCGCCCTCTTGCAGGATGCCGTCGATTTCCAGTCCCTGCGCCTCGGCATAATCATAGATGTCGTCGATGACTTTGCCGTATTCGTCGATGGCGGACAGGCTGTACGCCTGTTTGCCCGCAGCGCGGCGACCCGAGCGGCCCATCGGAGCCTCGATCGGCATGTTGGGGTCGATGTTGCGGGCGGTCAGAAAGAATTCCATTTCCGGGGCCACGACTGGGGTCCAGCCTTGGGCGGCATAAAGGCCCACGATTTTCTTGAGCACATTGCGCGGGGAATAGGGGATGGGTTGGCCGTGCTGGTCCATGGCGTCATGGATGACTTGCAGGGTCACATCGGCGGTCCAGGGTGCTGCGGTGGCGGTGGTAAAGTCGGGGACCATGAACATGTCAGGTTCGGTAAAGGCGTCAAACGGGTTGTCGGCCCATTCGCCGGTGATGGTTTGCAGGAAGATCGAGTTGGGC
>JANNAF010000516.1:0-3715 GCA_031384005.1 Rhodobacterales bacterium | reverse complement strand
AGCGCGCCAAACTGATCGCGTACCAACCTGGCGCGCAGAGCATGAAAACTGCGAAGCCTGGCGTGCCCGGCGCTGTCAATGTCCCAAAGGGCGGACCGGGGTGGTGCAGGCCAGGGCTCCAGCGCATCTCTTGGAGGGCAGTTGGCCGACCGAGGCCCTCTTGGCCCAGATCGCCATGGCCAAACATTCCGAACATATGCCGCTGAACCGGCAGGCTGTGGCAATGGCCCGGCTCGGGGTGCCAATCGAGCGGTCGGTTCTGGCCGACTGGATGGGCCGGACCGGCGCCTTGATTGCGCCGGTTGTGGATCGCATGGCGGTGCTGCTGAAGACTGGCAGTTCACGGCTTTACGTCGACGAAACCACGGCTCCGGTGCTTGATCCCGGGCGGGGGCGAACGAAAACTGGCTATCTCTGGGCCATGCTGCGCGATGACCGGGGCTGGAATGGCCCCGCCTCGCCGGGCGTCGTGTTCCACTACCATCCCGGCCGAAAAGGCAAATATGCTGATGAAATCCTGATGGGCTTCGACGGCACTATCCAGGTTGATGCCTATGGCGGTTATAGCCATCTGGCCCAGCCAGATCGCAAAGGCGGCATGCCCTTGAAGTTGGCCTTCTGTTGGGCACATGGGCGCCGAAAGCTGATCGCCGCCAAACCAAAGAAGGGATCGCCCATCGTGGACGAGGCGCTGTTGCGCATCGCGGCACTCTACAAGGTCGAAGATACCATCCGGGGTTCCGACCCCGATCAGCGCCGTGAAACCCGGCAGACCTTGTCTCGCCCACTGGCAGACGCGCTCTTCACCTGGCTTGCCGCGCAATCCAAGCGCGTCTCGCGCAAATCCGACCTCGGCGGGGCCATGGCCTATATGCTGCGGCGACAGGACGGATTCCGGTTATTCCTCGACGATGGTCATGTCGACATGGACTCGAACCTGGTCGAGAACGCAATCCGCAGCCCGGCTATGAACCGACGCAACGCCCTCTTCGCCCCCTTTCGGGATTTTGGCTATGCCAAAACCCTGCCGGGCAACGGGCCATGACGAGGGTGGTCGCAACTGGGCCCGCTTTGCCAGCCTGATCGGAACCTGCAAAATGAACGGCGTCGAGCCCTACGCCTACCTGCGCGATCTCTTCACCAGGCTGGCCAAAGGCCACCTCGAAAAAGACATCGATGCCCTGATGCCATGGGCCCACATCCAGCCAGCCAAAGCATCACAATAAGCTCATCCGGGACTCCCCGACGAGCTCATCGCCCCAGGTCCCACCGCCAAAACCGCTGAATGCAACCGAAAATCCAATGGGCCGCAGACGCCGCTTACTGGCTACCTGATCTGAGGCGGGGACTGTGTCAGGCCGTTAGGGCCGATATCGCCGCTGGGGCCGCTGGGGTTGGTTGGGATGCGGTGGTGTTGGTCTGCGGGCAGTCTGGCCAGCGGATCAGCAGGATTGCGGGGTTCAGGCTGTGTTGCGATCCGCAAAGCCGGGCCAGCCCGCCAAGGCATCCGCGCAGTATTCGCTGATCCGGCGTTTGCGCCCGAGAGATCACCTCGACCGGGCAGGTTGCGGGCCAGCCTGCGGACAACAGGCCCTGTTGCAGGTCCAGCGCGGTCGACACCCCCATGTAACAGGCCAGCGTGGTGCCGGGGGCGGCAAAGGCGGCCCAATCGGTCACCTCGCCCGCGCGGCGGTGTCCGGTGGCAAAGACCACGCGTTCGGTTTGGCCGCGTTCGGTGAGGAAACTGTGTGCGGCGGCGGCGGCGGCACAGGCGGCGGTGACGCCGGGGATGATGGACCACGCGATGCCAGCGGCGGTCAGGGCGGCGGCCTCTTCGGCGCCACGGCCAAAGATGCCGGGATCGCCGCATTTCAGACGCACAACGCTGTGGCCAAGCCGGGCAGAGTGCACAAGGCGGGCGTTGATCTGGTCTTGTGGCACGGAATGGTGGCCGGGCGATTTGCCAACAGAAACAAGCTGGGCACCTGGTTTGGCATGGGTCAGCAGGGCGGGGTCAGAAAGGCGGTCGTAATAGATCACATCGGCCTGTTGCAGGGCGGTCAGGCCGCGCAGGGTGATCAGGTCTGCCGCACCCGGACCTGCGCCCAAGAGGGTGACATGTCCGGTTTTGCGGGCGGCGTGGTTGTGGGCATGGTCGTGGTCATGGATGCGGGCAGGTCGGCGGGCCCTGACCTCGGCCCACAGGGTGCGAAAGGCGGTGATCAGGCCAAAGGGTGCAGTCACAATCATTCGGCGGCCTCCCGCAGGGTGTGGCGGGCAAGCAAGGCGTTCAGTTCAGGGCGGCAGGATCCGCAAGAGGTGCCTGCCCCCAGCCGTTGGCCCAAGGCGCTGACCGATGCACACCCGCCCTCGATTGCGCGCAAGAGCGTGTTGCGCCCGACATTCAGGCAGGCGCAGATCGTCGGGCCGGGGTCGGGCTGGTCTGCGCCGGGATGGCCCGCCAGCACGGCCAACGGGCGCAGGGCCCCCAACTGCGCCGTAATGTGGTCGCGCGACAGGGCGACCGGGTCGGGGCCGATGAACAGGGCGGCCACCAGCCTGTCATCCCGGTGCCACGCCAGCCGTGACAGGCCACGGGCGCGGTCGATCACCATGGCGGGGGCGTCGGTCAGGCCAAACAGGTCGGCGGCATAGGCGGCCCAGTCCTGCGGCAGGTCGGCCCCTGCCAGTTCCAGACGCCAGCCGCCGATGACGCGGGCCTTGGCCCAATAGGCAGAGGTCGGGGTGACATCGGCCACGCTGACCGCAAAGCCATACCAACGCGCGTCATAGCGGGTCAGGTGAACGGCGGCGGCCTTGCTTTCTGGCTGGCCCGAGATTGGGTCGGCCAGCGCGGGGATCAGGGTGTCGATGCGGGCCTGTGCTGCGGTGTCGCTGGTCCAGTGCATGGGGGCAAAGACCTCGTCCGGGGCCACGGCATCGGTGATCAGGGCGCGCAGCAGGGCGCCGCCGTGGCGGGTGCGCGCCTGCACCAGATCGGCGGGGCCAAGGCCAAGGCGGGCGGCGTCGCTGGGGTGGATTTGCACGAAGGGTTCGGCCAGATGCTGCGACAGGCGCGCGCTTTTACCCGAGCGGGTCATGGTGTGCCACTGGTCGCGGATGCGTCCGGTGTTCAGGCGGAACTGTCCCGGTTCAAGGGGTTGCGGCAGTTGGGGCGTGATCGGCCACATCCGGGCGCGGCCATCGGGCGTGTGATAGTGCCCGGTGCCAAAGAACCGTCCGCCGCGTTGCCGGGGGTTTTGCGGCCAGGTAAAGGGGGCAAGGCTGGCATAGGTGGCATCGCTGATCTGCGCGTGATCAGAGATGTCGAAATCGCTGCCATGGGCCCCCGCCACGCCCGACAGCCCGGCGTATTCGCGGTAGATGGCGGCGGCGTCGGTCCAGTTGAATGCCGATGTCCAGCCCATTCGGGCTGCCACATCGGCAATGATGCGCCAGTCGTCGCGCGCCTGCCCTGGTGCGGCCAGCACCTGACGCTGGCGGCTGATGGTGCGGTCGGAATTGGTGACGGTGCCGTCTTTTTCACCCCAGGCCGTAGCGGGCAGCAGGACATGGGCCAGCCGGGCGGTGTCGGTGGCGGCGGTCACATCCTGCACCACGACAAACGGGCAGGCGCGCAGGGCATCGGCCACGGCATCGGCGTCGGGCATCGACACGGCGGGGTTGGTGTGGATGATCCAGATCGCCTTGATGG
>JANNAF010000491.1:0-19741 GCA_031384005.1 Rhodobacterales bacterium | reverse complement strand
GGTCGATGTTCAACAGCATGGCCCCGCCAAACCCGATCAGCACGGTCAATAGGACAATCCGCACCAGACCCGTGGAAAAGAACTGACGTGCGCCGTCAAGGTCCAGCAGGCCCAGCGTGATCAGGTCACCCGAATGGACCGAGTCGTGAAAGCCAAAGCTAAGCCGTTGAACCTGTTCATAATAGCGCAGGCGCAATTCAACGCCGGTGTGGTGATTTATCGCCTCGGAGTAGTAGTTTTGCAAGGTGGTGAACAGGCCACGCACCACCGACACGACCAGAACCAGCAGCGCGGTGGTCATCAGGGCGGCGCGGGCGGCCTGGGTATCACCGCTGGCCAACAGTTGGGTCTGGTCAATGGCCTGACCCAAAAGGCGCGGGATCAGCAGCTGCATGGCCGCGGCAATCAGCGTGGCCACAATGGCGAAACTGGCCTGCCACGGCGTCATCGAGGCAATCTTGGTCACGCGCCAAAGGGTGTTCAGACCCGCGCCCCAGCTTTGGGCGTCGGGGGTCGCCATGACCTCATGGGCCTTGGTCGACAAAGGGGGTGGACTGTTCACGGGGGGGCCTGTTCAGGGGCATGAGTCGTCTGTCACAGAACGGATACGCCGGTTTGGCGGGCCCATCCACCCGATAAGGCCTGTTGGGCACAAGAAATCTGTTGGTCGCCGGTTGCGTGGGATTCGCCAGAGGGATCTTGGGCTGCGGCGGGGCGTTGACCTGGTGCGGTCCATCCGGGGCCGACGATGCCAAAAATCCGATCAGGGCTATGATTTTCCCTGTAAAATGTTATGGTATCACCCAATATTAACCTTATTCACATTGCACTTGCTGCATCTGCAAGAATACTGAGCATATCCACTAAACTTCGCCAAACCGGCGGACCTGACCTCCTGGAGCAGACCAGACTATGCGTGCACTGAAATCCTATGGGCTGGCGTTGATATTGATTGTCGGACTGGCCGGCTGGCTGTTGACGGGCGAACTGGTTCAAGGCGGCAAGGGCCCGGTCGAGGGCGAGAAAACTGTGGTCGAGGCGATCGAGGGCAAGGACGGCGGGCCATTGACCTCGGCGGTCAAGGCCAGTGGGCTGGCCATCGAACATGAGGCGCCTGAGGGCGCCGCCGATCCGGCCCAGTCGATCGCCGAACGCAACGGCGCGCTGGCGGCAGATGCAGGACCGGCACGGTCGGTGCGGACGCGGACCTATACCA
Source organism: Rhodobacterales bacterium (assembly GCA_031384005.1). Lineage (GTDB taxonomy): Bacteria > Pseudomonadota > Alphaproteobacteria > Rhodobacterales > Rhodobacteraceae > Stagnihabitans. Next base: position 18,525 of record JANNAF010000491.1, on the reverse strand, counting down.
TGCAGCCGATGCCGATGCTGGCCCCCTTGCGTGGGCACACCGCGGCCAAGGCGTCTGTGGCGGCGGTGGCCAAGACATCGGATACCGTGGTGTCGGTCGCAGTGACCGAGGGGCAGATCGTCAAGGTCGGTGACATATTGTGCACCCTGGACATTGGCACGCGCCAGGCCAGCGTCAATCAGGCCAAAGCGGCCTTGGCGCAGGCCAACGCCGCAATGGCCAAAGCGCGGTCCGATCTGAAAACCAACGAGGCCTTGTTGGCCCGTGATCTGGTGTCAGCCAACAGCGCCGAGGGTTTTGCCGCCGCTGTGACCGCCGCCGAGGCCAATCATGAGGCGGCAACCGTTGGTCTGGAAAACGCGCAAGTCGCCTTGGCGGACATCGAAATTCGCGCGACCGTGCCCGGCGCCATTCAGCGCCCGCTGGCCAAAGTGGGCGACATGCTGAACATGGGCGGGACCTGCGCATCCATCGTGCAACTGGACCCGATGCTGTTTGTGGGCGCTGTGCCGCAGTCACGGATAGATCTGGCCAAGCTGGGGTTGGCGGCGGATATCCGCACCATCAACGGCAGCACGGCCAAGGGCCGCGTCACCTATATCGCTGTCAGTTCCGACCCCGCCACCCGCAGCTTTGCCGTCGAGATCGAGTTTGCCAACCCGGATGGCCGCATCAAGGACGGGTTGACGGCCGAGGCCGTGGTCAATCTGGGCACCATCCCCGCACATCTGTTGCCGCAATCCATCATGACGCTGGATTCAAACGGCAAGCTGGGGGTTCAGTCGGTCGAGGCGGGGCGCGTGGTGTTCCACGAGATCACCATTCTGCAAGACACCCGCGAGGGCGTCTGGGTGTCTGGGTTGCCGCTCTCCACGGATATTATCGTGCTGGGGCAGGAATATGTGACGGCAGGTCAGGTGGTCGAGGCCACCAAGGAAGAGTAGGACAAGCGCGATGTTGAACCTGATCGAAAGCATTTTGCGGATGCCGCGTGTGGTTTTGGCCGTGATGGCCATGCTGCTGATCGGTGGTGGCGTCGCGTATCAGGCGATGCCCAAGGAAAGCTTTCCGTCCATCGACATCCCGTATTTCTATGTCTCGGTCAGCCAAAGCGGCATTTCGCCCAATGATGCCGTGAAATTGCTGGCCAAACCGGTCGAGGACCGGTTGGACAATGTGGACGGGCTGGAAAACATCTCGGTCACCGCAAGTCAGGGCCATGTGTCGGTTTTCCTTGAGTTTTCGGTCGACACTGACAAGGATCAGGCGCTGTCCGATATCCGCGCCAAGCTGGACGGCGTGGTGGGCGAACTGCCCGCCGATGCCGACGAGCCGACGATCAACGAAATCAGCTTTACCGACCGCCCGGTCCTGTCCGTCGCCGTATATGGCAAGGTGCCCGAGCGCACCCTGATCCAGCGCGCGAACGAGTTGAAGGATGTGTTGGAGGATCTGCCCGATGTGCAAAAGGTCGAGTTGCGCGGCACCCGGGACGAGGTGCTGGAAGTGCGGATCGACCAGTTGCACCTGGAGGCCTATGACCTGACCGCAGGCCAGTTGTTCGACGCGCTGGCGCGCAACAACATGATGGTCGCGGGTGGCACGCTGGACAATGGCAAAGGCGCCTTCAGTTTGGAGGTGCCGGGTCTGATCAACTCTGCCAAGGATGTGTTCGACCTGCCCTTGAAAACCGTGGGTGATACGGTTGTCACCTTTGGCGATGTCGCCACCGTCACCCGGACCTTCAAGGACGCCACCGAATACGCCTATGTCAACGGGTCGCCCGCAATCACTGTTGATGTGACCAAACGTCTGGGCACCAACATCATCGAGGTGTCCGAACAGGTCCATGCCGCCACCGATGAGGTGGTCAAGCTGTGGCCAGCCGGGGTTGGCCATTCCTATCTGCTGGACCAGTCGGTCAGCACCAAAAATCTGTACCGCACGCTGGAGGCGGCGGTTTTGACCGCTGTCGTGCTGGTCTTGATCATGTGCATTGCCGCCTTGGGTGTACGGCCTGCCATCATGATCGGCATGTCGATCCCGATTTCATTCATGATGGCGTTCTTGGTCCTGAACTTTATGGGCATGAGCATCAACATGATGACCATGTTCGGGATGGTCATCGCCGTGGGGGTGCTGGTCGATGACCCCATCGTGGTCGTCGAATATGCCGAACGCAAACTGGCCGAGGGTGTGTCGCGCAAAGAGGCATTCATCATGGCGGCGCGCAAGATGTTTGTGCCCGTCGTATCCGCCACCGCCACGACACTGGGGGCCTTTGTGCCGCTGTTGTTCTGGCCGGGCATCATCGGCAAATTCATGTCTTATCTGCCCATCGTGGTGATTGTGGTCATGTTCGCGTCGCTGATCTCGGCGCTGATATTCATGCCGGTGATCGGTGCACTGCTTGCCAAGCACGAACATGACGAAAAGGCGCAGGCCGAGGCCGAGATTGTGATGATCCCCGCCAAGTTCGACGTGAACAAGGTGCGCGGGGCAATCGGCGTTTATGTGCGCGTAATGGCACGGCTGATGAACCGCCCGCTGCTGACGCTGTTGGCCGGGTTCGGCATCGTCGGGTTCACGTTCTTCTACTACATTCAGAATCCCACCGGGATGGAGGCGTTTCCGGCGTCCGAACCCGAGGTGGGCACGGTCAGCGTCGTGACGCGCGGCAACTATTCCCCGGTTGAAATTCGCGACATGCTGTTGGAGGTGCAGGAACAGGTCCTGCAAGTGCCCGGTATTCAGGATGTGATCATGGGCTTTGGCGGCGGTAACGGATCGCCCCCCAACACCATCGGCAACCTGCAACTGCAGTTGCAACCGTGGTCGCAGCGCGTTCCGGCCGAACAGATCTTCACCGAAATCCGTGAGCGGGTGAAGGGGATTTCCGGGCTGGAGGTGCAGATCGCCGCCGAGGAAGGTGGCCCCCCGGCGGGCAAGGCCATCAACCTGAGGGTGGAAAGCTCGGTTCTGGCCGACCTTGCCCCCTCGGTCGCGCGCCTGCGCGGGTTCATCGAAAACGAGTTGGGCGGCGCGATTGATATCGAAGATGGCCGCCCTGCCCCGGGCATCGAATGGAAGCTGGCCTTTGACCGCAACGAGGCGTCGCGTTACGGCGTGTCGATCCGCGATCTGGGCCCCTATGTCCAGCTGGTCACGGACGGTGTGCGCATCGGGTCCTACCGCCCCGAGGATGCGACGGACGAGTTGGACATCATCGTGCGCCTGCCCGTTGATCAGCGCAGTCTGGATGCGCTGGACAGCATGCGCATCATCACCGCCGCGGGCCTGATCCCGGTGTCGAATTTTGTCACCCGTACGGTCGAGCCAAAGGTGGGCGCGATCACCCGGCGCAATGGCCTGTACGCGATGGATGTGGCGGCCAATCTGGAGCCTGGTCTGATGGCCGCCGACAAGGTGGCCGAGGTGCAGGCATGGGTCGATGCACAGGATTGGCCCGGCGATATCGAGGTGGTGTTTGGCGGCGCGGCCGAGCAGACCGACGAGACCAACGCCTTTATCATGAAGGCCTTCGCCGCCGCGATGTTCCTGATTTTTCTGATTTTGCTTATTGAATACAACAGCTTTTATCAGGTGTTTGTCACCCTTTCGACCGTGATCATGTCTATAGCGGGCGTGTTGTTGGGCATGGTTGTCACGGGGATGAGCTTTTCCGCCATCATGACCGGGTTGGGGATTGTCGCGCTGACCGGGATCGTGGTGAAAAATGGCATCGTGCTGATCGACACCTACAACCACTATAACCGCGATGATGGGGTGGAACCGGTCAAGGCGATGTTGCTGACGGTCGCGCAGCGCATCCGCCCGGTTTTGCTGACTGCGATTGTGACGGCGGGCGGCGTTATCCCGATGGCGCTGAACATCGAGTTCGATTTTGTCCGGCGCGAGATTGTCACCGGCGGGTTGTCGGGATCGTGGTTCACCCATCTGTCGGCGGCGCTGGTGTCGGGGTTGCTGTTTTCAACCCTGCTGACCTTGGTCATGGTGCCGGTCATGATCACGGCACCCACTGTGGTACGGCGGCGGGCCGTGGCGCAATGGGCGTGGCTGCGGTCCAAGCTGAAACGCAAACCCGCACCCGTGGTCGATCCGCCAGAACCCGAGATTCACGGCGAGGTGGTCATGCGGACCGCCGCCGAATAGATCAGAACGCCTGACGCAGCAGGGCCATCTTGGCCGGATAGGGCGTGGCGGCCCCCATGATCGCCGCAAGGTCCCCCATCGCCCGGGGGTCCTTGTCCGCCTCGGTCACGGCAAACAGGGTGACCACGAAAAACGCGATGTCCTGCCGCGAGGTGCCGCCAAGACGGCGCAGACTGTCCATGGCGCTGCGCACCCAATCGTCCAAAGCGGCCCTCGAAAAACCGGCGGTCGCATCCGGGTGCAGGCGCCGCAGATCCGCGGTGATTTCCGTTTTCCAGCGCTGCAATGTGCCGGTTTCAAAGGCGGTGGCCAATTCAGGACTAATGGTCAGCATGGGCTGCCTCGTTCAGGATATCGGCAAGGGGCGGAACCGTTCGCACGGGGTAAAGCGCCGCAGCGAGGTCGTCCCGCGACACCCCATGGCGCCGCGCATCTGCGTCCAGCGTGGCCATACCGGCGCTGCGTTCCCGCGAGATCTGATCGGCGGCGGCAGCCTCAATTTCGACGGCGTCAAAGTGGTGGGACACGGTCTGCCACGCCGACCGGGCCCGCAACAGGGCGGCTGCATATGAAAGCCCGGTCAGACCCGGCACATCGCCCGCATCATTCCAGCCAAACCGGACATACAGGCTGCGGTCCTGCGCCGTCAGCGGCAGGGCACTTTGGCCGGCAATCATCAAGGTCACCTCACGGTGCCGTTGCAGATCGGCGGCAACCGGGGCCAGCCAGTCCGGCACCGGCGCCGTTTCGGGGCGCCCGCGAAAGACTTGGGCAAACGCGGTCCAACCGGGGATGGCAAGATCTGGCAGATCGCGAAACCGGACGCGCCAAAACGCTGCGGCCGGGCTATCGGCGTCGTTCAGCGGCAGGTCACGCAATGCGGACAGGCACAAGACGGCGTCGGGGCCAAGCACATCGGCCATTTTGGGCCAAAGATCCGTGGCAAAGGCGGTTTCGCGGTCGGGCATGACGCCAGTTTGAGCGAGGGCACGGGCCAGATCGACGCGCGCAAAGGGCTGCGGCATCAGATGCGCCAGCACGGGTTGCGCCCGGTTCAGGGCGCATTGCGCAATCGCCGCCGTCCAGTCGCGACCCGAACGCCTCATGGCACCGGCACCAGTTTTGAGAGCGTCGAAGGTCTGGGGACGGCGTCCATCACATGTTTGACCAGATCAGCCCCCGCCTTGCCAGTTTGTTGCGCCAGCCTTTCCGCATCATGCAGCGCAGATCCCGCCACGGACTGAACTGCCTTTTCTGCCCCCTTCCACGCTGCGGGCAAGGGGTTGGGCTGGTTCATCACGGCCTTTGCAGCATCGGAAACCGGGCTGCTGGCGCCGCAGCCACCCATGTCGTGGCCATCCATCAGATTTTGCAAGGCTTTCTGGGTGTCATTGATCGCATCCGACGCGGCCAACCACGCTGTAGTGGCGGGACTGTTGGGGCCAAAAACCTGACCAATCAGCTTGTCCTTGAGCGTGCCAGCCGCGGACAGGGCAGAGTTCATCGCCTTTTGGCCCTGTTTTGCCAAGGCTTCGACCGCCTTTTTGGCCTGTGCAACAGCCTTGTCCGCCGCCTTCATGGCATCATCCACCAGCTTTTCAGCCCGTTTTTGCGCATCGGCCACGGCCTTTTCCGCCTGTTTTTGCAGCAGTTCGGCCTGTTTTTGCGCATCTTTCAGGGCCTGATCGGCCTGTTCTTGGGCGTTTGCCACGAGCTTTTCGGCCTGCTTTTGTGCATCCTCGACCGCCTTTTCGGCGTCCTTGACCGCCTTTTCGGTCTGCTTTTCAACCTCTGCCACGGCCTTTCCCGCCTGTTCCCGGGCATCTTCGACGGCGTCTTCAGCTTCCTTCACGGCCTTTTCCGCTGCGGCCTGCGCGTCCTTGATCACCTTATCAGCGGCCTCTTGCGCGGCCGGTCCGTCCGTTTGGCCGACCTTGTCCATGAGGGATTGCGCCTGTGCCCTGGCCTTTTTGACGGCATCCTCTGCCGCCTTTTTGGCATCAACCACGGCCTTTTTGGCATCCGAAATCGCCTGCTCAGCCTGCTTTCTGGCCTCTGCCACGGTTTTTTCGGCCTGTTTGCGCGCCTCTGCCACGGCCTGTTCGGCCTTTTTTTTCAGATCGTCTGCCTGTTTTTTGGCATCGGCAATCGCCTGTTCGCCCTGTTTTTTGGCATCTGCGGCCAGCTTTTCAGCAGCCTTTTTGGCGTCGTCCGCCAGCTTTTTTGCATCTGCCACCGTCTTTTGCGCGGCCTGTTTGGCCTGGTTTACCAAGGTTTCGGCCTGTTTTTGGGCATCATCCACGGCCTTTTCCGCCTGTTTCAACGCCTCTTGCAGCGCCTTTTCGGCCTGTTTGGCCGCCGCTTGAACGGCGTGCTGGGCCTGTTGCACCGCCTTGTCGGCCTGTGACATGGCCCCTTGCACCGCATCCTGACCCTGATGCACGGCTGTTTGCAGCGCGTCTGCGGCCCCTGTTACGGTGTTCTGGATCTGGTTGGCCATCGCCTTGCACAGGTCGGGCACCTGCGGAAAGGCGCAGCTTTGAACGCTTGACGATCCCATGATCTGCCCCCCCTACCCTATTTCATCCCAGTTCCGACACCTCGGCTGCGTGTAAAACGCTGCCATCCGGCCATTCGATTGCCGTGACCCATTCCATGAAACGGCTGCGCTGCACGGCGCCCGCATGGGCCAGAAAAATCCGCAAAACCCGCGGGTCCCAATAGCGAAACAACACCTCACCCGGCACATCCGGCAGTTTTGCCAGATTGAACTTGCGCAGTGCCACGCGCAGCGAGGCGATATCGACATCGGCATGGAGATAGAAACCCCAAGGCACCTCTGGCCCATAGGTGGCAATCGTGCGGGCAACCTCGGGCGCGTCGGACAACAGGATCAGCCATGGCCCAACCTCCAGCAGTTGCAACGCCATGCTGCGCGCCAACAGCGGTTCGGCAACCGAGGTCAGCAGCCGCGGCACAACCGGGCGCAGGGCGGGTGCACTGGCCAGATCGACCACGGCATAGCGAAAGGCCGCAAAGGGCGAGGGGGACAGGGGACCTGTCATAGCCGCACACTTTGTTCGACAAAGGGCAGGCCATCCTTGGCGGCGTTCAGCAGACATTCGGCCTGTTTGGCCACATCCATCGCCGGGGCCAGTGTCTTGGCAACCTGCGGTGGCAGGGTTGGGGCGCGCAATTTCAGGGGTGGCAGGCCGGGTGGGGTGGGTTTGGGCACATCGGCCACGGGTGGGGGTGGCGCCCCACCGCCGCCACCACGGCGCGGCGGGCCGGGGTCCGGGCGGTTCTTGCGCGCCACCCGCAGCGCGCCCGTCGCCAACCGTTCCGCCAGATCACGCAGGATACGTTTGTCAGGTTGCGGCTGTACACCGCTGCCGTTCAGGGCATCCAGCCACAGGTCGCGGAAATATTGCCGATTGTCATAGCTTTGCGCTGCATGGGTCAACATGACATAGGCCGCGTCCGCATCGACGAAGCCGTCTTGGCCCGCCAATGCATGTCCCCTGTTTACAAGGTAAACCCTGTCCATCGCGCCACCAAATTGCCCCTGCAAGACGCCGAAAAATCAATGCCCCATTCTAAGCATCGCTGATGCTGTCGCGCCAGTGCAAACTTGGCCCGGTCAGTCGTTCAGCAAAAGGTCCAACCCGTGGCGCGACAAACGTTCGATACCGTCCGCGCCGACCAACACCGAATGGCCCAAGGTCATGGCCGCGCCCGTGTCGCTGTCCATCAGGATCATATGCAGGAAAAACACCTGCCCGGTCTGCATGATCAGGGGATTGCCTTCATAAAACATCGGGAAATCGACCCAGATCGGATTGAAAACCGCCCCCATCCCATAACCGCAGGCGCGCAGGCGGGCGTGGGACAGGCCATGCGCATCAAAGACCCGGGCATGGGCCTCAAAAACATCGCCCATCGGGCGACCGGGGCGGATGGCGGCTTCGCAAGCCTCCAGCGCCTCGACGGCGGCGGCGTGCATGCGCAGGTGGTGGTCAAAGGCCTGCCCGACCAGAATGGTGCGCATCATGGCCGCGTGATAGCGGGCATAGGCGCCGGACCATTCCAGCGTCAACTGGTCGACCAGGTCCAGATGCCGCCGCCCCGAGAAATAGCGGCACAGCAAGGCGCCGGGGCCGGAGCCGATGACAAACTCGTTCCCGGCGTAATCACCGCCCCCCTTGAACACCGCGCCTTGCATGGCCGCAAGGATATCGCCCTCGAACGCGCCGGGGCGGGCCAGCGACAGGGCATGGTCCAGCGCATCGTCGGACAGTTCGGCGGCGCGGCGGTGCATGTCAATTTCGGCCGGGGATTTGACGCGGCGCAGGGCGCGGATCAGGTCGGAGGCGTCGATCAGGCCGGGCATGGCGGCGTGGACCATGCGGCCATTGCGTTCGGTCAGACCGACGGTATCCCCCTCATATCCGATGGTGCCCGTCACCCCAAGGGCGGCCACCAGTCGGGCAAGGTCTGCGCCGGGGTTGGCGCCTTGCACCTCGGCCCAGATGTGGATCTGATCATCCGTCAGGGTCGAGGTGTAACGCGCCTGCCGCAGGTCGGGGGTGCGGGTCAACAGATGCAGATCGCCCCGGGCCGTCAGCACCATGCATTGAAACATGGCAAAGCCAAAGGTGTCATAGCCGCTGATCCAGTACTGGCTTTCGGGCGCAAACAGCAAGATCGCATCCAGGCCCGCTGTCTGCAGCGCGGCACGGGCGCTGGCCTGACGGGTGGCGTATTCTTCGGGGGTGAAATGCTGGGTCATAGCGCAATGAAACCCCCAAGCCGCGCAGGGGTCAAGGACCATTGCAATCCCGTGACAGCCGGGCCACCAATCGGCAAAAGCAGGGGGCAGGCATGACCGATGGCGCGTGGGAGTTCTGGATTGACCGGGGTGGCACATTCACCGATGTTGTGGCGCAGTCGCCGGATGGGCAGTTGATCACCCACAAACTGTTGTCGCAAAACCCCGAACGATACCGTGACGCGGCTGTGCAGGGTATTGCGGATATCAGGGGCGATGACACGCGCCCGATCGGTGCCGTCAAAATGGGTACCACCGTCGCCACCAATGCCCTGTTGGAACGCAAGGGCGAGGCGGTGTTGCTGATGATCACGTCCGGGTTCGCCGATCTTTTGCAGATCGGGTATCAGACCCGCCCGCGTCTGTTTGAGCTGCATATCCGGCGGCCGGACCTGTTGTATTCCCGTGTGGCCGAGGTGCCGGAACGGCTGGACGCCGGGGGGGCCGTGATCACGGCGCTGGACGAGGTTGCCACCCGCGCCGCCCTGCAATCGGCGCATGATGCGGGGTTGCGGGCTGTGGCGGTAGCGTTGCTGCACGGCTATCTTGATCCGGCGCATGAGGTGCGGGTGGGGGCGTTGGCGGCGGAAATAGGCTTTAGCCAGATATCGCTTAGCCATCAGGTGTCGCGGTTGGCCAAACTGGTCAGCCGGGGTGATACGACTGTGGTTGACGCCTATCTGTCGCCGATCCTGCGCCGCTATGTCGATCAGGTCGCAGGCGCGCTGGACTGTGGGCGGCTGTTGTTCATGCAATCCAACGGCGGTCTGACCGATGCGCGGCGGTTTCAGGGCAAGGACGCCATTCTGTCGGGTCCGGCAGGCGGCATGGTCGGCATGGTCAAGACCGCCGAGGCGGCCGGGTATACGCGGTTGATCGGGTTTGACATGGGTGGCACCTCGACCGATGTCAGCCATTATGCCGGGGTTTACGAGCGCAGTTTCGAGACCGAGGTGGCAGGTGTGCGGATGCGCGCACCGATGATGGACATTCACACCGTGGCGGCGGGCGGCGGTTCGATCTGCCAGTTTCGCGATGGGCGGTTTCAGGTCGGGCCGGAAAGTGCGGGGGCGGATCCGGGGCCAGCCTGTTACCGCCGCGGCGGGCCGCTGACGGTGACCGATTGCAACGTGATGCTGGGCACGCTGAACCCCGATCACTTTCCTGCCGTGTTTGGTCCGGGTGGCGATCAGCCGCTGGACGGGGCTGTCGTGCGCGCCCGTTTTGCCGATCTGGCGGCCGAGGTGGCACAGGCCACCGGCGCACCGCCGCGCAGCCCCGAGGATATGGCGCGCGGGTTCCTGCGGATTGCTGTCGACAACATGGCCAATGCCATCAAGAAAATCAGCATCCAGCGCGGCCATGACGTGACGGGCTATACCTTGCAATGCTTTGGCGGGGCGGGTGGGCAGCATGCCTGTCTGGTGGCTGATGCCCTTGGGATGCGGCGCATTTTCATCCATCCCTTTGCCGGGGTTCTGTCGGCCTTTGGCATGGGGTTGGCCGAAATCAGGGCCCTGCGTGAGGTGCAGTTTGACGCGCCCTTGTCGGAAACCGCAGCCGCCCACGCCGCGTTGACGGTGATAGAAACCGAGGCGCGCGACGAGGTGGTGGCGCAAGGCGTTACCCAAATGCGGGGCGTGGCGCAGGTGAGGGGCGAGGCGCAAGCGCATCTGCGTTATGACGGGTCACACCAACCCCTGCCCGTGCCCTTTGGCACCGCCGCCGCGATGCAGCAGGCGTTCGAGGCGGCACATCTGGCGCGGTTCGGCTTTATCTCGCCCGAGCGGGCGCTGTGGTTTGACATGCTGACTTGCGAGGCGATCGGCACCCCCGGCACCCTGCCCGACATGGCCCCGCCCACAGGTCGGCCTGTTGTCGCAGGCCATGTCGCCATTGCGGGTCTGGGCGATGTGCCGCTGTGGCACCGCGCCACCCTGCCTGCCGGTTGGACCTGCGCCGGCCCCGCAATTATCACCGAGGCGACCGGGACCAATGTGGTGGAACCCGGTTGGACCGCCCTGATCGATGCGCAGGCCAACCTGATCCTGACGCGCAGCGATGCCGCCACCCATGCGCCCGCCGCTGGCACCCGCGCCGACCCTGTGATGCTGGAGGTGATGTCGAACCTGTTCATGTCGGTCGCCGATCAGATGGGGGCCACGCTGGCGCTGACCGCGTGGTCGGTCAACATCAAGGAACGCTACGATTTCTCTTGCGCGATCTTTGATGCGGCGGGTGATCTGGTGGCCAATGCGCCGCATGTGCCGGTACATCTGGGATCGATGTCCGCCGCCATCAAGACGGTGATGGACCTGAACCCCGATGCGCAGGACGGCGACGCCTTCATGCTGAACGCCCCGGCGCGCGGCGGCACCCATCTGCCCGATGTAACCGTGGTGACCCCGGTTTTTGTGGGCGGGCGGGCGGCGTTCTGGCTGGGGTCGCGCGGCCATCACGCCGATATTGGTGGCCGCACCCCCGGATCAGCCCCACCCGACAGCACGACCCTTGCCGAGGAGGGCGTTGTCATCGACAATGTCCAACTGGTCAGCAAGGGTCGTCTGTTGGAGGCCGAGGCGCGGGCAGTGCTGGCCTCGGGGCGTTATCCGTGCCGCAACCCCGACCAGAACATGGCCGACCTGAAGGCACAGGTTGCCGCAAACGAGACGGGCCGGCGCGAGTTGCGGCGCATTTGCACCGCCTACGGTGCGCCCGTCGTGTCCGCCTATATGGCCCATGTGCAAGACAACGCCGAGGAAAGCGTGCGCCGTGTGATCGACCGGTTGCACGCCGGCGAGATGAGTTATCCGATGGACGAGGGGCAAGTGATCCGGGTCAAGGTCAGCGTGGATCACGCCGCCCGCAGCGCAACCGTTGATTTCACCGGCACCAGCACGCAGCACCGCGGCAATTACAACGCCCCGCTGGCGGTGTGCCGGGCGGTGGTTCTGTATGTCTTTCGCACATTGGTCGGCAAGGATATCCCGCTGAACGAGGGGTGTCTGAAGCCGCTGAACATCATCGTGCCTGCGGGATCCATGCTGAACCCCGGGCCAGAGGCGGCGGTGATTGCGGGCAATACCGAGGTCAGTCAGGCGGCGTGCAACGCGCTATATGGGGCGCTGGGGGTGATTGCGGGATCGCAGGGCACAATGAACAACTTTGTCTGGGGCAATGACCGGTTCCAGAATTATGAAACCATCGCCGGGGGCACCGGGGCCGGGCCGGGGTTTGCCGGGTGTGATGCGGTGCAAAGCCACATGACAAACACCCGCATGACCGACCCCGAGATCTTGGAAAAACGCTTTCCGGTGCGGCTGTTGCAGTTTGGGGTGCGGGCGGGGTCTGGCGGGGTGGGAACCTGGCGGGGCGGCAATGGCGCGGTGCGGCGCATGCAGTTTCTGACGCCGGTCAAGGTGACCACCCTGTCATCGCACCGCATCATCCCGCCGTTTGGCGGGGCGGGGGGTCAGGCGGGGGCGGTGGGGCGCAATTGGGCGGAACTGCCTGACGGCACCCGGCGTGATTTGCCGGGCAATGCCGAGATTGATCTGGGCGCCGGGGCGATTTTCGTCATGGAAACCCCGGGGGGTGGCGGGTGGGGACCGTCAGAGGGCTGAGCCTTTGGGACGCCTTGCATCCGCCTGTCCAGATCTGGACAAAAACGAAAAACGTTCTCTATCAACGCCTTGCGATCTTGCGTTAACCAGCCAGCAAGGATTGCCAAGGCAAGGCAAGGCCACAGCGTCGGATCAGGCCGCAGCCGTCACCACGACCCTGATCCGCGTTTTGTCTTGTTGCGGTCGTTTACGGCGGCAAGCGGGGCTGCGGCAGCCTTGCGCCGGGTCATCAGCGCCACCACGCCCAAGGCAAACCGGTGCAGGGCAGATGGTGCAGTATCATCAAGCCACTTTGGATAGGACCGACCCTCGTCTATCGGCGGGTGCAGTTCGGGAAAGATCGGGCCAAGCGAGGCCGCGCCCTTCTGGGGGCGTTTCAGGGACGGATCAAATCTGAAGTCGTTTTGCGGCAAAGTCGCCTCCTGCAAGGATTGTTGTCCCCAGGTTAACCAGGCATCTCGGTCCTATTAAGGTGCGGGCGCGGCGGGTTTGCCTTGTGTGTCAATGGCAGGTTAACCAAAGGTTCACCAAGACAGCCGGGATGGCGGGCCCGCTAGGCCGGGACCACAGCGGCGCTGAGCGATTTTATCGCGGCAAATTGCGACAGAAAGACCCGGCCCTTGAAATGCGTCAGAAAGTCTGACCGTTGCAGCGCATCCATCACCGGGCCTTTGACCTCGGACAAATGGAAACCGATGCCCGCCGATTGCAGGCGGTGGGCAATCGCCTCAAGGCTTTCAAGGGCGCTGGCGTCGATGGCGTTCACGGCAGGGCACATCAGGACGACGTGGCGCAGCGCGGGCTGACCCGCGATATGGCTGTAAATCGCATCCTCCAGCGCGCGGGCATTGGCGAAATACAGGCTTTCATCGACGCGGATCGACAAGATGGCAGGGTCGGTGATCACGTCATGGCGGTCGATGTTGCGAAAGTGTTCGGTGCCGGGCACTTGCCCTACAATCGCCATATGGGGCCGGGATGTGCGCCACAAGAACAGCACCAGCGACAGGGTGACACCAGCGGTGATCCCGGCCTCGACCCCGACCAGCAGAACGGCGGCGATCGTCACGGCCATGGCGGCGAAATCGGCCTTGGAATAGGCCCATGTCCGTTTGATGGTGGCGATATCGACCAAGGACAAGACCGCCACGATGATGGTGGCCGCCAGCACGGACTGCGGCAAAAACCTAAACAGCGGCGTAAGGAACACGGTGGCAACCGCGATGCCCACAGCGGTAAACGCCCCTGCCAGCGGCGTTTGCGCCCCGGCATCAAAGTTCACCACCGACCGGGCAAAGCCGCCCGTGACCGGATAGCCCCCCGACAAGGCCGAGGCGATGTTGGACACCCCCAGCGCCGTCAGTTCCTGATTGGGCACGATGCGCTGACGGCGTTTGGCGGCCAGCGTCTGGGCCACTGACACGCTTTCGACAAAGCCCACAAGGCTGATCAGGACGGCGGGCACCAGCAGTTGCTGCCACAGGCCCAGATCAAACGACGGCAGGGCAAAGGGTGGCAGGCCCGCCGGAATATCGCCCACAATGCGCACCCCCTTGTCCGCCAACCCAAAGCCGACCACCGCCGCAATTGACGCGACAATGGCCGCGACCGGACCCGCCTTGGCAATCAGATCGGCCAGCCGAGGCCGCAATCCGCGCGCCAGCAACAGGGGTTTCAACTGCTTGCGCGTCCAGAACAAAAATGCGGTCGTGCTGACACCGATGACGACGGTATAGGGGTTCACCCCGGCGATGCCGTCATAAACCCCGACGATCAGGCGCGGCAGGGTATCGCCATCCACCTTGATGCCCAGCACATGTTTCAACTGGCTGGCGGCAATCAGCAGGCCAGAGGCGGTGATAAAGCCCGAAATCACCGGATGGGACAGGAAATTGGCCAAGAACCCCAACCGCAGCACCGACATGGCGACCAGAATCAGTCCCGACAGAAAGGCCAGCGTGATGGCTGCCGTCAGATATTCGGGCGTGCCCACCACCGCCACCTGCCCCACCGCCGCCGCCGTCATCAGCGACACCACCGCGACCGGACCCACCGCAAGGGCGCGGCTGGTGCCAAAGATGGCATAAGCGATCAGCGGCAAGATCGAGGCATAAAGCCCGATCTGCGGCGGCAGGCCCGCCAGCATGGCATAGGCCAGACTTTGCGGCACCAGCATGATGGTCACGATCACCGCCGCGATCAGGTCGCTTTGCGCATCGGTTCTGGTATAGGCGGGGGCCCAACCCAGAATGGGAAACAGGGATTTAAGGGGGGTCACGGGACAGGGGCCTTTGTTCAGGTCAGACGGGGCGGGCGGTTTGGGTGACGACGGGTTCATGGGCTGTCGCCAGCCTGGCCCCATCCCGCCGCGCGGTAGGGGCTGCGGCAGTCAGGATGGGGGTCCGGGATTTGGGCTGCATCTGGCGGGCCTGTCCGGTCAAAGGCCGTTGATCGGCACTTTGAGAAAGCGTTTGCCGCTGGCATCGGGTTCGGGCAGATCGCCGCCGCGCATGTTGACCTGAAGCGCCGGGATGATCAGGCGGGGCATGGCAAGGGTGGCGTCGCGCGCCTCGCGCAGGTGGACGAACTGATCCTCGGTGATGCCGTCGCGGACGTGGATGTTATGGGCGTTTTGTTCCGCCACCGAGGTTTCCCAGCGAATTTCGCGGCCATTGGGCCCGTAGTCGTGGCACATGAACAGGCGCATGGCGTCCGGCATCGACAGGACGCGTTTGATGGAACGATAAAGGGTGCGCGCATCACCACCGGGGAAATCGGCGCGGGCCGATCCGCCGTCGGGCATGAACAGCGTGTCCCCGACAAAGGCGGCATTGCCGATGACATGGGTCATGCAGGCCGGGGTATGGCCGGGGGTGTGCAGGGCAAAGGCCTGCAATGTGCCTATCTGGTAGGTATCGCCATCCTTGAACAGGCGGTCGAATTGCGATCCGTCACGCTGAAACTCGGTTCCTTCGTTGAATACCTTGCCAAATGTGTCCTGAACGATGGTGATGTGTTCGCCAATGCCGATCTTGCCACCCAGTTTGCCCTGAATATAGGGGGCACCCGACAGGTGGTCGGCGTGGACATGGGTTTCGATCAGCCATTCCAGCGTCAGTGCGTGGGTCTGGATATAGGTAATCACGGCATCGGCCGAGGCATAGGTGATGCGCCCTGCGGCATAGTCGATGTCCATGACGGCATCAATCACCGCACAGGACGTGCTGTCCGGATCGCGCACGACATAGGTGACAGTATTGGTTGAGGCATCAAAAAAGGCGGTGACCTCGGGGGTGACGGACATTTGGGTGGGGTGGGGGATGGGCGTCATGATCAATCCTCGTTATCAGGTCAGGCGGTTTGGCGGCGGGGCAAGGCTGGCAGCCAGCGGGCCAGCACGATGCCCCCCACCATTGCGATCAAGAACAGGGCCGTGGGCCAGGGTGCAAAGCCCAGTGCCGGAATGGCCCCCCCGGGGCAAAACCCCGAGATGCCCCAGCCTACACCAAACAGCGCCGATCCGCCGACCAATTTGGCGTCGATCGTCGTGGTGGTGGGCAGATTGAAACGGGTGTCGAACAGCGGCCGGGTCCAGCGGCCAAAGATGACCCGGTAACCTATGGCCGCCGCGACCAGCGCGCCGCCCATCACCAGCGCCAGGCTGGGGTCCCACGTGCCAAAGATGTCAAAGAAGTTCAGCACCTTGGACGGATCCCCCATGCCAGACAGGGCAATACCCGCGCCAAAGACCAGACCGGATGCAAAAGCAGAGATTTCACGTTTCATCGCATCACCCTGCCAGACCATGGCGGATCACCGTCACCGTGAGGAATGTTGTGACCATAAAGGTGGCCGTGGCCACCACCGAACGCGGCGACAGGCGGGCCAGTCCGCAGACGCCATGCCCCGAGGTGCAACCCGACCCATAGGTCACGCCAACCCCGACGATCACCCCGCCCAGCGCCAGCAGCGCCCCATTAGTGGGTGAGGCAAAGCTGAACCTGGCGCCAAACAACGTCGCCACAAACGGGGCGGCAATCGCCCCGGCCAGAAAGGCCAGACGCCATCCCGAATCGGGGTTGCGCGGTTCCAGCACCCCGCCCAGCATGGCAGTCATGCCCGCAATTCGGCCGTTGAAAGCCATCAGGATGACAGCCCCCAGACCAATCAGAACGCCGCCGATCAGCGACGCGACAGGGGTAAATTCAGTGATCATTCTGTACCGTTTCCATCAGTTCAGGTGAGTGTTTTGCGCCGAGGTTCGGGTTGCTGGCGGTTTGACCGGTGCAACCTCTTGAAAAAACTACGGCACTTCGTCAGGGTCAGCGTCGCAGTCAGGGGCCTGTGCTGCGCCTTTTGTCGTCTCGCGGCGGCGGCACCGGTTAGAGGTTTCGCCCAAGTCACGGGCTGAGGGAGGTTGCGATGCTGTGCCACAATACCTGGACAACACGACCCTGCGCCGCAAGTGCGCGGCCGGCACCTGGCCGGGTGCCATGCGAATGGCGGGGATATGTGACATGTGCGGCAACCGACCCTTGGGCAAACTTACATATTGCTTAGTAGTTTCGAAAGTACTAATATGTCAAGCATGAAAATCGATCCTCCCGACAGGCCCATGCACCCGCTGGAGGCGCAGGCCGAACAGGTGGCCCAAACGCTGGCCGCGATGGCCAACCCCAAACGGCTGGTTGTGTTGTGCACGCTGCTGGGCGGTGAAAAATCGGTGGGCGATCTGGCCGAAATCGTGCAGCTAAGCCCGGCTGCGCTGTCGCAGCATTTGGGCAAGATGCGGGCGCTGGATCTGGTGGCGACACGGCGCGATGGGCAGACCATCTATTACAGTCTGGCCAGCGCCGAGGTGCGCGCCCTGTTGGAAACGCTGTACCGGGTGTATTGCGCCCCCGGCTGCTGACCCCGTGATCCCCCCGGTCAGACCAAAACCCACCGCAATACGCACCTGCCAGAGGTGTTGCCAAGGTGCAGACAAGACGCCTGCCCTTACCCATCACAACACATCATCATGAAACCCATCAAGACCATGCTGACCTCCACAAGTTTGACCGCGACCACCCCGGGCGTCTTTGCCCCAGCCGGTCCGGCCATCGCCGCCAAAGCCGGAAAACACCGCCTGAACCGCAATCTGGTCGCGGCTGATGGTCAGATCATCCGGCCCAACGCCAGACGTTGCCTGCCGGGCGATGATGATGCCTGCGGTTCCAATTCGGACAGCAATGCGAACTCGAACAGCGGGTCGAACTCGTCGTCAAACGTGCCCAACGCCAGCGATCAGGACTGATCCCACCAACCCAGACGGGTCGGGTCGGGTCGGGTCAAGTCGGGTCAAGTCGGAGAGGTGACTTGCCAGATGCATCGCCACGGCGGCGGCCTGTTTGGCGGTCGGTTCGCAGTCGGCACAGGCGGCAAGGCGGACTTTGTCCATTGCGGTTGTCGGTGCGGATCAACTGATGCACCTTGACCTCGCCCGCGATGTCCTTTTCGACCCGCGCCGCGATGCGAAACACCGAGCCTTCGCGGACGGGGTCTGGGAAGATGCGGAAATCCCTGTGCAGGACGGGTTCCGCCGCCTTGGGGGCGGGTTTGGAGCCGAAAAGTCGGGAGAGCAGGGATATGGGCGGGCCTCAGGATTGGTAGTGATAGCGGCAGGAGATCACTTCGACAGCATCGTCTTTCACGCGATAGACCAAACGGTGCTCGCGGTCTATCCGGCGCGACCATGCCCCCGAAAGATCACCGCGAAGGGCCTCTGGTTTGCCCGTCCCGTCGTAAGGGTGGCGCAGGCATTCCTTGATCAGTCGATTGATCTTGCGCAGCGTGGCCCGGTCAGTCTCTTGCCAATGCAGGAAATGTTCCCAAGCCAAAGCTTCGAAGACAAGCTTCACT
>JANNAF010000486.1:0-2474 GCA_031384005.1 Rhodobacterales bacterium | reverse complement strand
AACCTCGATCCAGTCTTGGTTGAGTTTGTAGACGGCGCGGCCTTGCAGCACGTAGATGCCGTGTTCCATGACGTGGGTTTCCTCGAACGGGATCAGGCCGCCGGGTTGGAAGGTGACGATGTTGACGTGGCAATCATGGGCCAGATCGGCGGGGTCGGCGAAGCGGGTGGTGGCCCATGCGCCGTTTGTGTCGGGCATGGGGGTGGGGGTCATGTCCTGGTCGCGGGTGACGAAAGGTTTGGGGGCTGGGATGCCGGGGCTGGGTTCGTAGAGTTTTCTTATCCAGTGGAAGCGGGCGGGTTCGCGGCCTTCGGCGAGGAGGGTCCATTTTGATCCGGCGGGGATGTAGGCGTAGCTGCCGGGGCCGAGGTCGAAGCCTTCGCCGTTGATGGTCAGCGTGGCCTCGCCGTGGGTGAAGAACAGGATGCTTTGCGCGCCCGGTTCCGGGTCTGGCGCGTCTGATCCGCCGCCGGGTTCTACTTGCATTACATAATGGCTGAAGGTTTCGGAAAAGCCGGAGAGGGGCCGGGCGATGAGCCAGAGTTTGGTGTTTTCCCAAGCGGGGATCAGGCTGGTGACGATGTCGGAAAAGCAGCCCTTGGGGATGACGGCGTAGGAATTGGTGAAGACGGCCCGGCCGGTGTGGAGGGTGGTCTGCGGGGGGAGGCCACCTTGGGGGGCGTGGTATTGGGTCATGGTGGGCGGTGTCCTATTGGGGTAGGGGTGGTGGAGGCGCGGTTTGGCAGTGTGGTTTTTGAGACTTGGTATATGGCCGTAAGCTTTGCCAGCCCTGCGGCAAGCTAGACTAATGGAGAGGAATAATCCGGCATTTCACAAAGTTGAATAGTCGCGCAAACCCAGCTTCTCTAAGGGCTGCTGCAAGACGGTCGCTCATGAAAAGCGCGGATAGAATTTTTGGATCAAACCACATGTCGGAACCGGCGCAAGCGCGCGCACTGACGGCGATATCGCCATCCTTCGGTTCAAGTGGCATACTCCAACGTGTCGGTGGAGTTGTTGTGCGATAACCGACGAAAAGGTTTTGACTTTCGTCAGGAAGGAAAGCCTCTTTCTGATCGATACCTGTAACAAGGAAGTAATCGGCATCAACTAATGTCGCGCGATCAAATTTGAATATCTGGATTGGTACTACACCGCCGATGCCCAGATCGAAGCGCCTGAAAACATCAGCCAAGGGCGCGCAAACATTTAACCCCCCGCCCGCTGAGAATGCTGGCTGCAAGTTTTTATAAGTCTCTCCTTTTTCGTTTGCGTACATTGTAAGCGGAAGCGTCTCTTGCGGTGGCAAACGCTTCTCTTTTATTTCACTCCATCCGGGTGCTTCCCAATCTACCTTGCCGCCGCGCACATATCGCGTGTCTCGAAAGAACGGACTCATCCAAACATCACTTCCAGTCAATGTAAGTACTCCATGTTTGTACACTGTCGCTTATCTGGCCGTTTCCATCTTGTAGGGAGTTGGTTTCGATCAAATCGGGGCATCCGCGTGGGTTTCACCGACCCTGCGGGAGGTTGCGTCACGGCAATATGTACTTCAACCGCAATTCTGCGATACGCTCCACTTGCTGGCAGGCGGTCGCAAATTCCGTTCCCGTGTCATTCGCAATCCGGGTTTGAAACGCCGCAAGGATGCTCGCCTTGGTGTTGTCCCGCACGGCGATGATGAAGGGGAAGCCGTGTTTGGTGGTGTAGGTGGTGTTGAGGGTTTGGAAGGTTTCGCGCTCATGGTCGGTCAGGGTGTCCAGGGCGGCGGAGGCTTGTTCTGATGTGCTGTCGGGGGTGAGAGATTTCGCGGCGGCTAGTTTTCCGGCGAGGTCGGGGTGGGCTTGCAGGACGCTTAGGCGCTCGGGCTTGGTGGCGGTGCGGAAGATGCGGGTTAGGGCGTTGTGGAGGCCAGCGGCGCTATCGTGGGCGGGGCCGAGTTCCAGGGCGTGGGCGCGGGTGGCGATCCAGGGGGAATGCTCGAATATGCTGCCGTAGAGGGCGGTAAAGCGGGGGAGCGGCATTTGGGAGGGGCGCTCAAACCGTTTGTTGGGGTGGGTTTTGGCCCAGTGTTGGGCGATGTCGATGCGGCGGGGGAACCAGACATTGGCGTGGGATTGGGCGTAGTCGAGGAAGCGCTTTAGCCCCGCGATTTTGCCGGGGCGGCCGATCAGGCGGCAGTGCAGGCCGATGGAGAACATTTTTGGTTGGCCTGCCTCGCCCTCGGCATAGAGGGTGTCGAAGCTGTCTTTCAGGTACCCGAAGAACTGCGCGCCGTCGGTGTAGCCGGGGGCGGTGGCGAAGCGCATATCGTTGGCTTCCAGCGTGTAGGGGATGATCAACTGGTCGCGGGTGCCTGCTTCCAGCCAATAGGGCAGGTCGTCGTCGTAGGTGTCGGACAGCCACTGGAACGCGCCCGTTTCCGCGGTGAGGCGGAGGGTGTTGATCGAGGAGCGGCCTGTGTACCAGCC
>JANNAF010000430.1:0-2230 GCA_031384005.1 Rhodobacterales bacterium | reverse complement strand
GCATAGGCGGTTTCGTGCAGGCGTTCGGGCAGGGCATCGCGGATCAGGCCGAACAGGGCGGCAAGGCCGTCCTCCTCTTCGAACAGGTCGAACACGGTTTGGGCGATCATGCGGATGCGGTCCAGGTCATAGCTGGCAAAGACCGGCATGTGGTTGACCATCCGCTGGATGGCGATGAGTTCGGGGGTGCGCATCATCTCGTCTGACGCCGAGACGGCGATCATCACGGCGACGAGGGCGTCCTGAGGGGACAGGGAGGCGGGGATATCGGACATTGGGGTCTCCTTTGGGGGCAGGATATTGTCCGGGGGGGGGGCGCGGCAATAGGCGATGGTGGGATGGGCGGGTGATTGCGGGGGTTGGGGACATGGCCGGGGGATTGCACGACCGCGCGCGGACTGGGCGCGGAATGGGCGCGGACTGGGCGCAGGTGTGGCGGTGTGACCTGATCGGGCGGGCGGTTTGCACCGCGAGGCGGTGCGTTGGTCTGCGATGTGGGGTGGGCTGCCGGTGATGATCAAGCTGGCCGGGCAGGGGCCGGGGCAGGGGCGGGGCAGGGCCGGGGCGGGGCCGGGGCGGGGCCGGGGCGGGGTGGCGGCGATCCTGGCGGCCTTGCGGCCCAGTTGGGACGGGGCGGACGGCTATTGGGCGGCGGGGGCGTTGGCGGTGCCTGCAAAGGGGGGAAGGCGGATTGACCGCAAACCTGTTGCGCAATAGGGAAGGGCTGCCCTTTAGGGGTTTGTCCAACACAGGTGATACCATGACTTCTCTGCGCGACGCGGCGATGAAATCCAAGGCTTGGCCCTTTGAAGAAGCGCGCGCGCTGATGAAACGGTATGAGAAGAAGGACCCGGAAAAGGGGTTTGTGCTGTTCGAGACGGGCTATGGTCCGTCGGGGTTGCCGCATATCGGCACCTTTGGCGAGGTGGCGCGCACGACGATGATCCGCCGGGCGTTCGAGGTGATGAGCGATATTCCGACGCGGCTGATCTGCTTTTCCGACGATGTCGACGGGATGCGCAAGGTGCCCGAGAATGTGCCCAATCAGGACATGTTGCGTCAGCATATGCAGTTGCCGCTGACATCCGTGCCTGATCCCTATGGCGAGTATGAGAGCTTTGGTCACCACAACAACGCGATGTTGCGGCGGTTTCTGGATACGTTCGGGTTTCAGTACGAGTTCATTTCGGCGACCGAATTCTATAAGTCCGGCCAGTTCGATGCGACGCTGCTGTTGGCGTGCGAGCGGTATGACAAGATCATGGCGATCATGCTGGCCAGTTTGCGTGAGGAGCGGCAGCAGACCTATTCCTGTTTCCTGCCGATCCATCCCGAAACGGGCCGGGTTTTGTATGTGCCGATGAAGAATGTGGATGCCGTGCGTGGCGAGATCACCTTTGACGACGAGACGGGGCGCGAATGGACGCTGCCTGTCACGGGCGGGCGCGTAAAGCTGCAATGGAAGCCGGATTTCGGGGCGCGTTGGGCCGCACTGGATGTCGATTTCGAGATGTATGGCAAGGATCACAGCACCAACACCCCGATCTATGACGGGATTTGCGAGGTGTTGGGCGGTGCCAAGCCGAACC
The DNA here is from genome assembly GCA_031384005.1 of Rhodobacterales bacterium. GTDB lineage: Bacteria > Pseudomonadota > Alphaproteobacteria > Rhodobacterales > Rhodobacteraceae > Stagnihabitans. The sequence continues at coordinate 641 of JANNAF010000430.1, read as the reverse complement.
ATATGGCCTATGAGTTGTTTTTGGATGAGACGGGGCAAAAGATTTCGAAATCCAAGGGCAATGGTCTGACGATTGACGAATGGCTGTCCTATGCGGCGACGGAATCCCTGTCCTATTTCATGTATCAAAAGCCGAAAACCGCCAAGCGGATGCATTTCGATGTGATCCCCCGTGCCGTGGATGAATATCACCAGCAGTTGCGCGCCTATGCCACGCAGGATGTGGAGGCGCAGGTGAACAACCCGGTGTTCCACATTCATGGCGGTCAGGTTCCGGCCAGCCATATGGTGGTGACGTTCGGGATGCTGCTGAACCTTGCCTCGGTTGCCGGGGCCACGGATGCGGCGGGGCTGTGGGGGTTCATCAAGAAATATGCGCCGGGGGCCAGCCCCGAGGGCAACCCCGATCTGGACGCGGCGGCGGGGTTTGCGGTGCGCTATTTTGCGGACAAGATCGCGCCGACGCGGGTGTTCCGGTTGCCTTTGGATGTGGAGCGCGCGGCGATCGAGGATCTGCGGGCGCGGCTGGTGGCGTGGGATGGGCCGCGGGATGACGAAAGCCTGCAGACCATGGTTTTTGCCGTGGGCAAGGCGCATGGGTTCGAGCCGCTGCGCGACTGGTTCAAGGCGCTGTACGAGGTG
>JANNAF010000418.1:0-47422 GCA_031384005.1 Rhodobacterales bacterium | reverse complement strand
GGCAGGACACTGCCGCCCTGCAAGATCAGCGTCAGCAGACGATCGATCAGATTGCCACGATTGTTCCGCTGCGCGAATTGCCGCAGGATGATGGGACCGTCTCGCTGTACACACCCAGCGGTGCCGTCTTGTTGAACGGTGTCCCTGCGGTGTTCGGGTTCAACGCAAGCGTGGCAATCAACCCCTATGTCACCACGGGGTCAGGTTTGTCGGGCCTGACCATAAACGGCAGGCCCGCCAATACCTCTGGCGACAGGTCGATGGTTCTGGGTGGGACGCTGGGCGCAAACTTTGCCGTACGCGACGAGCTTGCGGTCGATGCGCAGTCACAACTGGACGCGGTGGCGCGCGATCTGGTTGAACGGTTCGCGGACAGCGGGTTGGACGCGACACGCGTGCCGGGCGGTGCGGGCCTGTTCACCGATGAAGGCGCAGCCTTTGACCCGCTGAACGAAGTTGGCCTGTCGCAGCGGATCCGGATCAACGCCGTGGTTGATCCGGCCCAAGGCGGTGCGTTGTGGCGGCTGCGTGACGGATTGGGCGCCACGGCCCCGGGCGCCGCCGGCAACACCGGGCTTTTGACGGCACTGCGCGGGGCCCTGATTCAACAGCGCGAACCGGCTTCGGGTGGGTTCATGGCCGGTCAGCGCAGTTTTGCAACCTTTTCCAGTGACCTTCTGTCGGCAGCGGCGACGGGTCGCCTGTCGGCCGAAAGCGAGGCGACCTATGCCCGCACCCGGATGGAAACCTTTGTCTCGATGGAGGCGCAGGATGGGGTCGATACTGATCAGGAAATGCAGGCGCTGTTGCAGATTGAACAGGCCTACGCTGCCAATGCCAAAGTCATTCAGATGGCGGGTGAAATGATTCAACGATTGCTGGATATCTGACCATGTCACAGATCGCCATGGGTGACCTTGCGCAGTCACTGCTCCTCAGCCGCCGCAACGTGACGTTGAAGGACAGCATTCAGGCCCTGTCGGATGAGGCGATAACCGGCCTTGTGCGCGACCGCACCGAACGGATCAAGGGTGACTATGTCCCCTTGGCCGGCATCGAAGCGACATTGACCCAGTTGGAGGCTTATCGGTCCGTTACCGTAGAAACCGCCATGCTGGCGAACCATATGCAGATCGCGCTGACCAGCATCGCGGACAGCGCCTCGGCGTTGAGTTCGTCGCTGTTGGCCGCGGCAAGCAGCAATTCCCCGTCCCGGATCAACACTTTGGGTTATGACGCGGGCCAAAGGCTGCAATCCGCGATGTCCGCGTTGAACACGCGGATGGGGGAGCGGTCGCTGTTCGCGGGCCAAGCGGTGCACACGGCGGCGCTTGCGGATCCCGAGGCCCTTTTGGCGGCCCTGGATACGGTGATTGCCGGAGCCATCTCCTCTGCCGATGTTGAAACGGCGCTGGACGGTTGGTTCAGCGACCCGGCCGGTTTTGCGGCGACGGTGTATCAGGGTGGGGCGGCGCTGGGACCGGTGCCGATCGGCCCTGACCAGCAAGCTCAGGTCGACGTGACGGCACTGGATCCGGCAATCGTTTCCATGATCAAGGGTCTGGCGATGGCAAGCCTGTTGCAGCGTGGCGCACTGGCGGGCAGCGACGTGGCCCGCGCTGATCTGGCGAAGCGGGCTGGCGAAAGCCTTGCCTCGTCCCAGACAGCGTTTGCTGAACTGGGCGCACGTTTGGGGACGGTCGAGGCAAGCGTTGTGAATGCAGGCGTCCAGAACGATGCCCATAAATCCGCGCTGGAGACGGCACGTCTGGGCCTGCTGTCCGTCGACCCGTACGAGACGGCAACCAAATTGCAGCAGGCGCAAACCCAGCTGGAAACGCTTTTCACATTAACCTCGCGCATGTCGCGCCTAAGCCTGGTGAACTTCCTTTGAAGAAACTTTCCCTGTCTGTTGTCCTGATAGCCCTTGGGTTTTTTGAGCCGGTGACGGCCGGGCCGATCCGCATCAAGGATCTGGTCGAGTTTGACGGCGTAAGGTCCAATGATCTGGTGGGATATGGGCTGGTTGTGGGATTGAACGGGTCCGGAGATGGGCTGCGGAACTCGCCCTTTACCGAGGAGATCCTGTCGAACTTGCTGGAACGGCTGGGGGTCAATGTCACGGGCGAGCAGTTTCAGCCCAAGAATGTGGCCGCGGTTTTCGTGACTGCCTCGCTGCCGCCGTTTTCGCGGGCCGGTGGGCGGATTGATGTGTCGGTTTCAGCGATTGGTGATGCCAAGAGCCTGCTGGGCGGCACGCTGATCATGACCCCGCTGAACGGCGCGGACGGGGAGATTTACGCTGTGGCCCAAGGTGCCATCATCGCCGGTGGCATCGTGGCCGAGGGTGACGCGGGCAAGGTGGTGCAAGGGGTGCCAACCTCGGGCGTCATTCCCAGTGGGGCGCATGTGGAGCGGGAGGTGCAATTCGACTTTGCCAGGTTGTCATCGATCAGACTTGCGCTGCGGTCGCCCGACTTTACCACTGCGCAGCGAATCGAGGCGGTGATCAACCGGCAATTTGGCAAGCGCGTCGCCCAGATGGAGGATTCCGGCACTGTAAGTCTGAATATTGATGCGACCAACATGAACTCGCCCGCACATGTGATTGCGCGGTTGGAAAACCTTGAGGTGGAACCAGAAAGCCGGGCACGCGTCGTGGTAGATCAGCGCTCTGGCACCATCGTGATGGACGAGGATGTTCGCATCAGCCGCGTTGCGATAGCGCAGGGCAATCTGACTTTGCGCATTGATGAGACGCCGATGGTTGTACAGCCCAACCCCTTTGCCGAGGGTGAAACTGTTGTTGTGCCGCGCACATCGGCTGATATTCAAACAGCGCCGGGGACGGGTTTGGCCGAGGTGAAGGGCAGCGCCAACCTGTCCGAGGTGGTCGCCGGATTGAATGCGTTGGGGGTGGCGCCGCATGACATGATCGACATTCTGAAAAGCATCAATGCCGCGGGGGCGCTGCACGCCGAGTTCATTGTGAACTGATCAAAGGAAAACTGCGGAAGGCTGGCCCGCGATGTTATGTCGGTGGGTCTGTTTTCTTGTGCAGATGGGTGGGCCGTGCCAGTCAAAAGTCCGGACTTGCCGACCGGAAAGAACGCAGTGCTGGCCCGCCGCGTGTGAAGTTTGCGTGGCAGAGCGCTATGGAATGGCTTGGCCCTGCATGCGCGCCAAGCGGGCGTAGAGCTTTGGATCGTTCGATTCACCCGTCAGGCATAGCTTCGGACCAGGGCGCCGGAAATCAGGGTCCAACCATCGGCAACCACAAAGAATGCAAGTTTGAAAGGGAGCGATACCACGGCGGGCGGGACCATCATCATGCCCATCGACATCAGGATGGCGGCGGTCACGAGGTCGATGATGAGGAAGGGCAGATAGATCAGGAAGCCGATCTCGAATGCGCGCGAAATCTCGGATAGCATGAAGGAAGGCACCAGCAATGATAATGGCGCGTTCAACGCCGCTTCTGTGCTGCTAGGTCGTAAAGCCTGCAGTGCGAGGAAGGTTTCCGAATCCGTTCGCGCCGCCATGAAGGTCCGAAAGGGCGACAGGACCAGGGGAATGGCCTGTTGAATATCGATCTTGCCTTCCGAAAACGGTTGGGCACCGTTTACCCAGACCTCAGTAAATATGGGATCCATGACGAACCAGGTCAGGAACAGTGCCAGACTGACGATCACGATATTGGGCGGCGACTGCTGCAGCCCAATGGCCTGACGCAGGATCGACAGGACTGTGACGATGAATGGAAAGCAGGTCACCATCACCGCGAGGCCGGGCACAATGCTGAGGACAGTGATCAGAGCCAAAATCTCGATCGACCGGGTAGCCAGCGAATTGTCCTTGCCCAGATCGATCGAAAATGCCTGCGACAGCGCCGGAGTGGCCGCGATAAGCAGGACGAACGACAGGGCAAGGACCCGCTTCACAGCCCACCCCGCAGGTTGGCCACTTCTGTCAAGCGAACGGCAAGCTGACCGGCTTGATCGCCCTCCAGCTCTTCCAACTCGCCGCGTGCAATCAACCGGTCACCTACATAAAGCTCTACCGGGTCATCGACGCGGCGGTCCAGTGCGAGCACAGCATCCCTGCTGAGGCGCAAAAGGTCGCGCACAAGCGGGCGGGCCCTGCCAACCGAGATTGTTACCTCGATCGGGACTTGGGCGAAGGGGTTGTTGTCGGTGGGGTTATCCATTTGGTCTGTCCTTTCCGGGAAGATCGAAGAAGCCGCGCACGGCGGCGGCAATATCGGCAGTGGCCTTGTCTAGGTCGACATGGGTTTCGACGGACCCAAGCCGGAGGTAAACCTGTCCCTCACCGAGCGTCGGTTCTTCCTCGATGGTGACGGGAAGACCGGTGGCCTGTTCAAGGAGTGCCTCGACAGGAAGCCTGGATGCCGGGTTCAAAACGAGCGTGACCGGAGCGTCGCCAAGCCCCTCTGCCAACGGCATCAACGTCTCGAGAACAAAGGGGGCCAGCGTTTCGCGGGCGATTTCGGGCAGAAGCTGCCCGACGATTTGCAGCATCAAAGGCTCGATCGCCTTGAGGATATGGGTGCGCGCCTCGTGATAGGTAAATCCCAGACTTTGCAGGTTGCGCGCAAGGTCTGCGCGCATCTTGGTCTGGTCGTCGGATTGCGCTGCATTGGCATCCTCCCACCCGGCGCGATAGCCGGTATCGTAAGAGGCCAGCTTTTCATCCTCCAAAGCCACGCGGTCCAAGATCACGGTCTGCGTTTTGGCAGGCTTTTCTTCGGTATCGAACACTTCCAACTTCAAGGCCATCAGGCGGGTTCCTCGTCATTTTCCATCCATGCGCGCAGAATCTCGATCGACTCGGACTGGCGTTCTTCGATCAGGCGGCGCAAGCGTGCGACCGGATCTGCGTCATCGCCGTTCATCGCGGCCACTTGTTCAGCGAAATCGGCGGTGGCCGGCATCATTGCAAAATCATCAATTTCGCCGTCCAATCCGGGTTGGCCATCCGTCATCCCCCCTCCAGGAAGCGCGAGCGGTGCATAGGGTGCGCCAAGTTCGGCCGTGGCGCGGTTGCCAGAAGTCAGGATCGGCCGGATGACAAACAAACCCAAGATCAGGGCAACAAGCGACAAGACCGCCAACTGGATCATTGACATCAGGTTCAGACTGCCCAGCGCCCCAAACATCCCCGCTTCGACCAATGTCCCCTCGGCGGCAAGTGGCTGAAATGGTAAGGATTTCAGTGTCAGAACATCGCCGCGATTTGTATCAAGCCCTACGGCCGAAGCGACGAGTTCGGTCAAGGTTGCCAGTTCGGCATCGCTGCGCGGTTGCTGGGTTACGGTGCCGTCAGCAGCCAAGACCGCTTCTTGATCAACAAGGACAGCGACCGAGATTTTGCGGATCGCGCCAGGGACCTTGATGATCTGGCGGTTGGTTTCGGACACTTCGTAATTGACGCGTTCCTGCTTTTCGGTGGTCTGGCTTTGGTTGCCGCCCGCGGCCCCGGCATCACCACCCGGCAGGTTCGACGCCACGGTTACATTGCCATCGCTGCCGTTGCTGGAGCCGGATTTATCCTGGGTTTCGGTTGAAATGGCGACCCTGCCGGCGGGATCGAACGTGTGTTCGGTAACCTCTTCACGGTCGGTCACAACGTCAACTGTCACCTCGACCACCGCTTTGCCGGGTCCGACCCGAGCGGCAAGAAGGCGTTCGACGTTCTGACGAATCTCTTCCGCCTTGGCGTCGCCGGTGGTATTTGGTGCGGCGATATCGCTGTCCGAAGGGATTAACCCGCCAACTGAATCGATCACGGACACATCATCCGGCATCATCCCGGGAACCGCCGCTGCCACCAGATGGCGCAGCGCCTTGGCCTGCATTGCGTTGAGTGACCCGCCCGAAGTCACCACAGTGACGCTGGCGGTGGGGTTGCCCTGATCGCGAAAAACCTTTGTGGGTGCCTGAGCGATGTGAACACGTGCAGCCTTGACGTCCGGCATGGCGAGGACAGTTCGGGCCAGCTCCCCCTCTTTTGCGCGCCAATAGGCGGCGTCGAACATCTGTGATGTCGTGCCGAAACCCGACAGCGAATCAAGCAATTCGTATCCGGTGCCGCCGGATGCCGGCAAACCCTGCCCAGCCAGCACCATGCGCAGGTTATCCCGCTGCGATTCGTCGACGTAGATCGCGTCGCCGCGCACCTCAAACGCAGCAGACTGACCCTCCAGCGCCGCAATGACCTCCCCGGCTGCGGCACTCTCCAGACCTGAGTAGAGCAAGGCCATATTCGGGCTGCCGGCCATGCGGGCAAGGCCCAGAATGGCCAAAAACATGCCCACAGTCGCCCCGATCACGATGAAGCGCCTGCGGTTTCCGAGGTTCGCCCACAACTCTAGCAAATTCTGCAAGGTATTCTCCGTCATACGGCTTCTGCCGTCTCTGGTGTCAGCATTGGCGGATGGCGATTAACAATCGGTTAGTATGAATAGGTCTATCTTTGTTCTTGCAGCGAAGATGGAGAAGACCGGTGGCTGAAGCTGAACTGCCGCAGGAAGCGGCACCGAAAAAGAAGTCAAAGCTGCCCCTGATCCTGGGCGTTGTGTTGTTTTTGGCACTGGGAGGTGGCGGGTTCTTCGCAGTCTATTCAGGGATGATTCTGGGCCATTCGGCCCCGGAAACAGCGGCGAGCAAAGTCGGTGACCTGCCGGAAATCGCCTTTGTCCCTCTGGAGCCGGTGACCATCACGTTAGGAGAGGTGAGTGCGAACACTCATCTGCGATTTGCCGCCCAGCTGGAGGTCAACCTGGCCTATCAGGCGGATGTTGTGCTGCTGATCCCCCGTATTCTGGACGTGATGAATGGGTATCTGCGGGCGGTCGCAGTGGAGGAGTTGGGCGATCCGAATGCGTTGATCCGCCTGAGGTCGCAAATGCTGCGCAGAATACAGATCGTGACAGGTGAGGGCCGCGTAAGGGACCTTCTTGTCACAGAATTCGTCTTGAACTGAAGGGTGCGGACATGAACCTGATTTCGGATATCCTGTTATCCATGGGCGCCTTTGGGGCCGCGATTTATTGCTTTGTTCTGTCAGGCCGTTTGAAGAAATTCACGACTCTTGAGAGTGGAATGGGCAGCGCAATCGCCGTGCTGTCGGCCCAGGTCGATGACATGACAAAGGCGCTGGACCGCGCCCGCGGTGCCGCGACCGGGTCGGTTTCAAGCCTGGAAACCATGACCACGCGTGCTGAGAACGTTGCGGGTCGTATCGAATTGCTGCTGGCGTCCATGCATGATCTGCCTGAACCTGCCCGAGCATCGCCAAACGCGACACCCGCCAACGAGGAGGACGAAGACGGAGACCGCAAACTGCGGTTTGTCCGGCGCCGCCCAAGCCGCAGCAGTCTGGAGGCTGCAGAATGAAGCCGTTGCGCCGTCGGATGGGGCAAGGTTCCCTTGTTATTCTGGCCTTGATACTTGCCTCGTCGGGGGCGCTGCGGGTGGGCGCAGGGGTTGGCGCGGCGATGGCAAATTCGGCCGCTGACGACGCGACCGAGCCGTTGAACTGCCCGGTGCCACCTGCCGCGGTTGCCGCAGCCCTGGTCGGGCGCGAAGCGCAGGTCAAGGATCAGGAAGTCATGCTTGAAGAACGTATGGCGGCCCTTGCATTGGCCGAGGCGGCCATTGCTAAACGTTTGGTCGAGCTGCAGACCGCCGAGGCAGAGCTGCGAAAGACGCTGACGATTGCCGATGGCGCCGCCGAAAAAGACCTTGCCCGGCTGACGGCGGTTTATGAGGCGATGAAGCCAGCGGATGCCGCGACCCTTTTTCAAACCATGGCACCCGAATTTGCGGCAGGCTTTCTGGGCCGGATGCGACCGGAAATCGCTGCCACCGTCATGGCCGGAATGAAGCCGGACACGGCCTATTCCATTTCGGTCTTGATCGCCGGGCGCAATGCCACTGCGCCCAAGAATTAACGTCAGTCTTTCTTAACCCGCAAGTGGCACCCTGTCGGAGGTACCTTAAACCAAGGAGTCGAAATGGTTGGCATCGTTGGCATCATCATGATTTTTGTCATGGTATTTGGCGGTTACATGGCTGCCGGTGGCAAGATGGGAATTATTCTTGGGTCGCTGCCATTCGAGATGATCATCATCGGTGGTGCAACCGTCGGCGCATTTCTGTTGGGCAACAGCATGTCCGTCGTAAAGCAGACGATGAAAGACATCAGCAAGGTTTTCAAAGGACCGAAATGGAAATCCGCGGACTACCGTGACCTTTTGGCGTTGCTGTTCGATCTGGTTCGTATTGCGCGTTCAAACCCTGTGGCCTTGGAAGAGCACGTTGAAAACCCCTCTGAATCAACAATTTTTGGTCGGTACCCGAAGATCCAGCATGATCATGAGGCCGTCGAGTTGATTTGTGACACCTTGCGCGCCGCCTCGATGAACTATGACGATCCCCATCAGGTCGAAGAGGTTCTGGACAAACGCATGGAGGAGTCCAGTCACCACGCAATGCATGGCACACATGCGATGCAAACCATCGCTGACGGTCTGCCGGCTATTGGAATCGTTGCGGCCGTCTTGGGCGTTATCAAAACCATGGGGTCGATTGACCAGCCACCGGAAATTCTGGGCGGCATGATCGGTGGCGCCTTGGTCGGGACGTTTCTGGGCGTGTTCATGGCCTATTGTTTCATCGGCCCGATGGCCACACGGATCAAAGCCGTGGTCGAAGAGGACGATCATTTCTACAAACTGGTCAGGGAGGTACTGATTGCCAACCTGCATCGGCACCCACCGAACATTTGCATCGAGGTGGGACGACAGAACACCCCGCACCACGTTCGACCCAGCTTTGCCGATGTCGAAGAGGTTCTGCGCGGGTTGAAGCAGGATAACGCAGCGTGATGCTTCGCCTGATCATGGTCATTGCTGCGGGTATCCTGGCTGCTCCGGCGGCGGCCCAAACCGTCAACGTTTCGACTGGTGAACATTCTGACTTCACGCGCGTCGTGCTGGAGTTTCCTGAACCGTCGGACTGGACGATGGGCCGAACCGCGGATGGCTATGAATTGCGCCTGCCGGGGGATGCGCGGACCTATGATCTTTCGACGGTCTTCGACATTATCAAACGCGACCGTCTGGCCGCCATTTGGGCGGATCCGGAGACGGGTGCGCTGCACATGAGTATTGGTTGCGCCTGTTACGCGATGCCATTCGAGTTTCGGCCCGGGACGGTGGTTATCGACATTCGAAATGGTGCCCCGCCAAAAGGATCGTCCTTTGAATTGGCGCTGGACGGCGGGGGTGCGGTTGCCGTCGCGACCCGTCCGACCGTCAGGCCAGTCAATCGCCCGAAAAGCAAGACGACCGAGGTTGCCTTCGTGAACCCTGCATTACCACAGCAAAGCTATGACTGGACGGCAGGTCTCCTCGATGCCGAACAAGACGGCTTGAAGGCGACTTCTGGCGACCACTTGTCCGGCCTTGCCGTCACAAAGTCGACTCAGCTGACACTTGAACCGCTGCGGCAGTCCTTGATCGAGCAATTGAGCCGGGGCGCATCGCAGGGGATTGTCGAAATGGCAAAGCCGCGAAAACCGGGCACAACCCCAAGCGAGGAGAGTAACCCGTCCGTCGAGATTCGTTTGGGCGACGCGCCCAATCTTTTGGTCCGCCAAAAGGGCGAACAACAGGCACCTTTGACCGCAGAGGGTGCGAAATGCGTGGAAGATGACAAGCTGGATGTCGCCTCTTGGGCCGCGGAAACACCGGTCCTTGAGCAGATTGGCCCGATACTGTCGGGACTGACTGGCGAGTTCGACAAGCCGGATCCCGAGGCGATCAAGCAGGCGATCCGGTTCTATTTGAACCTTGGTTTTGGTGCGGAAGCGAAAGCATTGCTGCGCACATTCCCGATAGAACATGAAGACGCCGCGATTTGGATCAGCATGGCGCGATTGCTGGATGGGGAGGCTGATGTGGACCCTGCCTTTGCCGGGATGTCGGCTTGTGATACGGCGGCGGCACTGTGGTCGGTACTGTCAGACCCGCAAACTCTTGCCGTGGGGCAAGTGGAAAAGGCTGCCATCTTGCGCGCTTTCTCGGCCTTGCCCAATCACCTGCGGCGTCAACTTGGCCCGACCTTGGTCACCAGATTTCTGACGATGGAAGATTTTTCGACCGCAATCGCCCTGCGTGATGCCGTCTTGCGCGGGACAAGTGCGGGCGGCCCTGAAATCGAACTCATGGAAGCGGCAATTGAGCGTGCAGGCGGTTCGCCAAGCACCAGCGCGGCCAGATTGGAAAGTGTCGCCTCTGAGCCCGGCCCAAAAACGGCCGAGGCACTGATGATCTTGGTCACGCAGCGGGCGGAACTGGGCCAGGACGTGAGTTTTGATCAAGTGCAAGCCTTGGAGGAATACACCAATGAGCGGGAAGGCAGTCCAGATTACGCCGCCTTCAGTCATGCCCTTACCCTCGCCTATGGCGCGTCGGGGGATTTCGCGGCTGCATTTGATCGCGTCGAGACCGATCCTGAAGCCGCGCCGACACTTTGGCAGATCCTCGGCCAATCGGGGTCCGAATCTGCCCTGCTGGACATTGCAACGCTGAATGACAGGCAGCAACCACCGCTAGAAGCAACGGGAGCTGCCGCCCTGATCGCCCATCGCATGTTGAAACTGGGACTGTTTGAACAGGCAGCGCAATGGATTGCCTTGGCCGAGGCCCCGCCTGACCTATTGTCTGCGAGGGTGGCGTTGGCGAATGGAAACGCCGAAAGGGCACTGGATCTGGTGAAACAGGACCAGTCGCCCGGAGCCTTTGAGGTGAGAGTTCAGGCTTTGCAGTCCTTGGGGGAAAGCAGGGCCGTTGCAGAACTGTTCGCTGAACAGGGAATGACGGATGAACAGTGGAGTGTCATTACGCGGATGCAGGATTGGGAAACCCTTGCCGCTTCGGGACCAGAGGTGTGGAAGAACGCAGCGCAGAGCGTGACGGATGTCATTGATACCGTTCAGCCGGAAGCAGGAGAGGCTGATGCCGCGATGCCGACGGGACCCTTGGCAAGGAGCCAGACGCTTTTGTCGCAAAGCGAGGCTACGCGGGGCATGCTGGAGGCGCTGCTGCAAGACGTAAAATCGCCCGCGATGTTGACCCAATGAGGGACATGCTTACCGCCCGGTAACCATTGCACGTTAGCCTGAAAACATCATGGGAGAATCCCCTGATTTATAGGCGGAAACAATGTCGAAGACATTCCTGAATTACCTGACCTTGACGTTCTTCACCTGTGGTTTCTACGGGATTTCCGGGTTCGCGGACCTTGAGGCGGCAACCGACCCGTCCCGTCAATGCGATCTTGCCGCTGCCAAGGCCGCAAAGCGGAGTGGTGTGCCAATCGACATCATGTTGGCGATTACGCGGGTCGAGACGGGGCGCGGTGCGCCGGAACTGAACCCCTGGCCTTGGACCATAAATGCGGATGGTACGGGCGCGTGGTACGACACAGAGGAGGAGGCCGTGGCAGCGGCGAATGCTCATTTGAACGATGGAACCGCGTCGTTTGATGTTGGGTGTTTTCAGCTGAACGTTCGCTGGCACGGGAGCAAGTTTGCCGACCTTGCAGATATGTTCGACCCAGTCAGAAACGCGGATTATGCAGCAAGCTTCTTGACTGAACTGCACAATGAATCCGGGGATTGGTCGGAAGCGGTTTCGGCCTATCATTCCCGCACAGCGAGCCGGGCCGAAGCCTATCTGGAACGGATCAAGGCGGTTCTTGATGGACCGTCGCCAGCTGTGGTTGCGGCTGAAGAGACCGTCGCGGTTGAAAGTGTCAACATGTTTCCGTTGCTGCAAGCCGGAGACCAGGGCAGTGCGGGGTCTTTGGTGCCGCTGCAACTTGCCCGGGGACGGCTGATCGGGGGGGGGACCTGATGCTGCAACTTCGCATGAATGTCGCATCGATGTTCCGGCCGACAATCCTGTTGTCCCTCGCCCTCATGGCGGTCATCCTGATGATGGTTTTGCCCGTTCCAGCCTTTCTTCTGGACATTGGCCTTGCCCTTTCCTTTGCCTTGGCGATCCTGATGTTGACCGTGACCCTGTTCATTGAGCGGCCATTGGATTTTTCGGCTTTTCCAACGATCTTGCTTGCCTCTCTTATGTTGCGGCTGTCTTTGAACGTTTCGTCGACGAAACTTATCATCGGGCAGGGCCACACAGGTACCGATGCGGCCGGCCATGTGATCGAAGGATTTGCCGAGTTCGTCATGGGCGGCAACCTTTTGCTGGGTCTGGTGGTTTTTTGCGTCCTGCTGATCGTCAACTTCATCGTCATCACCAAGGGTGCCGGTCGTATGGCCGAAGTTGGCGCACGCTTTGCGCTTGACGGGATGCCTGGAAAGCAATTGGCGATCGACGCTGACATGGCCGCCGGCGCCATAACGCATGCAGAGGCAAAACTGCGCCGGGAAAGGGAACTGGCTGAAACCAACTTCTTCGGCGCGCTGGACGGCGCCTCAAAATTCGTCAAGGGCGACGCTATCGCCGGCTTGCTGATCACGGTTTTGAACATCGTCATGGGCCTGATCATGGGAACGCTTGTACATGACATGCCGCTGGGAGAGGCGTTCGAGACCTATTCCATTCTGACGGTGGGTGATGGGTTGGTCAGCCAAATCCCTGCTGTCATAATTTCGGTCGCCGCAGGTTTGCTTTTGACGAGGGGTGGAGCCACCGGCGCTGCGGATATCTCGTTCTTTTCTCAACTTGGGCGGTTTCCCGGTGCACTGGGCACAGTTGCCTTTTTGATGGCGTTGATCGCGGTGATCCCCGGCATGCCGTTCGCGCCGTTCATTTTTGGAGCCGCTATTTTGGCGTTTGCGGCATGGCAGTCTCATGTTCGGGGTCAAAAAACGCCGGAAGACACGACCATTGCACCTCTTGCGCCCCAAAGAAAACCAATCGGCGACGTTCTCGACTTTGATGAAATCCATATCGAATTCGCACAAAACCTGGTTTCCATGGTGTTGGACCCGGCAACCGGCCTGGATAGCCGTATCGCCAATATGCGTAACCATGTTGCAGCCAGCTTTGGCCTGATCCTTCCAGAGATCCGCTTGACTGATGAAGCGACCCTTGCACCTGGCACTTATTCCATTCGTTTGCAGGGGGTGGAAAAGGTCAGAGACAGGTTGTTTCCTGAGCGGTCTTTGGTTCTTTTGGCGGATGGCATTTCAGCGCCGGACGGCATGGATGTTCGCGAACCGGTTTACGGCGCCCCTGCGCGCTGGATCAGACCTGACACCCATGAAGATGCTGTCCTGTCTGGTCTGACGGTTGTGTCCCCACCTGAGGTTCTGGCCACCCATCTGTTGGAGGTAATCAAGGGTAACCTCGCACGCCTGTTGTCCCTGCGCGGCCTGCGGCGTTTGCTGGAAGAGTTCACCAAAACCACCGATCCGATCCGCGCCGAACAGAACAAACGCCTGCTGGATGAACTTGTCCCCGAAAAGGTGCCCGTCGACACCTTGTTGACCGTCCTGCGCCTGCTGTTGGAGGAAAGAGTGTCAATCCGCAACCTGCCCTTGATTTTGGAGGCCGCAGCCGAGGCACGCAGTCTTGGAAGCCCGGAGGCCATCTGTGAGCACGTCCGCCAGCGCCTTGGCTTTCAACTCGTGGCCGAGCTTAAACGTGCGGATGGGACGATCCCGCTGATCCAACTTGCGCCGGATTGGGAAAAGATTTTTGCCGCTCATCAAATTGATAACGAAAGGGGGCTGCGGGATGTGGCGCTGCCGCCAGATCAATTCAGCAAATTGGCCAATGCCCTGGCGGAACGGCTGAATAAATCGGCCGAAGCCGGCACCTTTCCTGCGCTTGTCACGTCAACCCTGCGCCGACGTTTTTTGCGGAGTGTGATGGGCGCCAAGGGTTTGACGGCCCCCGTGCTGTCCTATGAGGAAATCGGGATGGAGGCGCGTCCGGCACTGGTTGGTGTTGTTCCCGCATGATTGATCTGTTCGCGCAACTTCTGGATGCGGCTGGGGTAGGTCGGGAGTGGTTCTTTTCGGCCGTCCTTGTGTTCCTTCGGGTTGGGGCTGCGATGGCGCTGATGCCCGCCTTTGGCGAGCAAGCGGTCCCGCAGCGCGTCCGCCTGGTGTTGACTGTTGCCTTTACCTGCATCGTCGGACCGGCCGTCGCGCCGGGCATGGGCGCTGTAGATGGGTACCTGAGGTCTGGTGTAACCGAAGTTTTGGTCGGGCTTGCCATCGGCATTAGTATGCGTCTTTTTATCATTTCGCTGCAGATCGCCGCAGCGATCATTGCGCAATCGACCTCACTTTCGCAGATGTTTGGCGGTGCAACGCCAGAACCGCAACCTGCGATCGGTAACCTTCTGACCATGGCCAGCCTTGCCTTGGCCGTTCTGGCGGGATTGCATGTAAAGGCGGCCAGTCTGCTGATCTATACCTACAGCGTCTTTCCGGTCGGACAGATCCCTGACACGGCCGACATGGCTGATTGGGGCCTGCATCGGGTGGTGGAAGCTTTCATGCTGGCCTTTTCCTTGGCGGCGCCTTTTGTGATCGGGTCGGTTCTTTATAATGTGGCGCTGGGCATCATCAACAAGGCGATGCCGCAACTGTCAGTCATGATGGTTGGCGCGCCTTTGTTAACTGCAGCCTCGCTTGCCCTGATGGTTGTCGTGGTTCCATTGATGTTGGTGGTCTGGCTGGGGCATTTCGATACTTTTCTGGCCGCCCCATTCCGGGTCACCCCATGAGCGGCGACGACAATGATACCGAACGCGAACACGAGCCCTCTCAGCGCAAGCTGGATGATGCGCGCAAAAAGGGCGATGTGCCCCGTTCGGCAGATCTGACGACAGCTGGTGTGTATGGCGGGCTGGTTCTGGCTTTGATGGTGACGGGTGGATATGCGGTTCAGCAGATCGGGTCTGCGGGCATCACGTTGCTTGGACAGTCTGAACGACTTGCACCTATGTTCCTGCAGGCCGGTCGCGCCCCTGTTGCGGGACTTCTGGCCGCCGTTGCCGTACCATTCCTGCCCATCTTTGTGTTGCCTTTGATTGGTGGGATTCTGGTCGTTGCCGCGCAGCGAAGCCTGATCTTTGCCCCAGACAAGATTGCGCCCAAACTGTCGCGGATCGATCCGTTCAAGAGTCTTGGCCAGAAGTTTGGTCGTGAAGGACTGTTTGAATTTGGCAAGAGCCTTGCCAAGATGGGGGTTGTTTGCCTGTTTGTTGTGATCCTTGTCTCCAGACATGCGCCCCAAGTGTTGACCAGCCTGCAATTGTCGCCGGGCCAGAGTGTTCTGCTGCTTTCGCAAATCTTGTTGGAGTTTTTGGTATTGGCCCTGCTGAGCACCGGCGTGTTTGGCGGGCTGGATTATGGCTGGCAGTATTTTCAGCATCGACGCAGAAATCGGATGTCCTGGCAGGAAGTGATTGAAGAGCATAAGGAATCGGATGGCGACCCAAATGTGAAATGGCAACGACGCCAGCGCGGGCGCGAGATCGCCATGAGCCAGGTGTTGCAAAATGTGGCAACTGCAGATGTGATCGTCGTCAACCCGACCCATTATGCCGTCGCATTGAAGTGGAAACGTGGCGACAAGAGTGCGCCGATCTGTGTGGCCAAGGGCGTTGATGAGTTGGCCGCGCGAATTCGGGAAAAGGCCGCCGAGGTGGGGATCCCGATTCACCGTGACGCACCAACAGCCCGAGCGATCTATGCAACCGTCGACGTTGGCGCTCCGATCCGGCCCGAACAGTTTAAGGCTGTCGCGGCCGCAGTGCGGTTCGCAGAGGCGATGCGCAAGAAAGCAAGGCAATACCGCAAATGAATGATCGTGAAAAACTTGCCCAGTTGCGCCTGATCAGTCAGCACCTGTTAGATATGCGGCTGTTTGCGTTGGAGCTGGCGGCCAAAGCGCGTCAGGCCAGTCTTGACCATTTGGCTGACCTGAACAGGCCCGCCCCGCCCCACGACCTTAACCCCATCGCTGCGGGCGAGGTTGCCATGAGGTATGAGAATTGGGCGGATGGCCGCAGGGCGGAAATCAATATCACCCTTGCCCGTCAAAGTGTGGAGTGGGCTGAGGCCCGCCAGGCGGCGGCACTGGCCTTCGGGCGCAATGCCGTAATAGGAAAACTGCAAGGGCGTTAAACGCCGATCAGCCCGTCAACTGTCCTGACGCACAATATCTATGATCAAGACGTCACTGACCTTTTCCTTCAAGACGCCTTTGGCCGATTCCAAAAGCGCTTTGCGCAACAGCAGCAGATTTGCGCCATCCGTATAGGACCCACCAAAACCGCCGGCATTGGCGTGATCGAACATGACCTGCAGCATCGCGTCGCGCAGTTTCGGCTCAACCTGATACACCTCTTGAGTGGTTCCGTTTTCCACCTCCAGGCTAAGCGACAGGATCACCATTGCTGCGACCTTGCCCTTGGCCATGACCGGAACGATGAACTGATTGGCCATCTTCACGAATTCTGGAGCCAGCGCGGGGTCGATTTCGACCTCTTCCACGACTTGCGCCTCCTCGGGGGCGGGGCGCCGGAATATTACTGCGCCTACACCAAGGCCCCGACCCAGCAAACCCAAGAGTATCGGCAGGAGTTTTTTGATCATGATGGTCAGAAGGGCACAAGTTGGTCGACGATTTGCTGGCCATAGCGCGGCTGCTGAGCATCGGTGATAAGGCCGCGCCCACCGTAGGAGATTTGGGCCTCGGCGATTTTGTCATAGGTCACCTCATTCTGACGTGAGATGTCGTCGGGGCGCACATAGCCGCTGATGATCAGTTGCCTCAGTTCATTGTTCACGCGCACCTCTTGTTGCCCTTCGATCCGCAGGACGCCATTTGGCAATTCCTCAACCACTGTGACGGCCAGCCGAAGGGTGACTTTTTCGTTGCGCGCTACCGAGCCATCGCCGCTGAACGTAGAAGTGGACCGGGTGGAGACCAGACTGGCCGAACTGGCCCCGGTGGGCAAATCGGCGTCAATGCGCTGCGGGATACCGAACAGAGAGGGGATGCCCATGGTTTCCGCGCCGCCCCTGCTGCGATCGGTGGAATTGGCAAATTGCGCCTGATCGTCGATCTCGACCACGACGGTCAGGATGTCGCCTCGCGATCCGGCACGGTGGTCGCCCAAGAGGGATGAGCGCTGAGATGTCCAAAGCGAACTGTGATCCGCTGGGCCCCGTTCATCGGTAGAGACTGGCAGTGTCGAATACATCGCCGAGTGTTCATAGCTGGTTTGCATCGGCGAGAATTCGGGCGCCCTGCCAACCCGGTTCAGATCGCCGCAAGCGGCCAGCAAAAGGCAAATCCCGATAGCACGACGCATTCTATTCATCCCTCATTGCCTGAATTGACGGAAACGGATCCATCCAGGTCGATTGTTCCGATCACAGTTGTGCGTGACGCCAGGTTCATCACCTTGATCACATCACCTACGCCGCCCCGATCAAGTGCCCGGCCTTCGGTCAGGATCGAAAGACCGGCCGAGCGAAAAACCAGCAGGACTGTCTGATTGCGTTCAACCAGTGCCGCAGACCCCAGATCGCGTGACGAAATGGGGCGGCCCGCATACAAGGTGACGCGGGTTTCCAACCCGATTGCCTGGGCCGGATCGGACAGAGCACCCGGGATATCGGCATCCACCAAGGCGAAATCGTCGGCAGTCAGGATGGTTTGCGCCCGAATGGTTCGGGTGGCGACCATGCTGTCGGCCAATGCGCCAACAGGCAGAACCATCATCATCATGGCCAAAAACCGCATCACTTCACCTGCGTGGTGGTGGACATCATCTGGTCCACTGCTGTGATGACTTTGGCGTTCAACTCATAGCCACGTTGTGCCTTGATCAGTTCGGTAACTTCGCGCACCGAATCGACCGAGCTTTCCTCGAGATATCCTTGCCGCAGCAATCCAACCCCGTCGAGCCCGGGTGCCCCGACATTTGCCGGGCCCGAGGCTGGGCTTTCAAGAAACAGGTTAGATCCGGTGGCCTCCAACCCCTTTTCATTGGTGAAAGTGGCCAAGGTGAACTGCCCCAGCAGCGATGGGGTGACCTGATCGTCAAAATAGGCATAAACCTCGCCATCCGCATTGATCGATATGCTTTTGGCATCCGAAGGAATGGTAAGCCCGGGTACGACCGAATAGCCGTCAGCGGTTACGATCTGCCCATCAGCGGATCTTTTGAGAGCACCATCGCGGGTATAGGCTGATGTGCCAGAAGGCAGGGTCACCTCCAGATATCCGCGTCCCTCGATTGCCAAGTCAAGATCGCCGCTGGTCTGGCTGAGCGAGCCCTGCGCCAGAACGACTGAAACCGAAGATGGTCGCACGCCGAGCCCCAACTGTACCCCGGTTGGCAGCATCGTGCCGTCCTGTGCCGAGATGGTGCCGGGGCGTTGCACCTGTTGGTACATCAGGTCGGCAAAATCAGCGCGTCTGGCATTGTAGCCGGTGGTCGACATGTTGGCGAGGTTGTTGGAAACGACCTCGACCTTCATCTGTTGGGCAGCCATTCCGGATGCAGCGATTTGCAGGGCCTTCATCGGGTTTTCCTATCGACCAAGGGTCTGAATGACACTGCGGGCACGTTCATCTTCGCGGTCCAGAAAGCTCTGGCCCAGTTCATAAGCCCGCTGCACTGAAATCATGTTGGCAACCTCGCGGAGCGGGTCAACATTGCTGTCCTCAAGAAAGCCCTGAAGGATGCGGGCCTCGCCGGCGGGTTCAACCTCGTCGGCAGAGAAACGGGTGCCAGATTGGTGTTTCAAGGAAAGCGGATCTACAGGCTGCCAAAGCCCGATCCGCCCCAAGGGCACGCCGTCTGCCGACAAGGTGCCATCTTGCGCCACCGCAACATTGCGTGCGTCTGGCGGCACGAAGATTGTCGACCCGCCGGCATCAAGGACGTTGTATCCGTCATCCGTTTTCAGGGTGCCATCCGGTCCTGGGGTAAAGGCGCCTGCCCGGGTCAGTTGTCGGCCCTGAGGCGTTTCAATCAGGAAAAAGCCGTCCCCCTCGATCCCAAGATCAAAGCTGCCCCCGGTCTGCGTCAGCCCGGCCTGCATGAGGTCGATGACCCTCGTGTTCCCAAAGCCAATCGACAAGGACGGCGCATCGCCAGCACTCTGGATATGTTCGGAAAATATCATCCCCTCTCGCCGAAACCCGGCGGTCGAGGCATTTGCGATGTTGTTCGCAATCCCGACCATCTGATTCAAAAGGCCGGTCTGGCGGGACAGAGTGACATAGCCAGAGGCATCCATCGCCTAGCTTCCCTCAATGATGGGCACGATTGTCCCTGTGAAAAAGCTGACGATGGTTGAGGTCATGAAGCTCATCGACACCCAGAACACCACCATCATGGCTGCCACCTTGGGCACGAAGGTGAGCGTGTTTTCCTGAATAGAGGTCAAAGCCTGAAACAGACCAACAGCCAAGCCCACCACAAGACCGGCGGTCAAAAGGGGCATGGAAATCAAGACAGATATCCAAAGACCCTCGCGCAGCGTGTCAAACAGCAGCGTTTCGGTCATACTGGCATCCTCAGGATTTCCTGATACGCCTCGACGACTTTGTCGCGGACTGTCGCCACCGTTTCGATGGCGGTTTTGGAACTGGCTAAAGCCTCGACCAGCGCGTGGGGATCGGCGCCGCCGGTCATGGCGGATCTGGCAGTTTGCTCACCCCGCGTAAGGGTATCGGCAAAGCTTTGTGCAAATCTGGCAAAGCCAGATTCAGCGCCACCCGGCTGCGGATTTGGGGCCGCAGCTGAGCGCGCCTTTGCATAATTCTGTGCAGCGATTGATGTTCTGATATCCATTCTGGATCCTATCTCTGCAAGAGTTCGAACAGGCTTTGGGTCATTTGCCGGGCCTGATCGAAGATTTTGAGGTTCGCCTCATAACTGCGCTGCGCTTCGCGCGCGTCAGCCACCTCGACCACCAGATCGACATTTGATCCATCATAGTGGCCGGTCTCATCTGCCAGCGGGTTTCCGGGGTCGAAAACCGAGGCCAGCTGACTTTTGTCAAGCCTGACGGGACCGGTTGCAACCTCGCCACTGGCGAAATCTTCTTGGAAGGATACGAGCTTGCGGTGATAGCCCGGTGTGTCGGCGTTCGAGATGTTTTCGGCGACATGGCGCAAACGTGCAGCCTGCACCTCCATCCCGGAGGCAGAATAGCTGAGGGACTGGATCAGGTCTGCCATGATCAACGCCGCCCCAGACTGGTGCGAATAATCTCGGATGTGGCGCGGTAGACGGCCAAGGCCATGTCATGTTGCTGCCGCGTTTCCACCGAAGCAACCATCTCGCGCGCCAGGGACACGGTGTTGCCGTTCGGCGCGGCCTCTCCTCCGGTTGGCTGCAAGACAGCCGCCAACGTGCCGCCTTGCGCACCCAGATGGCCGGAACGCGTCGCCCGCATCGCGGTTGTCGATGCATCCTGATAGCTGGTAGCGAAATCGGGAAGGCGCATGGCCTTGTAGCCGGGCGTATCTGCCTGAGCCACATTGCGCGCGATCACCCCAAGTCGGGCCCCTGCATGAGCCGATAGCGCACGCGCCATTCGGGTTATGTTCATCGTCTCAAACATCGGGGCTTCTCCCTCGACCAACTTCACCAAGGCTTAACGGTGATTCCTTTAGAAACAGTAAGCAGCGAACAAAGGGAGAATCCCGTGGCGGGTGTTTTTGATGCTTTGGTTTCCGAGATCTGTACGGTCACACAATCCGCCCGCCTTGGCCGCGTGGTCGAAGTGGCGCGCGGCACTGTTATGGTCCGCGGATTGGAGGATGTGGCGACCCTTGGTGACCGCGTTTTGATTGGCACGCATTTGGGGGGTGAGGTGGTCGCCCTGCGACCTGAAGGCATCACGGTTCTGACCGACAATCTGGCCGAGGGTCTGGCGATTGGGGCCGTCGTGCGATTGCGTGGGCAATCCGGGATTGCGCCTGACAATTCCTGGATCGGGCGGGTCATCGATCCGTTTGGCGCGCCGCTGGATGGGCGTCCGCTGTATCGGGGCGCCCGGGTTCAACCGCTGATGGCACCAGCCCCGGCCGCCGCCCAGCGCCGGCGTTTTGGTGAAAGGCTGGAAACCAGCGTCGCGGTGTTCGATACGCTTTTACCATTGGTCCGTGGCCAACGGATTGGTCTATTCGCCGGATCGGGAGTTGGGAAATCCACCTTGCTGGGCAAGTTTGCACGTGGGGTGACATCTGATGTGGTGGTCATCGCGTTAATTGGCGAGCGGGGGCGGGAATTGCGCGAATTCATCGAACGCGTATTGGGACCAGAGGGAATGAAGCGCGCTGTTGTCGTCACTGCGACGTCAGATCAGTCGCCCCTGATCCGTCGCCGCTGCGCATGGGCCGCGATGGCGGTAGCCGAATACTTTCGCGATCAGGGTTTGCATGTGCTGCTTTTGGCCGATTCGGTGACGCGTTTTGCCGAGGCGTACCGTGAGGTGGCCCTGGCCGGGGGCGAGGTGGCATCGCTTCGGGGCTATCCGCCATCGGTTGCACCCGCAATCATGGCGTGGGCCGAGCGCGCCGGACCTGGACCCGAAGGTGCCGGCGACATCACGGCGGTCTTTTCGGTTCTGGTCGCCGGATCAGATATGGAGGAAACCGTGGCCGACATTCTGCGAGGTGTGTTGGATGGCCACGTCGTCATGGACCGAAAAATCGCGGAACGCGGCCGTTTTCCGGCGATCGACCTGCTGCGATCGGTCTCGCGTAGTTTGCCCGAGGCAGCGACCGACCCGCAAAACACCCTTATTGCAACGGCGCGCAAACTGCTGGGGGCCTATGACCGGGCCGAAATGATGATCCAGGCTGGTCTTTATACCAAAGGATCGGACGCCCAGATTGATCTTGCAATCAAGGTGTGGCCCGCGTTGGATGCCTTTTTGGCCGAAGACGCCCCGCAAGATGGCGTCGAAGGCAGTTTTCGTCGACTGCAAGCCGCGTTGAACGTGCGCTAGGGCGGCACGATAAAAGCCTGAAATGATGAGGACAAGTGGTCCAACACGCGCCTGACGCGTGGGTTTTGCCGCAATGCCTCTGGCGCGGTCAGCCAGACCGGCAGGGATGGCAGAGGAATGAAAGGGGCAATACGTTCGACGATGGGGTCTGCGTCACCGATTTGGCATTGGGTTGCGCCGATACCGCAGCCGGCCCTGACCAAAGCCCAATAGACGACCTGATCGTCGCAGCGCAGCGGGAAATCCTCGCGCCGCCTTTGGATACCAAGATCTGCAATCAGACGCAAAATCACATCCGATCGGTCGAAGCCGACAAAATCCATGGCCAGCAGCTCGTCTGCATTTTGCGGGCGGCCGTGACGATCCAGATAGGTTTTGGCGGCATAGATTGCAGTCGGCAAATTGCCCAAGTGCCGGGTGACAACGTTCAGTTGGGTTGGGCGATACATGCGCAAGGCAATATCCGCCTCGCGAAACAGCAGGTTTTCGGTGCTGTCAGAGGGGACAAGTTCAATTTCGATGTCAGGTTCCTGCGCACGCAAGTCAGCAAGGATGGGCGGCAACACGTATTGCGACACGGTGCGGCTGGCTGTGAGCCGCACAGTGCCTGACAATGACTGCGCGCGGCCCGCCGCGATCAAGGTCAGTACCGCTGCCGCATCACGCATCTGCCGCGCCGCTGGGAGCATTGCAGTGCCTGCATCCGTCAGGTGCAGGCCGCGCGCGAAACGGGTGAATAGCGCGGTGCCAAGGGCGGTCTCCAGCTCTGCGATATGTCGCCCCAAAGTGGGTTGGCTTAGGGACAGGAGACGCGCGGCGGCTGAAAGTGAGCCGGCCTCGGCCACAGTCAGAAACGAACGATAAAGGGTCCAGTCAAGTTTATCCATTCGTCAATGAATACCGTATAGATATAATTTGGCAATATCCATTCAAATAATTGCATGTAAATGATGCGGCATCCACAGAAGGGAACGACAATGGCAAAGAATGTACTGATCCTTGGGGCATCCGGGTTGTTTGGCGGGCAAGCGGCCAAAGCGTTTTCAGCAGCGGGTTGGGCTGTCACAAAGTTCAAACGTGGTACGGATATGTCCGTTGCTGCGCAAGGTATGGATGTGATCGTGAATGCGTTGAACCCGCCGAATTATCATGCGTGGGATCGGTTGATCCCGCAGATCACGCAAGAGGTGATCGCGGCGGGACTTGCCTCGGGGGCCACAGTGCTGGTGGCGGGAAATGTCTATGTCTATGGCGACCAATGCGGACCGTGGGGGCCGGACACTCCGCATCGCCCGGTGGCCCGCAAGGGTGTGATTCGCGCTCAGATGGAGGCAGATTACCGCGCCGCGACGCGCCGTGGGTTGCGTGTGATCGTGCTGCGGGGGGGCGATTTCATCGACCCGGCGGCACCGAAAAGCTTTTGGAACATGATTGTTCTGAAAGCTGTCAGCAAAGGCCGGATAACAACCGCGTCTGCACCGGGCACTGCGCGGGCCTACGCCTATTTGCCCGATATGACGCGTGTCGCGGTCGCTCTTGCCGAGCGACGCGACGATCTGCCTGTATATGCGGATATTCCCTTTGCGGGCCTGACGCTGCGAATGGAAGATGTTGCCGAGGCGGTTCAACGGTTGAGCGGGCGGCAGATGACCTTGGTGCCCTTTATGTGGTGGTTCATGCGTCTGGCCGCACCATTTTGGGAGTTGGCGCGTGAGTTGCAGGAGATGCGGTATCTATTCGACACATCGCACGCCCTTGATCCGGCGCCCCTGCGTGCGCTTTTGCCTGAATTTCAGGTGACGCCCCTGGATGATGTGCTGCGAGAGGAGTTGGCCGTCCTTGCGCCTGATCTGCTATTGCCTGCTCACGGAAGCACAATGTCGGCCCAAACGGGACGATGACGGGATGCGGTGGCAAGGGTAATGGCAAGAGGGTCAGTGTCGGGTGGCCAGAGTACCGCTGCATCCTGAACCGTCAAATCGGCTGAAGGCAAAAGCAAATCCACCCGCAACCCGCCAACGCCCTTGTCGTAAAATGCCGTATCATGTGCCGCATCGCCATAATGGCCGGGATCGTTGCGTGCAGAACTGCCTTTGGGCTGTGGGTCTTGCAAGGCGGGGTGTGTCAGCAGCGCCCGGACCCCTGCATGCAAACCATCGCCATCCGCCGGATCAAGGCTCGACTGACCCAGAACAACAAAGGGCGCTACAGGCGGCGTCCATGGCAAGCCCCCCTCCAACAGCCGCAGCCAAAGTGCTGTTTCATCCTTGTTGCGTCTGCCATTGCGGTCTTCGGGACCGTCAAACACTGGTGGCGTGGCGTACCAGACCAGCAGGCGCAGGCTGGCGTCACCGATCGTGACCGGCACCTCGTAATGGCCCGAGGTGGACAAAAGCTGCACATCCTTGACTGCGGGGATCATGTCAGGCGGCAGGTCCGCGCCGGGAAGATCTCGCCACAATAGCCCCGAAAAATCACGTGGGACACCAATGGGATAGCGGGAAAGGATCGCCATGCCGGCCGACCCGGCAAAGCGGCCAAATCCTTGCGCATCCCGCGCCTCACCCAGCCTGCCATTGCCGTCCAGATCCAGACCTGTGGGCACACCTGTATTGGGCCGAAGGGGCAGGAGGTAGGGGTAATCCAGACCCCGTTCCCGCAGATTGGCGGCAAGTTCACGCAGGGCCGACTGACCATAATCATAGTCGACCCCGGTGAGCAGAACAATGTCGGCATCAAGGTGCACCAGAATGGCCACAACGGCATCGATCTGGTCGTCGTTCCGCCTGTCGATGGATTGCAGCAAAAGGCCGGGACCCGCGCGGACCAAATCGGGGTTATAGGTCGCAATGCGCACCACATCGGCCGCGAGGACCTGGGTCCACAGCCCGAACATCAGGGTCAGACCGGCGACAGCGCCCCGGCCCCAAGACCGCCTTCTGCGCGGCGGCGGTCGGCAATCATGTCGGCGACCCGGCCCATCGCAATGCCGCGCATAAACAGGCTGGCGGGAAGAAAGGCCCATGCCGTCATAGTCCATATCAGGGTTTGCGACGAGGTCAGTTCCAACGGTGGAAAGCCGGCTGACGCCACACCAACCACTGCAGGTATCAAGAATGGCAGCAAAAACCCTAATGCAAGGTTAACGCGCGCGTCCCGGTTCAGCCGTGCCACAACATCGCCGCCTGCGGTCGGGTCAAAGATCGGCAAGTTGACCCAGACGTTGAACGGTCGGTCGCGACGTGGCCACGATCCAAGCCGCAATTGAATGGCGAAAACGGCC
Source organism: Rhodobacterales bacterium (assembly GCA_031384005.1). GTDB lineage: Bacteria > Pseudomonadota > Alphaproteobacteria > Rhodobacterales > Rhodobacteraceae > Stagnihabitans. The sequence goes on along the minus strand of JANNAF010000418.1, from coordinate 22,086 downwards.
AAAGAAACCAACGAAATCAGATACGCCATGCCTGCCGCCGTCCGGACGGCACCCACCTGCGCGTCCGTTGCACCCGATGCCATCATCAATGTCGCCAGCCGAACTGGACTGTAGGGAAAATCCATCGACAACCCGATCAAAGCGCCAACCGCATGAATCAGTTCTGTCATGGTAGAAGGATCGACACGGCCGCGTTCAATGGCCGACAAGCAAAAGACTGTGGCGAACAGCATCAAGAACCGGATGCGGTTAAAGGGCGGGGCATCGCGGAATTCGAAAAGGCCAGGATAGACGGCGTTGTATTCGACCAAAGTCAGTGCACCAGCAAAAAGGGCAACCAAGGCAACCATTTGCTGGCTGTCTGGCCGTCCATCAATGAGCAAAATCGTGGGTGTGGCAATGACGAACATCACCAGTACCGCACGAGTCGCCGCACCTGCCAGTCGCGAAAACAACAACCCTGCACCCTTTGCCCGGACGAACCTGATGCTGTGCCAGGCCCTTGTTCCGATGATATCCTGCACATTATGGCAGGCCGCCTCAATCTTGCCCAATTTGTGCCTTCTTTCGCCTCTTGCCGCAACCACTTGGTTAACAAGACGTAATGAGCATGGCACTTTCACGGACAAGGTGTTGCAGGATTGAATCAATCGCGTGGTCAAAAAAAGGCCGCCTTGGGCCTGTGGTCCAAGACGGCGCAAGATATAGTGATCAGGTGCGGATCAGGCCCAAGGGCGCTGTGCGGCGGCGCGTGCTTCGAACGAGTCAATCGCCACGGCTTTTTCCAAAGTCAGGCCAATATCGTCCAATCCGTTCAGCAGGCAATGTTTGCGATGGCTGTCGACGTCAAAGGTGAAAACCTGCCCATCCGAGGTGGTCACTGTCTGCGCCTCCAGGTCAATGGTCTGGCGGGCGTTGGCACCTTTGCGGGCATCAGACATCAGGACATCCACAGCGTCCTGCGGCATCACGATCGGCAGGATGCCGTTCTTGAAGCAGTTGTTGTAAAAGATGTCGGCAAAGGACGTGCTGATGACGCAGCGTACACCAAAATCCAACAGGGCCCATGGCGCATGTTCACGCGACGAACCGCAGCCAAAGTTATCCCCGGCCACGATGATTTCAGCCTTACGGTATGCGGGCTGGTTCAGCACGAAATCCGCGATCTCGGCACCGTCTTGGGTATAGCGCATTTCGTCAAACAGGTTCTTGCCAAGGCCGGTACGGGCAATGGTTTTTAGAAACTGCTTGGGAATGATCATATCGGTGTCGATATTGACCAGGGCCATCGGGGCCGCAACGCCGGTCAGTTTGGTAAACGGGTCCATCGGGTTCTCCTGTCTTTGGCGCTGTCTATCTCAGGGGACTTGTTGCTTCAAGCGCGGCGGGCAAGAAAGGTCACGGCACGGCGTAGGTGAGTGAGGCCCAGTCCGAATGCCAGACTGGACCGGCAGCGGCGTCATTATTGGGCAAGGAATAAAGGTCAACACTGTCCGCCAGATAGGTTGCGCCGGGTTTTGCGGGGACGGTCACCTCGCCCTGCGCATCCGTGGTATAGGGTGCTTCCGTGACAGTGCCGTCGGCAGCCGTTTCGAACAACGCAAGCCGCGCCATGGCCCGCGGTTGGCCGTTCAGCAGCACCCTCAAAGGCATGCCCTTGGTCATGTCGTCAGTGTAGGGATTCGCCAGCGCCACAATTTCAATGTGCAGGCCGATGGCGCGGTCAGATCCTGCGCCATTGCCAACTGCCATCAACGATTTGGCATAACGTCGAAAGGATTCGACAAAATCGGTTTCCGGCAGCCCACGCGCCTTGTGCTGTTCTATGACCTCGGGCATCGCCTTGTGTTCGGCGAATCGCTGAAATGACGCGAAATCTGTGTAACGAACCGTCAGGTCGGCGGTTTCCGTGACAAAAATCGCAAGGCCAGCGCCGGGTGCCGCCATGGTGATCGCGGGCAGGTCGCCGACACGCGACGTAATGGGCGTCACGAGGTCGCCTGAGACCACTTCGAACCGCGGCAGGTTGTTGGGCAAATAGGGCAGGTCGACGCCCACCATGTGCTGACCGTTTCTGATGCTGACACGGACTTGTTCACCGGCGTCAACAGTGAAATCCTCGGGCAACAACCAAAACTCGTGGGCTTGCGCGATGGACGTGCTAATTGCCAACGCAAGTCCAAGCCGAATTGCCACCCTGAAGGATCGCGCCATGTCGTTTCACCCAATTAGAACTGTCTCAAGGATGTTGGCGCTTATCCTCGCCCTGTCAATGGCTGCTGGGCTGGCGCAGGCACACGAAGTGCGTCCGGCAGTGGCGGATGTGGCGGTTGGGGCCGAAACGGTTGACCTGACGGTGCGCCTGACGCTGGAACCGATGCTTGCAGGCATGAATCTGGCGGGTCTGGATGATACCAATCAATCCCCCTTGGCCGAGGTGTACGATACCTTGCGGGGCGAGAGCCCAGCAGAACTGAGTGCAGCGTTAACCGCAGCTTGGCCCCAACTAGGGCCGCGGTTCCAGATCAGGGCGGGGGATGTGTTGGTCCCGGCCCGTCTGGTGTCGCTGACAGTGCCGGAGGTCGGGGACATTTCTCTTCCAAGGGACTCGATACTGGTCCTGCAGGCCGATTTGCCGCCGGACGGATCGGCGGTACGGATCGGTTGGGATGCCGAATTCGGATCACTGATCGTGCGGCAATCCAATGGCGATGCTGATGCCTATGCGGCCATCCTTGCCGGGGGAACGCTGTCGGACCCTTTGCCGCGCGACGCCGTGGCAACGGATAGCGGGGCCCAAGTATTTGTTCGCTATATTATTTCCGGCTTTGAACATATTGTGCCCAAGGGTTTGGACCATATTCTGTTTGTGTTGGGCCTGTTCTTCTTTTCACTGCATGTGCGGCCGCTTTTGTTGCAGGTCACGGCGTTCACCTTGGCGCACACAGTCACTCTGGCCCTGGCTAGCCTGAAAATCGTCAGTGTCCCTGCGGAAATCGTCGAGCCACTGATTGCTGCGTCAATTGTATATGTCGCTGTTGAAAACATCATCGGCGGCCGGATCGGTGCGGTGCGTGTCGCCGTGGTGTTCTGCTTTGGGCTGCTGCACGGATTGGGTTTTGCGTCTGTGCTGGGTGATGTCGGTCTGCAGGACGGTCGTTTTGTTGTCGGGTTGATCGGGTTCAACATTGGCGTCGAACTGGGTCAATTGTCAGTTATCGCCGTTGCGCTGCTGGCGTTGGGTTTGCCATTTGGGCGACAGGCCTGGTACCGCGCCCGTGTGGCGGTCCCAGCATCCGTTCTGATTGCCCTGATCGGCGCATGGTGGACGTTCGAGCGGGTTTTTCTATAATCTGTCTGCACCCACCATCAAGATGGCAGGACTGTTTGGGTGGGTCGGCGCGGCCGCACAAAACGCCGCCGCGCCTATGAGTTCACATCAGATCGCGCACATCCGTCAGGTGGCCGGTAATCGCGGCTGCAGCGGCCATGCCCGGGCTGACGAGGTGCGTCCGACCGTTCCGGCCCTGACGCCCCTCGAAATTACGGTTCGAGGTTGAGGCGCAGCGTTCCCCCGGGGCAAGTTGATCGGGGTTCATCGCCAGACACATCGAACAGCCGGCCAAACGCCATTCAAAGCCAGCGTCGATGAAAATCTGCGCCAGACCCTCTGCCTCTGCCTGAGCCCGCACAAGACCAGATCCTGGCACGACCATCGCACGCAGACCCTCTTTCTTCTTTTTGCCTTTCAGAATGGCAGCGGCGGCGCGAAGGTCCTCGATCCGACCATTGGTGCAAGACCCGATGAACACGGTGTCAATCTGAATATCTGACAGTTTCTGCCCCGGTGTCAGACCCATGTAGTCAAGGCTGCGCCGCACTGCATCCACCTTGCCACCCGTAAACTCGGACGGGCTGGGCACAACCCCGGTGATCGGCAAGACGTCTTCGGGGCTGGTGCCCCATGTGACGACGGGTGCGATGTCTTCGCCCTTGAGCGTGATGACCTTGTCCCAATGGGCACCTTCATCCGAAAACAGCGTCTTCCAATAGGCCACGGCGGCGTCCCACTGCGCGTCTTTTGGCGCATGCGGGCGGCCTAGGCAGTAGGCATAGGTCTTGTCATCCGGCGCAATCAGGCCCGCACGGGCGCCGCCTTCGATCGCCATGTTGCAAACCGTCATACGGCCTTCCATGGACAATTCGCGAATAGCTTGGCCGCAGTATTCAATGACATAACCGGTGCCGCCAGCGGTACCGGTCGTCCCAATCACGGACAAGGTGATGTCTTTGGCGGTGACGCCTGGGCGCAGGCTGCCGGTGATCTCGACCTTGAAGTTCTTGGCCTTGCGCTGGATCAGGGTTTGCGTGGCCAAGACATGCTCGACTTCGGAGGTGCCGATACCGTGAGCCAGCGACCCAAACGCGCCGTGTGTTGCTGTATGGCTGTCGCCGCAGACCACGGTCATCCCGGGCAGGGTCCAACCCTGCTCGGGGCCGACGATATGGACGATGCCCTGACGCACATCGGAAACGGGGTAATAGTGGATCCCGAAATCCCTGGCATTCTTGTCAAGGGCGGCAACCTGAATCCGGCTATCCTCGGTCATGGTCGAGGCATTTGCCCGATCAAGGGTTGTGGGCACATTGTGGTCAGGCACAGCGATGGTCTTTTCCGGCGCACGAACCTTGCGGTTCGTCATGCGCAGACCTTCAAACGCCTGCGGACTGGTCACTTCGTGCACAAGGTGGCGGTCGATATACAAAAGACAGGTGCCGTCTGCGGCTTGGTCAACCAGATGGTCATCCCAGATTTTGTCATAGAGGGTACGAGCGGTCATGGCTCTCTCACTTTAGCGGTGATGGATGGGAAGGGTTGATCGGGTGCGCAATATCACGCACGGGCCCGTCATGGTCGCGCGCACGCAGGCCGCGTGTTGCGGGTGAAACGCCAAGGCAGGCGCACATGGTCGGCCATGTCAAAGTACTGATACATGCGCCCTGCGATAAGCCTTTTGCCGCTGTCATGCAACATTGGCCTGCGAAAGGTTGATGAAATCGGTAGGGCACACCATATCATAGCGGAGGGGAAGGACATGAAGTTCAGATTACTGATACATATTGTGATCCTTGCCCTAGCACCGTTCGCGGTGGTCAGGAGTGTCATGGCTGACAGCTACAAATCTACTGAAACGCCAAAGTATATCGTGGAACGGACCGACGGCCCGATAGAGATACGCCAATATGCCCCCCGGATCGTGGCAGAGGTCAGCGTATCGGGCAGCCAGTCGCAGGCTGTGAGTGCGGGGTTTCGTGTGCTGGCTGGCTACATTTTTGGCGGAAATGACGGAAACGCCAAGGTTGCCATGACCAGCCCGGTCACACAGGTTCCCGGTCAAAGCATTGCCATGACCACGCCTGTGACCCAGATGGCGCGGGACGGCAATTGGCTGGTTCAGTTTACCATGCCGTCAAGTTACACGCTGGAGACTTTGCCCAAACCTCGGGACGGCAACATCCGCTTTGTTACGATGCCCACCCAACGGCAGATCGTTCTGCGTTTTTCGGGGTTTGCAGGTGCAGGCGTCACGGCAAACAAGGAGGGTGTGTTGCGGTCCTGGGCGCGTGGGCAGGCAATTGCTGTCACTGCCGGTCCGTTTTACTACTTCTATGACGCCCCTTGGACCTTGCCTTGGAACCGTCGCAACGAAGTGGCCTTTGTGGTGCCTTAGGCCGAAGCGAACTTGCCCTGCTCGATTTCGCGCTCGCGCCGTTCCAGATCGTATCGGCTGACCGATGCGTTCAGATAGTCGCGTTCCAAAGTGCGGCGGCGCTGTGCTGTGCTAAAAAGGCTGGTCAAGAAGCGGGTGACTGCGTTTGTCATGGGGTATTCTCCTGTGTGCGCATTACACACTCAAGATGGGGGTTCTGACTGGAATGACCTATGCGTTCGCGAGAAGGTCGCCATGCAGGCAGCGGAGGGTGGCAAAGCCCAAAGGATGCCGTTCGGGGCCGATTGAGGTTTCGCGCCGCGAATGATAGGGTACCAGTCAAGCTCGGTGCCGTGTCCTTACGGCGCGCTTTTTGGAGGACGCTGTCCTGACTCATTCTGATCCTGCGACCGGTTTGCCGGTCGGGCCCCGGGCAGCGCGCCCAAGTGCCACCCCTGACTATACCCCAGAGCAAGTTCTGGCAGCAGTTCTGACATCGGTCGACGACGACAAGGCCGAAGATGTTGTTCAGATTGATCTGCGTGGTCGGTCTGACGTGGCAGATTACATGGTCATCTGCTCGGGCCGTTCGTCGCGGCAGGTTGCCTCGATTTCGGAAAAGCTGGCAGACCGGCTGCGCCAGCAGTTCGGCGTGGCGGCCAAGATGGAAGGCCGTGAAACCGGCGATTGGGTTTTGATCGACGGTGGCGATGTGATCGTCCATGTCTTCCGCCCCGAGGTTCGCGATTTCTATCAGCTGGAAAAAATGTGGATGCCTGCCAGCGCCCATCAAACCCCACAGGCCTGACTTGCGCGTCCATGTCTGCGCCGTCGGTCGGCTACGGGCCGGGCCGGAACGTCAGCTGACAGATGACTATTATGACCGTTTTGACCGCACCGGCAGGCCCCTGGGCTTGGGTCCGCTGACCGAACATGAGGTTGAAGATAAAAGGGGCGGCGGCATGGCGGCGGAGGCGGATCTTTTGGCCCGCGCCCTGCCCGCCGGCGCCGTCATGGTCACCTTGGATGAACGTGGCCGCGTGATGCCCTCACCGGACTTTGCCGCTCTGCTCGCCAAATGGCGGGACGGGGGGCGGCAGGATGTCGCCTTTGTGATCGGCGGGGCCGACGGCATCGCCCCGGATCTGCGCGCACGGGCCGAGGCTTCTGTCAGCTTTGGCGCGATGGTCTGGCCCCATATGTTGTTCCGGGTGATGCTGGCGGAACAGTTGTACCGCGCCGCCACCATATTGGCCGGTGGGCCATATCACCGGGCCTGACCACGGTGTCCCACGCGCGGACACTATTGCAACCCATTGAAATTAAAACAGAGTGCATTTTTTGTTAACCGCATGGCAACCTTTGCCCGCAGCGAATTCCTTGTGCAGACCCTGCCGTAGATCAGCGTCACCCCCACCCGTTCCGGCGCATGACGGTCATCTGCGGCGACGGCACTTTCGCCAGCGCGCGCATTTCAGGGGGGCGTCATGCTGCATCCAGACCTTTTCGACACTGACACCGACAGGGACACCCTGTTCATCCCGGCCCTTGGCGGCTTTTACGACCGGATCGCCCAGCCCATGGCCTGGGTTGGACTGCGCCTTGCTGTGGGCGTCACATTGATGCTGGCGGGCTGGCCCAAGATTATGGCACCGCTGGCCCAAACCGGCTTTGTCGAATCGCTGGGGTTCTATCCCGGCTGGCTGTGGTCGCCGCTGTTGGCGGTGCTGCAACTGTGCGGCGGTTTTTTCATTGCGGTTGGCCTGTTTACAAGACCCTTCGCGCTGGCAAACGGTGTCATGCTGGCGGTCACGTATTGGTTCCACTACACCCATCCCTATGGTCCAGTCTTTTTGACCGAAACCGGAATGGCGGCGATTGCGGCGGGCAGCGATCTGTTCACGCCCGATGGTGTGGCACGGCTGACCGATGGCGGAACGCGGTTTTTGGAACAGGTGCAATCCAAGGCTGAACTTGCCTCGCTGTTCTGGGCCGGGGGCGCCTTTGTGTTTGCGGCCTTTGGCGGGGGCTATCTGTCAGCCGACCGCAGCCTGATCAAACGACAATTCTGACCGGGCCTATTCTGCCACGTCGGGGATAACCGGGATCGCCGCACCTTGCCGGGTGCGCAGCGCCGACAGCACCTCAAGGCTGGCATAGCTGTCGGGCGCCATGCCTTGGTCTTTTTGGAACGCCTTGACCGCGCCAAGGGTCAGGGGCCCAACTTTACCGTCAGCCTCGCCGGAATACAGACCCTCGGCCATCAGACGCGTCTGCAATTCCTGACGTTCGGGCAGGGTCAAGGCGCGCAGATCGCGGGGCCAGTCGTGCCGAAAAGGGTCTGCCCCGCCGATGCGGTCGGCCAGATGGCCCACGGCAATCACATAGCTGTCGGCGCGGTTATATGCCTCGATCGCGCCAAAATTGTCGGTGACCAGAAAGGCGGGGCCGCGCACGCCTGCGGGCAACAAAAGGGCGGCCCATCCATCAGCTGGCAGGGCCGCACCCCCAGCCAAGGTCACACCCAGGCCGGCCCATGCCGACATGGGCCGTTGCGTCCGGCTGCCGGTTTGCGCTGCGTCAAACCCCGCAGGCAGCGAAACCTCTTGCCCCCAAGGCAGACCCATCTGCCACCCCGCCTTGACCAGATAGGCCGCTGCCGATGCCAACCCATCAGCCGGATCGTCAGACCAGATGTCAGGTCGGCCAGTGCCAGAAAAACGGACAGCGGTTGCCTGATAAGACGAGGGCATGAATTGCGTGTGACCCGAGGCCCCAGCCCATGAACCCACGAAATCGGACGGCTGCACGACTCCGTCCTGTACGATCTGCAGGGCGGCAATCAGTTCAGCCTCGAAAAAGACAGCGCGGCGGGCATCATAGGACAGGGTGGCAAGCGCATCCAAGGTCGAAATATCGCCCCGGACCGCACCAAAAGCGCTTTCCAGGCCCCAGATCGCCAGAACGACCTTGCGGTCGACCGGGTACTTGGCCTCGATGCGGGTCAGTAGAGCGTCATACTTGCGCAGCGCCGTCTGCCCGGCGACCACCCGGTCATCCGAAACGGCCTTGTCCAGATAATCCCAGATAGTTTTGGTAAACTCGTCCTGCTTGCGGTCGCGTTCGATCACATTTGGCAGGAATTGCAGGCGGGGCAGGGTGCGGTCCAGCGTTTCAGGGGTGATGCCTGCCGTCAACGCGCGCGTCCGAAACCCCACAAGCCAGGCGTCCAACCCGGCCTGAGTGCCGTTTTCCTGTGTCATCTCTTGCCCCCAAACGATCGGGGCCGGCCAAGCGAGGACGAGGCCCAAGGACAGGGCAAGACCAGGCAAAAGGGCACCGAACGGATTCATCGGCGCAGTGTAGGTGGGGCCACAGCGCAAGGGAAGATGGCCAACACCTCATTTTCGGCGCGCCGAAAGAACCACCAATGCCCATCGTGAAAGACTGGCCTTGCGCCCAATCGTCGTTGCGGTGTCAAGGCGGACGTGACTTGTAGGATGGGCAGTTCATCTTTTCCCGATGGGGAAAAGATGGTTTGCCCATCTTACTTGCGCTTGCGGATCACCCGGCGTTTGGCGCTGTCGGCGCGGGCTTTGAACTGGGCTGGTTTGCGGGGGGCGTATTTGCCGGAACTGGGTCGTCCGGTTTTCAGGGTGGCCCCGTCGATCGACAACAAGTCCAGCATCAACCCGCCCGTCACGGGTGTCGCCTCGACCAGACGGACCAGCACCTTTTGGCCAAGGCCGATTACCTGTCCGGTATCGGACCCGATCAGGGTCTGGCTGTCAGCGTCAAAGTGGAAGAATTCACGCCCCACCGCGCGAATCGGGATGAGGCCATCGGCCCCGGTTTCGTCCAGTTTCACAAACAGGCCAAAGCGCTGTACACCCGAGATGCGGCCGGTAAATTCGGCCCCGACCCGGTCTGCCAAATAGGCGGCAAGGTAGCGGTCCGAAGTGTCGCGTTCGGCCATCATCGACCGGCGTTCGGTGTCCGAGATCAGCTTGGCTGTTTCGTCCAGATTTTCGACGTCCCAAGGCGAAAGGCCATCGGTGCCCCAGCCATGACCGGCGATCAGGGCACGGTGGACGATCAGGTCGGAATAGCGCCGGATCGGGCTGGTGAAATGGGCGTAGTTCTTTAACGCCAACCCGAAATGGCCAAAGTTCTCTGCGTTGTAATAGGCTTGGGTCATCGATCGCAGCGTGGCGATGTTCAAGAGTTGGTCAAACTCGGTCCCTTCGGCCTGGGCCAGCAGGCGGTTCAGATGCGAAGTTTGCAGGACCTGACCCTTGGCCAGAACAAAGCCCGACGCCTCGGCCACCTCACGCAGGGCGTCCAGTTTTTCGGCGCTGGGTTCTTCGTGGACGCGGAACAACAGCGGGCGTTTGAGGCGGATCAGTTCTTCGGCCGCCGCCACATTGGCCAGCACCATGAACTCCTCGATCAACTTGTGCGCGTCGAACCGTTCGTAATAGGCGACCGAGGTGACCTGGCCATCGTCGGACAGGATGATTTTGCGTTCGGGCAGGTCAAGGTCAAGCGGTTGACGTGCATCCCTGGCGCGTTTCAGGGCATCATAGGCGGCATAGATCGGGCGGATCACCACATCCATCAGCGCATCGGTGGCCGCGTCGCCATGGCCGTCCATCGCAGACTGGACCTGACCGTAATGGAATGAGGCACGGGACCGCATCAACCCCCGGGTAAAGCGGTGGCTCAGTTTGTGACCATGGGCGTCCAGTACCATGCGCACGGCAAGACAGGCGCGGTCGACATGTTCGTGCAACGAGCACAGGTCGCCCGACAGAATGTCGGGAAGCATTGGCACGACACGGTCGGGAAAATAGGTTGAATTGCCACGCTTGCGCGCCTCGCGGTCAAGTTGCGAGCCTGGGGTGACACAATGGGCGACATCGGCGATGGCGACCCACAGCACATGGCCGCCGGGGTTTTGCGGGTCGCTGTCGGGTTCGGCGAAGATTGCGTCGTCGCGGTCGCGGGCATCAATCGGATCGATGGTCACCAGGTTCAAATCACGCAGATCTTGCCGTGCGCCCAGCGGGGCCACGGCCAGCGCATCCGCCTCGGACACCACGGCATCGGGAAACTGGTCGGGGATGCCGTGCTGGTGAATGGCGATCAGCGATACGGCACGGGCACCCGAGGGGTCGCCCAGACGGGCCGTGATGCGAGCTTGGGGCAGGCCCATGTGGCGTTTGCCAACCAGTTCGCCCTCGACCAACTCGCCATCCTTGGCGCCAGCGGTGGCATCACGAGAGACGCGCCACTCCTTGTCGTTGCCCTTGTCGATGGGCAGGATGCGTCCGCCTTCGGCACCCGACCGAAAAATTCCAAGGATCTTGAGCGGGTTGGCTCCCAGCGCCCGGATCAGCCGCGCCTCATAGTCATGGTCCTGACCGCCGACTTTGGTAAGGCGGGCAAGTATGCGCATGCCCGCGCCCAAGGCCGGATCACCTTTTTGCGGTTGGATCAGGATGCGGGGGGTGTCGTCGACGCCCTCCTCCAGTGGTCGGGCAAAAAGGTCGCCCTGGCTGTCGGGTGCCAGCACCTCAAGCACGGCAACCGGCGGCAAAACGCCGGGTTCGCGGTAGGTGCGGGCCCTTTTTTCGACCACGCCTTCGGCTTCCAACTCACGCAAGATGCGTTTGAGGTCGATGCGGGCGTCGCCTTTGATGTCAAAAGCCTTGGCGATATCGCGTTTGGCTGACAGGGTGGGGTTGTCGGTGATCCATTGGCGGATCTGATCTTTGGTGGGTATCGGGTTCATGGACACAGTATTAGCACGGGCAGGGGCAAGCCGAAAGGCAGGCCCCATGCGAATTAAGCTGGGAAATAGGCGCACAGGTGTCTTGTCAAACCTTTAGGGCGTTCTATCTTTTCCGGATTATCGCAAGGGGAATACCGCTGGGTTTCACGGCTGACCAGCGACAGTGATGGCTTGGGGAGGTCAAAATGTCAGGCTCGCTCACGTTCGACAGGCACGCGCTGGAACAAGCTTTTCACGAGGTTGAGGCTGTTCGCCGAGTTTTGCCAACGACGGCAATGGGCGCCCTTGCCGAGGAAGTCGTCAGCCGCGTGGCCCGCAACCTGTCGCGGGTTGTCGTGCCGGAACTTGCGCCCAGCACGGAACATATCGACCGCCTTTGCGCGGCCTTGTTGTCCGAAGACCCAAGCGCGGCATTGGCCTTTATCGAGGAAGCGCAGCGCAACGGGTCAAGTTACGAGGCGCTGTGCGATGCCTATCTGGGTGTTGCGGCACAGCGGATGGGTGAGTGGTGGGAAAAGGATCAGGTATCCTTTTATCGTGTGACGATTGCCGCGGGGCGCATTTACGCCATCTTGCGGGTGCTGCGGATGACCCGACCGGCCCCAACGCCGGATTTGCGGCGGTCTGCGATCTTTGCCTCGGTTCCGGGTGAAAATCATACTTTGGGCATCACCATCGCCACGGATATGGCCCGCAGCCGGGGTTGGGATATTGAACTGTTTGTCGGCCAAAACCATGACGATTTGGTGCAATCGCTGGAGATGAGGCAGCCGTTTCTGGTGGGCCTGTCTGCCAGCGGCAAGCGCAGTCTACCGGCACTGACCAAGCTGATTGTTGCGCTGCGGCTGGGCAATCCGGGCATGCGCATCATGGTGTGCGGGCAGATTACGGCGACCAACCTGAATCTGGTCGGCGTGGTCGGGGCTGATGCCGCGGCGGTCGATTTCGAAGGTGCGATTGGCCATCTGGAGCGGTTGTTGTCCGGTGGCACCGGACGATTGATTTAAGAGGCTTAAAACACGGCATGATCGCCGCGTTCGTCGGCAGTTTCGCCCGAAATGGCGCGGGCATAATGGTCAAAAAGTAGGTCATTGCCCGTGCTGGGTGTCGCGTCTGCATCATAGTGGCCCGTGCGGGGATCCAGAACCAGCATTGATTCGGTGGCATAGTATTTCCCGATCCTGGCCAGTTCTGCCTTGGCCCGCAAAAAAGGCAGGATGCGGCCGATCCCCCCCAACACAGTGATGATCGTGTCCAACAGGCCAAGCGGAACATGGCGGAACCGGGGCGTGCGGTCCAACAGGCGAAAAAGTTCACGCCCCTGATCCAGCGGCGTTATGGCCTGGCCGGGGCCGCCAATGGGCAGGATGCGGTTTTGCAAGGCAGAATCATCCAGACACTGGACAAGATAGGCCGCGAGATCGGCATTGCTGATCGGTTTGCAGGCAGTCAACTGCCCGTCCCCAAACAGCAAGAACGGTTTGCCGCGTTTCACGCGGTCGATCTGGCCAGACAAGGATTTGAAAAAGGCGGTGGGGCGGACAATGGAATAGGTCACCCCCGACCCAATCAGTTCGGTTTCAAAGGCCAGTTTGGCCTGCTGAAAGGCCAACGTCGGCTTTTGCACACAGATCGCGGATAACAAGACCATCTGGCTGACCCCCGCCCTGCGCCCGGCGGTCAGCACATCAGAATGGGCGCGATGATCAATGGCCCAAGCACTGTCTGGTGTTCCGGTGCGCGAGGCGAGGCAAGAGACGATTGCGTCAAACCCCTCGCCCGAGAAGCCGTCGTTTACGATGGAGGCGGCGTCCGTGACCTGTCCGTAGCGCAGGACGGCACCGGTTGGCCAAGGGTTTCGCTGCGCAGCATCAGGGCGCAGAAAGCAGACGACGTGGTGCCCGCGTTGCAGCAATACCTCCAGCGTGGCGCGGCCGATTGTTCCGCTGGCGCCCAGCAGAAAGACCCGTTTGGCATGGGGTGAATGGTCTGTCATGTGGCCCTGACGGTGTCGATCATCAACTGGACGTTGTCGGGGTTGGCGTCCGGCGTGATACCATGGCCGAGGTTGAAGATGTGGGGGCCGTTCTTGAACGCCTGCACCACGCGGCGGGTTTCGCGGATCAACGCCTCGCCGCCGGTGACCATGAGTTCTGGGGCAAGGTTGCCTTGGACACAGCCGGTGGTCTGGACCTGTGCGGCGGCCCATTCAGGGGTGACCGAATTGTCGATGGCGACACAGTCCGCCCCGGTCGCCTTGGCAAATCCGATGTAACCGTGACCCGCCTCACGCGGAAAGGCGATGATCGGCAGGCCGGGGTGGCGCGATTTCAGCGCGGCGATGATGCGGGCGGTCGGGGCGACGGCGAAATCGGTGAAATCGTCGCCCTTCAGTGACCCGGCCCAAGAATCGAACAGCTTGACCACCTCGGCCCCGGCTTGAACCTGCATGGACAGGTATTCGATGGTCGCCTCGGTGATGCGGTCAATCAGGGCTGAAAATGTCGCGCGGTCGGCGGCCTTCAACGCGTGGGCAGCAGCCTGATCCTTGGACCCTTTGCCCGCGATCATGTAGGTGGCAACCGTCCATGGCGCACCGGCAAAGCCGATCAAAGTGGTATCGCGTGGCAATTCGTGGGCCAGGATGCGCACCGTTTCATAGATCGGCGCAAGGTGGTCGTGGATCGCATCCGCCGGTTTCAGCGCCTGCACCCCGGCCATGGTGGTGAGTGTGGACAGACGTGGCCCTTCGCCGGTTTCAAACCACAGATCGGCCCCCATCGCCTGCGGCAACAGCAGAATGTCGGCAAATAATATCGCCGCGTCAAAGCCATAGCGTCGGATCGGCTGCAATGTGACCTCGGCTGCCAGTTCGGAATTATAACACAGTTTCAGAAAATCCCCGGCCTGCGCCCGTGTGGCGCGGTATTCGGGCAAATAGCGCCCGGCCTGACGCATCATCCAGATCGGCGGGGTTGGCAGGGTTTCGCCAGCTAGGGCGCGCAGGATCAGTTTGGACATCTGGGGCTCACTTGAGTGTCAGGAAAATGTAGGATGAGTGTGGCTGTGGTTGTCAGGGCCGGTTGACACGGCTATTCCTGCGTCATGACATATTCGCCCCCCACCCCCGCAGAACCCTTCAAGATAGGCACCCGTGGCTCGCCTCTCGCCTTGTGGCAGGCGCATGAGGTGCGGCGCTGTTTGATGGCGGCGCATGACCTGCCGATCCAAGCGTTCGAGATTGCCGTGATCAAGGTCACGGGGGATCAGATTCTGGACAAGGCGTTGAAGGATATCGGCGGCAAGGGTCTGTTCACGCGCGAGATTGAGGAGGCGTTGCTGGACGGTGGCATTGATGTGGCCGTCCATTCCATGAAGGACATGCCGACGTTGCAGCCAGAGGGGTTGCTGCTGGACTGCTATCTGCCGCGCGAAGATGTGCGGGATGGTTTTGTGTCCACCACGGCGGTCGGGTTGATGGATCTGTCCGAGGGTGCCGTGGTCGGGTCGTCCAGTCTGCGGCGTCGGGCACAGTTGGCGCATCGGCGGCCCGACCTGCAATTGGTCGAGTTTCGCGGCAATGTGCAGACGCGGATGAAGAAGCTGGGTGACGGGGTGGCGGCAGCGACCTTCCTTGCCATGGCGGGGTTGAACCGGCTGGGGATGTCGGCTGTGGCGCGGCCCATCGAGGTGACGGAAATGTTGCCCGCCGTTGCGCAAGGTGCCATCGGGGTGGAACGTCGGGCGGCCGACCCACGGGCACAAGCTATGTTGGCGGCCATTCATCACTTGCCCACCGGACTGCAACTGGCAGCAGAGCGGGCGTTTCTGGCGCGGCTGGACGGGTCCTGCGAAACGCCGATTGCGGGGTTGGCGGTGTTGGAGGGCGATACGCTGTGGCTGCGCGGCCAGATCTTGCGGCCCGATGGCAGCCGCGTCATCAGCGGTGAATTGCGCGGTCCGGTGACGGATGCCGCCGATATTGGCAGGGCGCTGGCCGATGATCTGCTTGGCCGTGCCGGACCGGGTTTTTTTGGCTAGGGTCATGGGCGGCCGTGAAGTTCGGCGGTGATCAGGGCGGCAACCTCGTCTGCGGCCTCCTCGTGCACCAGATGGCCGTGGCGGGGCAGGTTGGTCCAGCGGGCATGGGGCATCCGCGCGGCGGCGCGTTCTGACACGCTGGCCGGCACAGCGCGGTCACCGGCAGCGGTGATCAGCAAACAGGGCGTGGTTTGCTGCGGCAGGCGGCGCAGCATCGGGCCCAGGTCCCACTGCGCCATCATGCCAAGGGTTCCCGCAACATGGTTCGGTTGGCGCAGCAGGGACAGGTATTGCGCCTCGCCCTCTGGCTCGATCCGACTGCCGGTCGAGGTAAGCAACTGGCGCACCTGACGCGGCGTGCCCGCTATTTTGCTGAACAGTTGCGGCACCAGCGGCAGGCGGGCCAGAAGGCGGGCCAGGGTCGGAAAGAGCCAGCCTGCCACCCCATCAAACGTACCAAGGGCGGCGTTGATGCCAATGACCTGACCGACCGGCATCAGTTCGGCCAGACGCAGGGCGATGGCGGCTCCGGCGGAATGGCCGATCACGGCCTGCGGTTGCCAGCCCTGTTCCGCTGCCAATGTCACAATGTCAGCGGCCATGGCGTCCAGACCGCAGCGCGTCGCATCGCCCAGCAGGGTCAGGCCTTGACCGGGCAGGTCAACGGCGATGATGCGGTGACCGGGCAGCAAGGGGATCAGGTTGCGAAAACTGTGTGTCGCCCCACCCGCCCCATGCAACAACAGCAGCAGCGGACCTGTGCCGATGTCTTGCACGTGCCACAGATGCGGGCCTGAACGGATATGGCGCGAGGCACTGCGGTTGGGCCAGTTGGCGGGGATGGTGGGCGCGCGCATGTCAGCCCCCCAATGCCGATTGCAGAACGGCGGACAGGCGGTGCGCGTCGGCGCGCGGCAGCGGCAGATAGGGCGCATTCAGCGACCGCGCCAAGGTTTGCAGCGCGGGTTGCGGGCGGTTGGCGATATCCAGCACCAGTGCCGGGATGCCTGCGGCGCTGATCGCGCGGGCGATCTGCAAGGTGTCGGCCTCGGCCAGCGCGCGGTTGGCGGTGCCATCAAGGGCAATGTTGCCGCGCCCGTCGGTCAACAAGGCTATCGTCGGCGTCATGCCGCGCGCCCGGGTCTGCAACCCAAGGTCAAAGGCCATGCGCAGGCCAGCAGCCAAAGGTGTGCCGCCGCCACCCGGCAGACCGGACAGGCGGCGTTTGGTCTGGACCAGTGACCGTGTCGGCGGCAGCAGCAGTTCGGCAGCCAGCCCGCGAAATGCGATCAGCGCCACATGGTCGCGCCGGGCATAGGCCTGCGCCAGCAACAGTTCCACGGCCCCCTTCGCCTCGGCCAGACGCGACAGCGCAGAGGAGCCGGAGGCATCGACGGCAAAGATCAACACGCGGTCCGAGGTTTCGACATAGCGTTTCAGGCGCAGGTCGGACTGGCGGATTTCCAGCCGGGTGGCATCGGGGGCGCGGCGGCGCAGCGGTTGCCAAGGGGCGGCAGCACGCAGGGTCGCGACAAGGTCGATGCGCTTGCCCGTGCCGGGGGTGCCGGGGCGTGGCGGCAGGGGGCGGCCACGGTGATTGCCTTTGCGGGCGGCCCCGGTGCCGCCACTGCCCTTGGCCGCACGGGCGGCGCGGCCTGCGGCCAAGCGGGCCAGCAGGTCGGGCGGCAGCGCGGCGCGGACAGCGTCCAACAGGATGTCATCCGGGATCAGGTCGGATTGTTGTTGGGGCTGTTCGGTTTCCGCGTCGCCGGGGTCGGGGGGCGACGGTGCGGTGTCAGGTTCATCGGCAATCTGGGGCAGGTCGCCGCGGTGGGCAAGGGTCAGTTCGGCGGCGTGGCGCAGGGTGTCGTCGGATGCGACCCCCTCGCCCCGCCATGCTGCAAGGGCGCGGGCGACCGACAGGGTCAGCAATGGCGCGCGTAAGGAGGCAATGCCCATCGCGGCGGCGACGGTGGTCAGGCTGGTCAGTGCGCTGTCGGGCAGGCGGGTCATGGGCAGGCGCGCGCGGGCGGCGTTGATGGCATCTGCGGGCAGGATCAGCGGATCGGTGTCGGACCATGCCAGATCGTCCAGCGACAAAAACAGGCCCAGACGGTCGGCCAGCGCGGGGGGCAGGGTCTCCTCCGCCTCGGCGCCTTCGTCCAGCGCGATCAGGGCCGGGCCTGCGTCATCCAGCCAGCGGGCAAGGCGGGCTGACAGGCCGGGCGTGCAGCGTTCGGCCATGGTCAGGGTCAAAAATGCTGCAGGGGTCAACACCCCTTCGCTGCGCAGCAATTTTCCGGCGGCAAGGGTGGCGGCAAGGTCCACGCCGCCAAAAAGGGCGGTGTCGTCGATGCCGGGATGGATGCGGCGCGACGGGGCAAGCGCCGCCGTCACGCGGTCGCGCAGCGGGCCTGCACGGGCGCGCAGCCACAGACCCTTGACCCCCGCCGGGTCAACCGCCAGCACTGCCACGGCGGCAAGGGCGCGTTGCCATGGCGTCAGCGGGTCGGTCACGGCAGGATTTCAGCGATGGTGCGGGCGACGCGGGCACCTGAGCCTGCCTCATCCAGCGGATCGCGGCGCAGGCGGTGACCAAGGGCCGATCCGGCCACGGTTTTCAGATGGGCCCGGGTGACGGTGTCGGCACCTTCAAACGCCGCTTGGGCACGCGCGGCGCGCAGCAGGGTCAATTCACCGCGCAACCCATCGGACCCCAGCGCGATGCATAGCGCCGCGCAATCATGCAGCACGACGCCGGGGGTTTTCAGGGCGGGCAGGGCCGCGCGGGCCGTCAGGATCTGTTTGCGCAGCGCCGCATCCTTGGCGCGCCATTTCTTCATGAAGGCGACATTGTCGTTTTCATAGCCATCGCGGCGACGCATCACCTCGACCCGGGTTTCAATGTCGCGGGGGCTGGCCACCTCGACCGACAGGCCGAATCGGTCCAGCAGTTGCGGGCGCAACTCGCCCTCCTCGGGGTTGCCGGAGCCGACGAGGACAAAGCGGGCGGGATGGCGGATCGACAGGCCCTCGCGTTCGACCACATTCTCACCGGACTGGGCCACGTCGAGGAGGAGATCGACGATATGATCCTCCAGCAGGTTGACCTCGTCGATATAGAGGTAGCCACGGTTGGCGCGGGCCAGCAGGCCGGGCTCAAACGCCTTTTCGCCGCGGGTCAGGGCGCGTTCGATGTCCAGCGCACCCACGACGCGATCCTCGGTCGCGCCAAGCGGCAGGTCGATGACGGGGGTGGGTCGTTTGACCAGTTTTCCGGTGGTGGTGTGGGCCCAGTGGGGCACATCCTCGACCCGGGCGGAATTGACGGGGCAGCCTTCGACGGCGGTGATTTCGGGCAGCAAGGCGGCCAGCGCGCGGACGGCGGTGGATTTGCCGGTGCCGCGGTCACCAAAGACCAGAACGCCGCCGATTCCGGGGTCGATGGCGGTCAGGACCATGGCCTGTTTCATCGCCTGTTGGCCGACGATGGCGGAAAACGGAAAGGGTTGGGTCATGCAGCGTCCTTTTGGGTCAGCGGGTTCACCCCGCCCCATGCGCCCCATTGGTCCACTATGGCGAAGCGGGCGTAAAGCTCTTCTGCGAACCAGCCTTCGTCGCGGACGGCCTGAATGGCGCGGCCATGCGGGCTGTTGCCACGGGCGAAATTGGCCATGCTGGCGGCGTCCGGCCAGATGGAAAAGGTGATCTGATGCAGCAAGGGCACCTCGCCAATGCCGATCTTGAACAGGACGTTGGGGTCTGCGCCAATCGCGGCAGAGATGTCGGGGACGCGGCCCCAGAACCGCAAGATGGTGCGGGTACGCAGGGTGGCGCGGGTCAGGGCGACGATGGGGCCAGTGGTGGGGGCGGCCGATGGGGTGAAGGGGGCAACCCCTGACCACAGGCCCCGGGCCGAGGTGGGTTCCAGCAGAATCGTCCAGCTTTCGGTCGCATGGGTCTGCCAGCGGTGGAATACGGGCGCGGTGGTGATCAAGCGGCGGGCGGTGTCCGGGTCCGGCCAAGTCGCCAGAATCGCCCAGACGGCGGTGTTGGGTTTGGGGGTAAAGCCCTGACCCGTGCCCGACCCGCACAGTTTGTAGAACCCGACCTCGGGCATCCGGGCCAGCGCCAGCCGTGCCAAGACCATTTGTCCCAGCACCCACAGGCGGGACGGTAGGCTGGCAAAGCGAAACAGGGTCAGGCTGGTGGTGATGATGAACCTCGGGGTCATGTGTAAGGGTAGTTTGACAGTGTTTGCGGCGGCTGCAAAGCCCAATGGCAGAAATTCTGCAATGGAAAGGCAAGTATTGTAAATTAAAATAGACAGTATATCGTACACCTATGTTGACAGATGAACGCCAGACCCCGCCCACCTTGCCCCGCACTTCAGGGGCTGATGCCATTGTGATCGGGGCGGGCCTTGGCGGCCTTGCTGCGGCGATGCGGTTGGGGGCTAAAGGGTACCGCGTGACCGTGATCGACAAGCTGGACATGCCCGGCGGGCGTGGCAGTTCGATCACCCAAGGCGGGTATCGGTTCGATCTGGGGCCGACCATCGTTACCGTGCCGCAGGGGCTGCGCGAATTGTGGTCGGCCTGCGGGCGCGACTTTGACGCCGATGTTGATCTGCGGGCGCTGGACCCGTTTTATGAAATCCGCTGGCAGGATGGGTCCACCTTTACCGCCCGCCAATCAACCGAGGCGATGCGGGCCGAGGTGGCGCGGTTGTCGCCGGGCGATTTGCCCGGTTACGACCGGTTCCTCAAGGACAGCGAACGGCGCTATTGGTTCGGGTTCGAGGATTTGGGCCGGCGGTCGATGCACCGCTTTGCCGACCTGTTGAAGGTGTTGCCCACCTTCGCGATGCTGCGCGCCGACAAGTCGGTCTATGCCCATGCGGCGAGCCGGGTTCAGGACGAACGCCTGCGCTTTGCCCTGTCGTTTCATCCGCTGTTCATTGGCGGCGACCCGTTTCATGTAACGTCGATGTATATCCTTGTCAGCCATCTGGAGAAGGAGTTCGGCGTTCACTATGCCATGGGGGGTGTGGCGGCGATTGCACTGGCGATGGCGGGGGTGATTGCGGCACAGGGCGGGCAGTTGCGTCTGAACGCCGAGGTGGATGAGATTTTGGTCAAGGATGGCCGTGCGCAGGGCGTGCGTCTGGCGAATGGCCAGGTTTTGGCCGCGGATGTCGTTGTGTCAAACGCCGATGCGGGCCACACGTATGATCGGCTGTTGCGCAATCATAGCCGCAAACGCTGGACCCCCGGAAAGCTGGCGCGCAAGCGGTGGTCGATGGGTTTGTTTGTCTGGTATTTCGGGACCAAGGGCACCAAGCTGAAATGGCCGGATGTGGGGCATCATACGATTGTAGTGGGCCCACGGTACAAAGAGCATATCCGTGACATCTTTATCCGGGGCAAGTTGGCCGACGATATGAGCCTGTACGTCCACCGCCCGACCGTCACAGACCCCTCGGCGGCCCCTGCGGGGGATGACACGTTCTATGCCTTGTCGCCTGTGCCGCATCTGGGGATTGGCGATACCGATTGGGCGGTCGAGGCGGAACCTTACCGCCAAAAGATGCAGGCGATGCTGGAGGAGCGGTTGCTGCCGGGTCTGGGCGACCACCTGTCGGAACAGTTGGTTTTCACGCCCAACAGTTTTCAGACGCGGTATCTGTCACCCTTTGGCAGCGGTTTTTCGATTGAACCGCGCATCCTGCAATCGGCATGGTTCCGCCCGCATAACATAAGCGAAGAGGCCAAGGGCCTGTATCTGGTGGGCGCAGGCACCCATCCCGGCGCGGGCCTGCCCGGCGTGATTGCCAGTGCCGAGGTGTTGGGCAAACTGGTGCCCGATGCGCCGCGCGGCACTGCCCACAGGATGGCCGCCGAATGATCGCCCCCGCCGATATGGACCATTGCCGCGAGGCGATCCGCACCGGGTCGCTGTCATTTCATGCGGCGTCAAAGCTGTTGCCCGCATCGGTGCGCGACCCTGCGCTGGCGCTGTATGCGTTTTGCCGGTTGGCTGACGACGCGGTCGACGACAGCGACGACAAGGCGCCTGCGGTCCTGGCGCTGCGCGACCGGTTGGATCTGGTCTATGCCGGACGCCCGCGCAACGCCCCCGCCGACCGCGCCTTTGCCGCAGTGGTCGAGGATTTTGCGATGCCGCGTGCCCTGCCCGATGCGTTGTTGGAGGGGTTGGCATGGGATGCATTTGGTCGTCAGTATGACAGCTATTCTGACCTGTTGACCTATTGTGCCCGGGTGGCCAGCGCAGTGGGGGCCATGATGTGCGTCCTGATGCGGGTGCGCGACCGCGATGCGCTGGCACGGGCCTGCGATCTGGGGCTTGCCATGCAATTGACCAACATCGCCCGCGATGTGGGCGAGGATGCCCGGGCCGGACGGATGTATCTGCCGCTGCACTGGCTTGCCGAGGTGGGTTTGACGCCCGAGGGGGTCATGGGCGACCCCGTCTCCAGCCCCGGTTTGCGGCTGTTGACACAGCGCCTGCTGGACGAGG
>JANNAF010000407.1:0-1744 GCA_031384005.1 Rhodobacterales bacterium | reverse complement strand
AGATCGTATCTTGTCATTCCCGCAGCCCTTGCCCATGGTCCGCCCGATTGGGCCGCCGACCCATGGGATAGGGCAAATGACGGGTCAGGAACAGGGTGCGGTGTTGGACTGGCGCGACGGTACGATCCCGGTGTCGCGGATGTTTAACGACCCTTATTTCAGTCTGCACGACGGTCTGGCCGAGACGCGCCATGTGTTTTTGGCGGGAAACGGTCTGCCGGGGCGGTTTGTGGATGGGTTTCAGGTGGCCGAACTGGGGTTTGGCACCGGGTTGAACCTGTTGGCCACGGTGATGGCCAGTGGCGGGCTTGCCGTCCGTTACACCAGTTTCGAGGCCTATCCGATGGCGGCTGACGATATGGCGCGGGCCCTTGCGGCATTTCCCGAGGCTTTGGCCGTGGCCGGGCCGATGTTGGCGGCATGGGGTGCGGGGGTGCGGCGTTTTGATTTGGGTGCGGTTGCGGTCGAGGTGATTATGGGCGATGCGCGCAGCTGTTTGCCGCTGTGGGGCGGGCAGGCGGATGCGTGGTTTCTGGACGGGTTTTCACCGGCCAAGAACCCTGAACTGTGGTCACCGGACCTGATGGCCGAGGTGGGCCGCCACACGGTACCGGGGGGCACCTGTGCGACCTATTCGGCCGCAGGGCATGTCAGGGCATCGCTGGCGGCGGCGGGTTTTGCGGTAGAGCGTGTGGCAGGGCATGGGCGCAAGCGGCATATGACCGTTGGGCGCCGGACATGAGCCAAAGTGTCAAGGGCATCTGGCTGATGGTGCTGACCGTCATGGTCTTTGCCACGCAGGATGGGTTTTCACGGTTATTGGCGGGCAATTACAACACGTTGATGGTTGTGATGGTACGCTACTGGATCTTTGGCCTCTTTGTCATGGTTTTGGCGTTGCGGCGGCCCGAGGGGTTTGCCGCGGCGGTGCGCAGCACGCGGCCATGGACCGAGGTTCTGCGGGCTGTGCTGTTGGTCGCCGAAATCTGCATCATCGTTTACGGCTATACGTTGATCGGGTTGATCAACAGCCATGCCGTCTTTGCGCTGTGCCCGCTGTTGGTGGTGGCGATGTCCGGGCCCATACTGGGCGAGCGGATTTCGTGGCAGCGCTGGGCTGCGGTTGGGGTTGGCTGTGCAGGTGTGCTGGTTATCCTGCGACCAGGGGCGTCGGTGTTTTCCTGGGCGGCGCTGCTGCCGCTGATCTCGGCGGTGATGTTTGCGCTGTATTCGGTGTTGACACGTTTGACCACGCGGGACGGGGTTGGTTTTGCATCGTTTTTCTGGCCGCCGATCATTGGGGTGGGGTTGATGACCGTGATCGGCCTGCCCCATTGGGAGGCGGTCAGCCCGCGCGACGGGGTGTTTTTGTTGGTCTATGGGCTGTTGTCAGTCCTGTCGAACTGGCTGTTGCAGCGGACTTATGAGACGGTCGAGGCCAGCACGGTGCAGCCGTTCGCCTATTTGCAGATCGTGTTTGTCACCGGGATCGGCCTGACCTTTTTTGGCGAGGTGTTGCATCTGCAGGTCGTGGTCGGTGTGGTGATTGTGGTTATGGCCGGGCTTTATGCGCTGTGGTTGCAGCGCAGGGGGGCTGCGGCGTGACCGAACAGAATACGCGGGCCGGGCTGTTGATCATGGTGCTGTGCACGATGGTCTTTTCCTTGCAGGATGTGATTACCAAACATCTGACCGGGGCTTACCCGGTGGCCATGGTGGTGATGCTGCGGTTCTGGTTTTTTGG
>JANNAF010000342.1:0-1987 GCA_031384005.1 Rhodobacterales bacterium | reverse complement strand
GAAAGCCCGTATTGGGCCAAGATGACAACATCGGGCGGCGTGGCCGTCCATGTGTCCGGCGATTATCCGGGCCTGTCGATGGAATTGTGGGCCATTCGGAACACCTGAAGGTAGGCATAACATGTCAAACAAAGACCCTTTTGCCGAACCGGACGACAATGAACGGACCGTGATCCGCCCCAATCCGGGCGGCAAGCGTCCGACACCGGGCGTGGCCTCGCAGGCCCCGCAAAGCTATGGTCAGCAGGATTATGGCCAGCGTCCGGCCGATCCGGGGCCCGCGATGGGGGTGCCGCAATCGGCGCAGCGCCCCAGTGGCGGGACAGGTACCAACGCGATTGCCATGACGGGCATGAACCCGTTGACCGCCCTGGCCACGCCCTTGTTGTCGCTGGTCAGCCGCATCCGCAACCGGGCGCAACATATGGACCCCGACAAACTGCGCCAGTCCGTGATGGCCGAGGTGCGCGGATTTGAAAATGCAGCACTACAGGCCGGGCAGGACGCGCAAAAGGTCAAGGTGGCGCGCTATGCCCTGTGCGCCACGATTGACGATGTGGTGCTGAACACACCGTGGGGCGAACAGTCGGTCTGGGCGCAACAGTCGATGGTTGGCACCTTTCACCGCGAAACGGTGGGCGGGGACCGGTTTTATGACCTGTTGGCCCGGCTGGAACAGGACCCGAACACCAATATCGACCTGCTTGAGTTCTTGTATATGTGCCTGTCCTTGGGGTTCGAGGGGCGGTTGCGCGTCGAACAGGGTGGGCAGGACAGACATCTGCAAATCCGCAATGCGCTGGCCCGCATCATCCGCGGGCAGCGCGGCGATGTCGAACGCGACCTTAGCCCGCGTTGGAAGGGGGTTGTGAAACCCTATCAGATTCTGTCGGCATGGCGTCCGGTCTGGATTGCGGTTGGGGTTACGGCGGCGCTGTTGTCGTTGACTTATGGTGGTCTGGCCTTTGCGCTGGGGCGGCAGTCCGGCACCGTTCTTGACCAGATTTCCGCAATTGATACCGGTGAGGTCGCGACCATGCTGCGCCGCGCACCGCCGCCACCCCCCCCGCCGCCCCCCAAAGAGGAGGTCGATCAGGTCGCCAAACTCGCCTCTTTTCTTGAGCCCGAGGTCAAGGAGGGGATCATCACGGTTTTTGCCAAGGGCAACACCCTGACGATCCGTCTGGCCGGGGTGGGCATGTTCGGATCAGGGTCTGATGCGTTGAAAGAGGCGTTTGTGCCCACCTTGAACCGGGTGGCCGAGGCGTTGAAGGATGAAAAGGGCAATATCGTGATTGCGGGCCATTCGGACAGCAGCAAGGTCGGCGGTGGCCGTTTCAAAAGCAATGACGAGCTGTCACAGGCGCGGGCCGATGCAGTGTTGAAAATGTTGGCGCCGATCATTGGCGACCCAAGCCGGATCATCGCCGAGGGCCGCGGTGACAAGGAACCGATTGCCGACAATGGCACCAAAGAAGGCCGCGCCACCAACCGCCGGATCGAGATTTTGCTGGTCAAGGAGGGCGCATGATGCGGGGCCTCAAGATCATGGGCCGCACCTTCACCTCGATCTATTTCATTATGATCCTTGTGACGGCGGTGCTTTCGGTTTGTGTCTGGATGTTCAGTCCCTTTATAGGCACCGACGCCTTTCGCCCGTTTGACGAAGCCTTTGGCCGGTTCGTTTTCATCGGCATCCTGTGGCTGATCACCTTCATCATTCTGTTGTCGGTGTTTTTGGTGCGGCGTCACGGCGCCAAGCAGATGGAGGATGACATCGTCAAGGGTCCGGTGGCCGCGTCCGCCAACCCCGAAGACGAGGTGGTGACCGCAGAGCTGGGCGAACTGCGCGACAAGATGCGCGCCGCGATTGCCAAGTTGAAAAAGTCCAAGGGCGGTCGGCGCAGCCTGTATGACCTGCCTTGGTATGTGATGATCGGCCCGCCCGGTGCGGGCAAGACCACCGCCATCGTCAATTCCGGCCTGC
>JANNAF010000291.1:0-1827 GCA_031384005.1 Rhodobacterales bacterium | reverse complement strand
AAATCGCCCTCGGCCATGCCATGCGTCCCCATCACGCAGAAACGGCGGTGTTCGTCGGGGGTGTTCAGGTTGGTGTGAAATGCCAGCGAGGTGCCAGTTTCATACTGCAAAATCGCCGTCTGATAATCGATGATGTCGCCGTCCGAATGAAACGCGTCATCAACCGAATTCCACACCGATTTCTTGACGTGGAAAATCTGCGCCTCCTCGTTCGAGGCGGGGGCATTGGCGGGGATATAGGATTTGCGCCCACCAAAACTGGCGATCCGGGCGGGCCGTGACCCGGTGATCATGTTATAGATGTCGATGTCATGGCAGCACTTTTCCAGCATGAACCCGCCCGACAGATCGACCATCCGCCGCCAATCCCGCATAAAGAACGCGCCGTGATAGGGGGCGATATGTTCGTTCGCCTCAAGTGACACTATTTGGCCCAACAGACCCTGTTTCAACGCAGCGCGCAGATCAACCATATGCTGCGAATAGCGCAGAACCAGCCCCACCATCGCCCGGTTGACCCCACCATGTTTGGCCAGCAGTCGGGCCAGTTCCAGGGTCTCCTCGATGCTGACAACCACCGGTTTTTCGGTGAACACCTGCACTCCGGCCTCCAAACCCAGCCGGATATGGTCCAGATGGAACAGGTTGGGCGAAAATACGCAGTACAGGTCCGGCTTGGCCTCCTCCAGCATCGCCTGAACGCTTTCATAGCGGGGCGTGTCCAGTCCGATCATGTCCAGATAGGTCGGCTGCGGGTCGTAAAAACCAACCACCTCGACCTCGGGCATGGCCTGTTTCAGGGTGGACAGGACGTGACCGGCCCGCAGGCCAATGCCTGCTGTGACAACGCGCATGGCTTGGCTCCTTTAGGCGGCAAGTGCGGGGGCCATGCGGCGGCGCATGACTTTTCCGCTGGCATCAAAGACATGGCAATCAGCGGGGTTTATTTGCAGGGTGATGGTCTGCCCCTCGGCCACTGCCGCATCGCCGGGCAGGGTGGCGCAAAACCGCAGGCCGCTGGGCAGGACACAATAGGTGATCGACACGCCGCCCAGCCGTTCCAACACCCGCACCTTCATCGGCAGCCCCTCGCCCAGCGCGGCGTTTTCGGGGCGTATCCCAACCTCGACCCGGTCCCCCGTGCGGGCGGTTCCCGTGTTGACCGGCAGCGTCAGACGCAAACCGCCCTCCAACTCAACCGCCAGACCGCCCGCATCCACGCCCAGCACGGTTGCGGGCACCAGGTTCATATTGGGTTGCCCGATAAAGGTGGCAACAAAGCGGGTGGCGGGGTGGTGGTACAACTCCATCGGCGTGCCGAACTGTTCGACCCGGCCTGCGTTCAGCACAACGATGCGGTGCGCCATCGTCATCGCCTCGATCTGGTCATGGGTGACATAGATCATCGTGGCGGACAGATCGCGGTGCAGCTGGCTCAGTTCGACCCGCATGTCACCGCGCAGCGCCGCGTCCAGATTGGACAGTGGTTCGTCGAACAGGAAAATCTTGGGATTGCGCACGATCGACCGCCCAATTGCGACGCGCTGGCGCTGTCCGCCCGACAATTTCCCCGGTTTCAGTTGCAGTTTTTCGCCCAGTTGCAGAATCTCGGCCGCCTTGGCGACCTTGGCCTGCACCTCGGGTTCGGGCAGTTTTTGCACTCGCAGCGGGAAGGCGATGTTTTCGTAAACCGTCAGATGCGGGTACAGCGCATAAGACTGAAACACCATCGCGATGCCGCGGTCCACGGGCGCCAGCGCCGAAACATCGGTGCCCGCAATCACGATCTGCCCAGATGTGGCCAGTTCCAGCCCGGCGATGATACGC
>JANNAF010000276.1:0-6156 GCA_031384005.1 Rhodobacterales bacterium | reverse complement strand
CACCAGACTGACGCCGGAAAGATGGGCAAACCGACCCTTTCGGCAAGCCGAAAGCACCGAACTGCCCATCCTACAAGTGGTCTGGAATGGCGCAGGACGGCCACCTCGTTTGCCGACCAACGCCACCTTTGCCGATGGCGGGATCGTCCAACATGTTTGCAAAAGACAGGTGCAGGATGGGCTGTTCCCTGATTTTCGATTGGAAAAACAGCGGCTTGCCCATCTTCCTCATGTTGCCCGGGCAATAACCCGCCCCCGCAGCGCCGCCAGCTGAACCAGCACCGCGCCCAATACCCCACACCAGACAACCGCCAGAACCGAGGCTTCCGCGCCAAATGATCCGCCGGATATCCAGTCAGGCCCGGTTGCAGATGTCATCATCAGCCCTCCCACCTCGATTCCCGACACAGCGCCGCCGAACACCCCCGCCTGCACGAAATTCCACGCGAAATGCAGCCCCATCGCCAGATACAGCCGCCGCGTGACCATAAACGCCGCCCCCAGCATCACCCCGGCCTCTAGCGCAATCGCCACGGCCGCGAACACACTTGCCCCCGGGTTCACCAGATGCGCCGCACCAAACAGTGCTGCCGACAGCGCCAATGCACCCCATGACCCCAGCCACATCTCCAACACGCGAAACACGACACCCCGTGCCGCTATCTCCTCGACCACGCCCGCAAAGACCGCCAGCCCCAGCGCATAGCTCAGGTCGGGCCGCACATTCCAACCCGCAAATTCCACCCCCCCAGCAAGCCTTATCGAACCGATGACAAGCGTGAACAGCACCGCCCCCAACGCCGCCCCGGCACATATTTCGCCAATAGCGCCCACGACACCCAGCTCAGCGCCCAACTCGACGCCCAACTCTACGACCGGCCGCCGCTCGACCAAGCGCACAAAGGCCACATAGCCGACAACAGCCGTCACACTGCCCAAAAAGGATCGCGTCAGAAAACCGACCCCCAGCCTGCTCAGCCCCCAGTCCACCGCAACCACGGGCGCAAGGACCGCCAACAGCCCCAGCACAATCCGCACCACCGCTGATCCCCAACCCATCCGCAGCCCTCCCCGGCTGCGTAGAGCAGACCCGCCTGACCCGTGACGGTCAAGGGTGAACCCAACCTGTTCAGCCGCCTGAAAGGCCGCCTGCCAGGCCGCTTGCCAGACCACTCGCCAGACCGCCTGTCCGGACAGGCGGCCCAGTGTACCTGCCTGTTGTTACCTGTGCCCCGAGGTGCCAACGTCGATCATCCGCTGAATCACCGCCACCACAGCCTTGTGCCTTGCCTCCATCCCATCCCCCACTGGGGCATTGGAATGGGCTGCGGCCGCATCCGCCAGAATTCCGGATATCTCGCGCTCTGGCAGGATCTTCCGGTCCCTCAACGCCAGCAAAAGCGATTCGCAAATGACCAGCGCAGCCATGCCGTCCACATCGATATGCTCTACCATGCAAGCCCAACCTTCTCGCCAAGTCCAACGCCCGGCCAAGCAATTGGCTCAACCCGCCGGCGTTCCCCATGTTCGCAGGAAACCTTTGGGACAGGCTGATCTGTGCTAGGCTAGGCTGTGAAAATACCGGACGCCGGGCGGTATATGGCCACGCAGGCCGCGTCGCAGGTCAGGATTTCAACCACCCCTGCCGCGACCAGCGGGACAGTGGTTGAAATGGCACCGCCCATAACCAAAAATCAGGCCCCGCTGATCTGGATCAGCCCACTTCCCTCATTTCCGGACTACTCAGCACCATCCAGTGGATGCCATACCGGTATCCCGACGCCCGGAGGCGCAATCATGTTCAAACTCATCCTTTCGGCCACCCTCTCGACCCTGCTTTTGTCCAGCGCAACCTTTGCCGGACCCGAAGATATGGTGTCAAAGATTGAAATCACCCTTGACCTGCCCGAGGTGACCAACAAGGCCGCCGCCCTGCGTTACACCAACATTGCGGACGACCTGAAAAACGCGATCACCGCCGTGTTGGTGAACCGCGTCGGTGATGTGGGAATGGAACTGTTCATCGACCTGAACGAGGTGGAACTGTCCAACTCCTTTTCGGAAGTCGTAGGCTCTGCCGACACCCGCCTTGTCGGTGATGTGACCTTGTCGGATGCCGCCAACAATGCCAACTCCAAGGGCTTTACCTTGACCGTCGACGTCAATCAGGCCCGCATCCTGTTTCCCGCCGATCTGGACATGACGACCCTCACATCCAGCAGCGACGTCTATTATCAGGCGATGATTTCGGCCTTTGCGTCGAATGTCGTTATGGAAATGGACAAGTAACACCTACCCCGGCCCCCCCCAAAAAAGGGGGGGTCCGGATCCCCCTGTATCCTCGTTCGGTGATGCAGCAGTGCGCACCAGCAGAAACACACGATCAGGCAGTTTTCCGTGCGGCAACTGTGCGGCGGACCTGGGCTGCGTGCCCTCGCTCCCTTCTCCGCACCGCGCGCTGATTTGCGCGGTCCAATCAGCCAAGGGCGTAGGGCGGGGTTCACCCCACCACCCCTTCAGCGCAGCCTGCCGCAATCCAATCCCTAACGCATAGTAAATTTTCAAAAATCAACCCACTGTTTTTAATGGATTAAAATTTCTGTCCAGATCTGGACGCCTAGGGCATCACCTCAAACCGGTCCACATCGACCATCCCCATATCGGTGATTTTCAGATGCGGAATGACAGGCAGACATAGGAAGGCAAGCTGCAAAAACGGCTCCTCCAACGTCACGCCCAAGGTCCGCGCAGCGGCCCTCAACGCGACCAGATCGCGGCGGACCACCTCGAAAGGCTCCAACGACATCAATCCCGCAACTGGCAGCGCCAGCTCCGCCAGAACCCGCCCACCCTCGACCACGACAAACCCGCCCTCGATCTCTCCCAGCCGGTTGGCGGCCAGCGCCATATCGTCGTAATCCGCCCCCACGACCGCGATGTTGTGATGATCATGGCACATCGTGGACCCGATCGCCCCACGCGTCAGCCCGAACCCCTTGACGAAGCCGGTGGCGCGGTTGCCATTCTTGCCATGCCGTTCGATCACCGCGATCTTGACCAGATCACGTGCAATATCGGGTCGCTTGTCACCATCCTGAGGTGCGATGTCATAGGTCAGGTGCTCGGTGATGATCTTGCCCGGCAAGATCCCGATCACCGGGGTTTCAGTCCGGTTGCCCCCCGTGCGGAAATGATGCGCCGCCATCCGCGGCGCCTTGACCGAATGGCGACCAACCGGGGCAATCAGGTCGCGCGCGGCAAAGGCCGCCTCGCCCACCCGCACCCCGCCCGAAAACACCGCCTCCACACGGCAGCTTTCCAGCGTGTCGATCACCACAATATCCGCCCGCTTGCCGGGCGCGATCAAACCGCGATCCTTCAATCCAAACGCCTCGGCCGCCGAAAGACTGGCCATCCTGTAGGCGGTCAGAGGCGTCGCCCCCAGTTCGATCGCGGTGCGGATGATGTAATCCAGATGGCCATGTTCCCCGATGTCCAGCGGGTTGCGGTCATCGGTGCAAAAGCACAGGTAAGGCGCGAAACGTTCCGTCAACAGCGGCGCCAAGGCATGCAGGTCCTTGCTGACCGACCCCTCGCGCACCAGAACCCGCATCCCCTTGCGCAGCTTTTCCAACCCCTCCTCGGCCGTTGTCGCCTCATGCTCGGTTCTGATCCCTGCAGCGATATAGGCGTTCAGATCATGGCCCCGCAACAAGGGGGCGTGCCCGTCAATATGCCGCCCCTTGAACGCCTCCAACTTGGCCATGCACCCCGGATCGCGGTGGATCACACCGGGAAAGTTCATGAACTCGGCCAACCCGATCACGCGCGGATGGTCCATCAGCGGCACGATATCCGCCGCCTGCAAAACGGCCCCGGTGGTTTCCATATGACTGGACGGCACGCAGGATGACAGTTGCACCCGAATATCCATCACCGTCCGCGACGCAGCGTCCAGGAAATACTGGATGCCGGGCAACCCGCAGACATTGGCAATTTCATGCGGATCACAAATCGCCGTGGTCACACCATGCGGGCTGACGCAGCGGTCGAACTCGAACGGGGTAACAAGACTGCTTTCGATATGCAGATGGGTGTCGATGAACCCGGGCACCAGAATCCGACCCGTGAAATCCAGCTCTTGCGCGCCATGATAGTCGCCAAAGACCCCGACAATTGTATCACCGCAAATCGCCACATCGGTTTGAACCAACTCACCGGTGATCAAGTCGAACACCCGCGCCCCTTTCAGCACCAGATCGGCGGGCACGATGCCGCGGCCCTGATCTATCCGGTCGGCAAGCGGGGCTTTGGTCATGGCAGTACTCCTTTGCCCTATCGAACCATCACGGGCCTGTCACGTCCAGCGAATTGCCACCTTGTTGCTACCGCCCAAGGGTGGTCTTGTGGCCCAAAAGGATCATCATGCGACCCCTGCGCGGCATCCTCCTCAAACTGGCATCCGTGCTGGTGTTCATTGTCATGGCCTCGATGATCAAGGCCACGGCGGCGCATGTTCCTGCGGGCGAGGCGGTGTTCTTTCGGTCGTTCTTTGCCATTCCGGTCATCGTGATCTGGTTGACCCTGCAGGGCGAACTGGCCACGGGGTTCAAGACGTCCAACCCCCTGGGCCATGTCTGGCGCGGGTTGATGGGGACGCTTGCCATGGGGATGGGCTTTGCCGGTCTGGGTTATCTGCCGCTGCCGGACGTCACGGCGATCAGCTATGCCTCGCCGTTGCTGGTTGTCGTCTTTGCCGCCATGTTTCTGGGCGAACAGGTGCGCGCGTTCCGGATCGGGGCGGTTGTGCTGGGGCTGACCGGAGTTTTGATCGTTCTAAGCCCCCGCCTGTCCATCGCACCGGGGTCCGGCGTGGGCCAGACCGAGGCGCTGGGCGTCATGGTTGTCCTGTTCAGTGCACTGTGTGCCGCCTTGGCGCAGGTTTTTGTCCGCAAACTGATCCACACCGAATCCACCGCCACCATCGTCTTTTACTTCTCGGCCACCTCGACCGTGCTGTCGCTGATCACGCTGCCGTTTGGCTGGGTCATCCCCACACCGTTCGAGGCGGCCTTGTTGGTGGGGGTCGGGGTTTTGGGCGGGATGGGGCAGATCCTGCTGACGGCCAGCTACCGCGAGGCCGATGCCTCTTTGGTGGCGCCGTTTGACTATGCCTCGATGCTGTTCGCGCTGGGCATCGGATATTTCATCTTTGACGAGGTGCCGACCCTGACCATGCTGGGGGGGGCGGCGCTGGTCGTGTTGGCGGGTATCTTGATCATCTGGCGCGAACATAAACTGGGGCTGGAACGGGCAAAGGGTCGCAAGGCGATGACGCCTTAGGGCCGGATTTCGGGCGTCCAGATCTGGACACTTTGCGAAACATAACAATATCAATGACTTGGTTTTCCAAAATTAACCAAGTGGAAAGGTTTGCCTGCGCAAACCCCGCCAACCCATGCGATACGGGCCAGGCCAGGCCAGACCCAGATGCTGTGCCAAAAAGGGCGGCGGTCGGGGCCGCAAGCCCGATTGGCATGGCTGGGTGCGGTCTTGATGGCCCGGCGCCAGCCGTAATATCCCCCGGCCAGAACGCCCCCCCGGTGATGGCAAGGGCGGCGCTGCCTGTCAAAGGTGTTGCGACCGGTCGCCATTCCTTGGCATCGGTGCAGGCTTGACGCCGGGCCGCCGACATTCCGTCGCGGCCCGGTGACATTATTCCTGACTGCGCAGAACCTGCGCCGGACGGGCGGCCAGCGGTCGCCATGCGAACACCAATCCGGCCAGCAGGGTGGCAATCAAACCACCCAGAATGATCGCCAGCGCCGAAACCGGTTCAAAGACATAGGTGCCCTCCATCACAAAGGTCATCACGGCCCAGGCCGACACCGCCCCGGCAAACAGCGCGACCAGACCCGCCGCCGCCCCCATCAGCGCCGCCCGCAGCGCAAAGCTGAACAGGATGCGCCCCCGCGATGCGCCCAACACCTTGAGCAGCGCCGCCTCGTACACCCGGCCCCGTTCGCCCGCCGCCGCAGCCCCGATCAGCACCACGAACCCGGTCAGCAGGGTGGCCCCCGCCGCCCATGCCGTGGCGGTGGCGATGGCTGACAGCGCCTCGGCCGCGCGGCCAATCGCCTCTTTCATCGCGATGGC
>JANNAF010000224.1:0-1587 GCA_031384005.1 Rhodobacterales bacterium | reverse complement strand
GCTGAACATGCCGTGCAGATAGCTGCCCATGACCCGGCCATCGGGCGACATGGCGCCCTCGGGCTGGCCCGCCGCATGGGCAAAGGGGCGGGTGCAATCGGGGCCGGTGGTGCGGCCAATGTGGATTTCATAGGCCGAAATGGGCAGGCACGTGGCGGCATGGGTCGCATGGGTGCGGGTCAGGCGTTTGTCGGGCGTCATGGTGGTGGTCACATCCAACAGACCCAGGCCTGCGGTTTCGCCCGCGGACCCCTCAATCCCCTCGGGGTCCGAGACTACGCGGCCAAGCATCTGATACCCGCCACAAATCCCCAATATCCGCCCGCCACGCCTGTGATGCGCCAGCAGGTCGATATCCCAGCCTTGGGCGCGCAGATAGGCCAGATCCCCGCGTGTCGATTTGCTGCCGGGGATGATGACCAGCGCGCAATCGGTCGGGATCGTCTGTCCCGGGCCGACCATCACGACCTGAACGCCGGGTTCCGATTTCAGCGGATCAAGGTCATCGAAATTGGCAATGCGCGACAGGGTCAGGCAGGCAATTTTGGTGCCTGTGCCCGTCGTGCCGCCAATGTCCAGCGCATCCTCCGCTGGCAGGCGCCACGCTTGGTCGAAATAGGGCAGAACGCCGAAACCGGGCCAGTTGGTTTGCTGCACAATGATCTGATAGCCGTCGTCAAACAGCCGCGGATCACCGCGAAACTTGTTGATAATAAACCCTTTTATCATCGCCTCGTCAGCGGGGTCCAAAACAACCCGGGTGCCGACCATTTGGGCAATCACACCGCCCCGGTCAATATCACCGACCAACACAACCGGAACCCCGGCGGCCATGGCAAAGCCCATATTGGCGATGTCACCTTTGCGCAGGTTGACCTCGGCAGGTGATCCGGCCCCCTCGACGATGATCAGGTCATAGGCGGATTTCAGACGGTTAAAACTGTCCAGAACCGGGGCCATCAGCGAGGGTTTCAGCGCGGCATAATCGCGCGCCTTGACCGTCGCCACCCGCTTGCCTTGGACCACGACCTGTGACCCCACCTCGGATTCCGGTTTCAGCAGAACCGGGTTCATGTCGGTATGCGGCTCCAACCCGCAGGCCATGGCCTGCAACGCCTGCGCGCGGCCAATCTCGCCGCCGTCCACGGTCACGGCGGCATTGTTTGACATGTTCTGCGGTTTAAACGGGGCGACAGTCAGGCCGCGCAACCGGGCGGCACGGCACAGACCTGCCACGATCAGCGATTTGCCGACATTGGACCCGGCCCCTTGAATCATCAGCGCGGTCATGGGGTTGCACCCAGAACCTGCGGCAAACCGTGCCGCGTGGCATCGGTGAAATGGAACACCTGCCACCCCCGCGCCGCTGCGGCTGCGATGTTCTTTTCTGCATCGTCGATCAGCAGGATATCGCAGGCACCAAGCCCCGACCACGCCTCGATCTGTTCAAAGAACCCGGAATCGGGTTTTTTGACCCCCATCCGCCCCGAGGCAAAGATATGGCCCAGCCGACGCGAAAACCCCATGGTATCCCAGATGAAATCGGCACGGTGCGTTTCATTGTTGGTGGCGATCACACCGGGCACC
>JANNAF010000230.1:0-2593 GCA_031384005.1 Rhodobacterales bacterium | reverse complement strand
CACCGCCTGATCAGCCAGCACGCAGGCACCGCGCAGGTGGCAGCGGGCGCATTGCTGGTGGCCGAGTTGATGAGCCATGATATCCCGTCAACCCTGACGGTGAACAACTATTTCGGCGTGTTGCAGGGTGTGTTGAACCATCTGGGCATCGGCGTTCTGCCCGACTATATCACCGAGGACAGCCCCGACCTTGTGCGTGTGTTGCCTGATGTGGAAAGCGGAGAAGTGCCTGTTTTCCTTGCGTATCCCGAGGAATTGCGCCATTCTAAACGCGTGGCGGCGTTTCGCGATTTCGTCACGGAAGAGATCATGACATACCGGAAACGTCAGCAGGACTGATGCCGCCATGCACGTGGCGCATAGCGGCTTTGCTACATCTGCGGCATATTGATGTTGTCGCTAACACCCCCTCCGCCTATATCCACCCTTGAAGCGGTCATCGAGTTCGCTCTTTCTGCTTCAACCTCCCTGTTGGACCTGGCCGAGCGCAAGCTCGGCCTTTTTTTTGGTCTGGGGGGATGGGGTCAGGTTAACCGGGTGTTGACGACCTACAAACCCTCTACATTGCCTCTTGAATGTCGCTATGGCGCGGCCTTGGTTTTTTCGCCGGACGGACGGTCACGGCGCGCGGTCAGCCATGCGGCGTCGCCGGGGTTGGTGGCAAGTTCGATGGCGCGGTCATAGGCAGTCGTGGCCGCGGGGTCTCCCTGCCGGGTCAGGTATTCGGCGCGGGCGGCGTGATAGGGTTGGTAAGCGGCAAGGTTGGGTTCCAGCGCTGCAAGAAGGGTCAGGGCTTGGGGCAGATGACCCGCCTCGGCCAGCGCAACCGCGTGGTTCAAGCGCACAACGGCGGTAGGCTCAAAGCGCAGGAGGCCGCCATACAGCAGCGCGATTTGCGGCCAGTCGGGGGTGGCCCCCTGCACATGGCAGGCGGCGATGGCGGCCTTGATCTGATAGGGGCCTGGGTTGCGGCGGGTCATCGCCGTGTCGATCAGGGCCAGCCCCTCGGCAATGGTCGTCTGGTCCCACAAGGAGCGGTCCTGATCGGGAAGGGCGACCGTGACCCCTGCCTGCACGCGCGCTGTATGGCGGGCGTGGGTGATGAGGAGGAGGGCAAGGCAGCCCTCGATCTCGGGGTCATTGGGGGCAAGCTGGGTCAGCAGGCGGGCGAGGAAGATCGCCTCGGATGCCAGATCGGTGGTGGCGGTGACATAGCCCGAGGTGAAGATCAGGTAGACCACGGTCAGCACCGATTGCAGGCGGGCGGGCCACGCCTCGGGGTCGGGGATGGCAAAGGGGATGCCAGCGGCGGCAATTTTCGCCTTGGCGCGGGTCAGGCGGGCCCCCATGGCGGTGTCATTGTCCAGGAAGGCAGCGGCGATGGCGGTGGTCGACAGACCACCAAGGGTGCGCAGGGTCAGGGCGACCTGCGATTTGGGTTCCAGCGCCGGGTGGCAGCAGGTAAAGATCAGGCGCAGGCGTTCGTCGGGGATCATGTCGGGTTCCGGTTCAGCCTCGTCTGCTGCCAGAAGGGTCAGGTCGGCCGCATTGCGGGTGGCGCGGGCGGTCTGGCGCAGGCGGTCAATCGCCTTGCGCCGTGCGACCTGCAACAGCCAACCTTGGGGCGAGGCGGGCAGGCCCGTGCGGCCCCAATGGGTCAGGGCGGACAAGGTGGCCTCTTGCAACACATCCTCGGCCAGAGACAGGTTGCGCAACTGGGCGGTCAGCGCGGACAAAAGCCGCCCCCGGTCTGCCTGCATCACCCGTGTCAGTTCGGCGGTGATGGCGACAGCGCGTGAGGCGGCTTGAGTCATTTCATCAGTTCCCGGCGGGATTGTATTCCATCAGCGGCCGCACCTCGACAGTGCCGAAATGGGCCGACGGGACCATGGCGGCATATTTCAGGGCGGCGTCAAGGTCGGGCACGTCGACGATGTAATAGCCGCCCAGATGTTCGCGGGTTTCGGCAAAGGGGCCGTCCATGGTTTCGACCTTACCACCCTTGATGCGCAGCGAGGTGGCGGTTTCGACGCCTTTCAGCGCCTCGCCGCCGCGCATGGTGCCATCGGCCTTCATCTGTTGGTTCAGCGCGAAAAAGCCCCCCATCATCTGGTCAAATTCGGGCGTACCATAGGCGGGTTCACGGGCGGGGTCGGTATAGATCAGAAGCATGTATTGCATTTTGGTGCGTCCTTGGGGCTGGGGGTTGGGTGGTCAAAACAGGTTCAGCGTGATGCAGACCATGAGATTCACGGTTGCCAGGATATTGGTGCCGTTGCCGACATAGCGCAGGGGATGGGCAGCGTTGTCTTTCTTGAGCCCAAAGGGATGCGCGATGCGGCCGATCAGCAGCAGTGCGCCAGAGATGTGCAGGTACAAGGCAGGGGCGCCCATCCCCTCGGCCAGGATCATCAGGATCAGGACCATCGACGTCCATTCGACAAAGTTGCCATGGTGGCGGATGCGCAGCAGCATGTCGGCATTGCCGCCATCGCCGATCGACAGATTGAGGCCCGAGCGCATCGAGGTGGTGCGGAACCACAGGATGAGGAAGATCAGCGCCAAGGGCAGGGCGTAGATTGGGGTAACTGCA
>JANNAF010000216.1:0-1500 GCA_031384005.1 Rhodobacterales bacterium | reverse complement strand
GCAGGCGACGAAACGGCTGCGGTTGCTGGGCAGTCTGGACAATCTGGGGGCTGGGTTCAATCTGGCCAGCCACGATCTGGACCAACGCGGTGCGGGCAATCTGCTGGGCGAGGAGCAGTCGGGGCATATCAAGGAAGTTGGCTATGAGCTGTACCAGCAAATGCTGGAGGAGACGATTGCCAAGATCAAGTCGGGCGAGTTGCAGGGCCTGACGGCGATGGATGATCACTGGGCGCCACAGATCAATCTGGGTGTGCCGGTCATGATCCCCGAGAGTTTCATTCCCGATCTGGACATCCGGTTGGGGCTGTATCGCCGCCTGTCGTCGCTGGCGACCAAGGTCGAGTTGGAGGGGTTTGCTGCCGAATTGATCGACAGGTTCGGCCCGTTGCCCAAGGAAGTGAACACCCTGATGGTGATTGTCCGCATCAAGGCCCTGTGCAAAAAGGCCGGGATTTCGCGGCTGGATGTCGGGCCGAAGGGGGCGACGGTTCAGTTTCACAATGACAAGTTCGGCAATCCTGCGGGGTTGGTGGAGTTTGTGAAGGCTCAGGGTCCGGCAGCCCGGATTGCGGGCAACAAGATTGTGCTGGTCGGGGAGATGAAATCCGAGGCCGACCGGATCAAAGGGGCGTTCAACATCGCCCGCGATCTGGCGGAAAAGATCGTCAAGCCGGGCAAATAGGGGCGTCCAGATCTGGACGTTTTATGAAATCGTTTGATTTCAAGGACTTGTTTTTCGAAAATTAACTGGATGGAAAGGTTTCGCCTTGGGCCCGTTTGGGGTTCAGGGTCAGGACCAGCATCAACGCCAGAGCAGCAAACACCGAAGCGCCGATCATCAGGGGTACTTGGGTGCCATCGAAGGCCAGACCGACCGGCACGGCGATCAGCACCGACAGCACGGTCGAGGCGGCGGTGATGACCGAGGCGGCAAAGCCTGCGATGTGGCCCAACTTCTCCATCGCCATGGCGTTCAGGTTGCCCATGGTCAGGCCCATACTTGCAAAGATGCCGATGGACCACAGGATGTGCAACGCAAACTCGACGGGCAGGGGCAGGGCAATCAGCGTGATCAGGCCCAACACGCCAAGGGTCATGGCCAATTGCGCCAGATAACTGGCGCGGACCACGGTGAACATGCCCAGACGGCGCACCATCTGGGAATTGGCGTAACTGCCGCTGATCGAGCACAGCGCAATGACGGCGAACCATGCGGGAAAGGTTTCGACACTGCCGAAACGGTCGGCAAAGATGCCTTGTTGCGACGACAGGGTGGCGACAAGGCTGGCCGAGGTCAGGGTTTGGCACAGGGTTCCGATAACGGCGATGCGGTGGTGCGCCAGCTCTTTGGTGGCTTGCCACAGCAGGCCCAGTTCCAGCGGTCGGCGGTCCTGCGGGGCAAGGGTTTCAGGCTGGCGCAGCGCCATCCACAGATTGACCGCCAAGGCAAAGAAGATGAAGGCGACAAAGATCAGCCGCCACGACCCGAACAGCAAG
>JANNAF010000172.1:0-16573 GCA_031384005.1 Rhodobacterales bacterium | reverse complement strand
CGCCATGCCCTGCGTCAACCAGCCCCTCGTCCGCCCGTGACCCCAGACCCCATGCCCAGACCAGCGACAATACCACCACACCCATCAGCGCAAGGCCCGCAACGATATAGGCGTCAAACAGCGGTGCCAGAAACGATGTGCTGGTGACCACCGCCAACAGGAAAGGCAGCACCGAATTGCCCGGCAGCACCGCCACTTGCGCAGGCGCGCCGCGCGCCGTTGAAACGATCAGGTTCTCGCGCCGGTTGCGTGATGCGTCGCCCAGATAGCCCTCGCCGCGTGCGATGTGCACGGCAAGGCCGGGGTCGTCATGCAGCGGATAGCGGCCGCGAACAATCGGGATCGAGGCAAAGCCATAGGCAGGCGACGGGATTGCCGCCGCCCATTCCAGCGTGCCCGCCCCCCACGGATTGCGCCGCCCGCGCGTGGCAACGAATGCATTCACCGCCACATCAAGGATGATCAGCGCAAAACCGATCGCCATCACAAAGGATGCGATGGAGGCGACGAGGTTCAATGCCGTCCATCCCTGATCGGCATCATAAGTCCACGTGCGCCTGCGCTGACCCAGCAGCCCCGCGATGTGCACCGCAAGGAAGGTGACGTGGAACGACGGCACCACCAGCCAGAACGCCACCTCGCCCAGTTTGAAAAACCGCGTCCGCCCGGTCAGCAAGGGCATGAAGTAATAGATCGCCGCGACCATCGGAAAGACATAGCCGCCGATCAGGACGTAATGCAGATGCGCCACCACAAAGTGGGTGTCATGGACCTGCCAGTTGAAAGGAACCACGGCCAACATGACGCCGGTCAGCCCACCTATTACGAAGGTGGCAAAGAAACCCATGATCCACAGCATCGGCAATTCCATCCGGGCGCGGCCTTTCCACAGGGTGCCGATCCACGAAAAGATCATCACCGATGTCGGCACCGCGACCAGTGTCGATGCGGCTGAAAAAAACGCCAACCCCATTTGCGGGATACCTGTGGTGAACATGTGGTGGACCCAGAGACCAAAGCTGAGCACCGCCAGCGATACCGCCGCCGCGACCACCCAGCCGTAGCCCAGCAAGGTGGTGCGCGCCATCACCGGAAGGATGGTGGCGATCATGCCTGCGGCGGGCAGAAAGATGATGTAAACCTCGGGGTGGCCAAACAGCCAGAA
The DNA here is from genome assembly GCA_031384005.1 of Rhodobacterales bacterium. Classification (GTDB taxonomy): domain Bacteria; phylum Pseudomonadota; class Alphaproteobacteria; order Rhodobacterales; family Rhodobacteraceae; genus Stagnihabitans. Next base: position 15,408 of record JANNAF010000172.1, on the reverse strand, counting down.
CAGATGCTGCCACAGCAGCGGGTCGCCACCGTTTTCCACCTGAAAAAATGGCCAGTCTAGCGCGCGTTCCACCTCCAGCAGCAATGACCCAAGGATCATCGGCGGAAACGCCGTCAGGATCATCACCGACACCACCAGCATGAACCACGCAAAGATCGGCAGCCGCGACAGGCTCATCCCCGCCGCACGGTAGCGCAGGACAGTCACGATCACCTCGATCGCCGTCGCAATGGCCGACACTTCGATCGACGTTATACCCAGCAACCAGACATCGGCCCCGATCCCCGGCGAAAACGCGGCTGACGACAACGGCGGATACATGAACCAACCGCCATCAGGCGCAAGGCCCATCAGCATGGCGACGATCACGGCAGTCCCGCCAAAGATATAGACCCACAGCCCGTAGGCCCCAAGGCGGGGAAATGCCAGATCGCGCGTGCCCAGCATCCCCGGCAGCAACAGCATCGACATCGCCTCAAAGAACGGGATTGCGAACAGGAACATCATCACGGTGCCATGCATCGTGAAAATCTGGTTATAGACCTGCGGCTCCATAAAGGCCGATCCCGGCGTGGCAAGCTGCGCGCGGATCAGCATTGCAAGGATGCCGCCAATGACAAAGAACGAGGTCGCAATGATCAGGAACAGGGCGCCGATGTCATTGTTGTTGCTGGTTGTGAACCAGCCGCGCCGTCGCGGATCGGACCCCCATATCCGCGCCAGGGCCCGGTGCAGGCGCAAGGCGGTGCCGCGTTTTGGTGGGGTCGAACGTGTCATGGTGAGCCTTCCCGCAAGAATGTGGCCCAGGACGCCGGATCATGCGCCTCAACCGTAAAGACATGCTCGCGGTAGCCGCGCCCGCTGAATTCCGCACTTTGCCCGGCGTAGATGCCCGGGCGCGCAGCCTCGATGCGCAGCACGTTCACATGGCCGGGTATCGCATCAAGTTTGCCAGCGAGACGCGGCACCCAGAACGAATGGATCACGTCTATGCTTGTGATTTCGACATTCACCGGGCGGCTTGCCGGGATGTGCAAAACACCTTTGGTTTCAGGCACGGCTGCCCCGGCATAGCGAAACGTCCACGCCCATTGCCGCGCCTCGGCCTGAACGGTGACCAGATCGGGCGTATCGCGCGGCAACAACTGCTCGCCGATGACAAGGCCATAGCTGGTAAGCGCTGCCAGCGTCACCAATGGAAAGCCCAAACCAAAACCCCACATCCAGACCCGCTGACCCTCGCCGTCAACCGATGGGTGGGTGGGGCGCGACAGGGCGACAAACAGCAAAGCCATCACCAGACCAAAGATCGCCACCCCGCCAGCCAGCATGATCCACCACAGATCAGCTTTGGTCCGGGCGGCCGGACCCGCCGGATGCAACATCGAAAGCCGATCCTGGCAACCAGTTGTGATCTGAAGCGTTGTCCCAAGCGCAAGGCCGCAAAGGAGTTTCGGGTGACACAAAAGATGACGCAAGGGGCCGAAGATATCGCCCCATTCGAAGACCCGATCACCAACGATCCCACCTTTCAGCAAACCGAAAGCCGCGTCGCGATCTGGGGTCATCCGTTGCATGCCATGACCGTGGCCTTTCCGGTGGCCCTGACGTTCTGTGCCTTTGGCGCCGACCTGCTGTATTGGTGGTCGGGTCAGGAACGCTGGGCCTGGGCGGCGCTTTGGGCCACGGGAACCGCCTTTCTGTTTGGTCTGTTGGCCGGGGCCAGCGGCACGATGGAATTGCTGATGGTCCCCGGTATCCGCATCCGCGCCGCAGCCTGGACCCATTTCGTCATCGCCGTCATGCTGTTGTCCCTGCTGGGGCTGAACTGGGGCTGGCGGCTGACCGGATACGAATCCGCCATTCTGCCCTGGGGCATCCTCATGTCCGGCTTTGCGGTCATCGTGGTGGCGGCGACGGGTTGGCATGGCGGAAAGCTCGTTTTCGACTATGGTTTAGGGGTATCAAAGGGCAACTGACGCCCCAGCGGGTGCAACAGCCACGACGGTATCGGCAACTCGCCCAGTTCGGGCTTGGCCAGAACAAGAAACAGAACGCCGACCACCAGCCCAAGAATAAGGATCGTCGGAACCAGCGGCTCTGGCGGTTGATGCTCGCCTTCGGTTTCGGCCACCGCGATGATCGTATGCCCCACCCATGCGTGCATCGCGACAAGCCCCGTGACCAGGACGAGCTTTGCGAAAATCCACACGGTGAAAATCTCGCGCACAAAGATCAGCACTGATCCTGTGAAAATTGCCAGGATCGCGACGGGCGTTATGACCCAGACATAACCAAAATGCGTGGCGCGGCGGATTTGTGCAAACTCAGCCTGCACGATGGCGCGGTCATGGCGGGCCAGCATCCGGGGCAAGGCGATCAGCCCGGCCACCCAGACCGCGACAAAGCTGAGGTGCAGCGCCTTTAGATGCGGGACCAGCCCTTCAACCCAGATCACAGCGGTTCTCCCATGCGACGCCACGCCCGCCGCGCCAGCATGCCACCCCAGACCGCAAACGGCAGGCCCGCTGGCATCCACATCACCAGACCGCCAAGCTGTTGGTCAGACAGCGCAGACAGCCCCCAAAGCAGCGGTGCCGTCGCGTGCGTCGAATAGACGGCATCGGGTGCAAGAGTCAGGATCGCACCCAGCATCCCCATGGCAAGATAGGCCAGAAATACCCACCCCACGCCCGACCCGGCGGGTTGCGAAAATGCGGCACGCCAAAACAGATATGCAAACCCGAACAGGGTCGCCTGCATGACCCAATAAAGCGCCATGTGCCCAAGTGCCGCGTCATAAGCTACAGGCGCATGCCACAGCCACAACGCGGCGGTCGCCAATAGAAACGGCAGACCGACGCCGGTTGTCGCCCGCGCAGGGCGCGCCAGTGCCAAAAGCGGGGCCGCAACAGCCACCAAGAGAACGTGATGCACCACCCGCGCCGAAAACAGCGCCGACGACAGCGCGCAAAGCGGCGACAGGAACGCGAATGCCAACACGATTACGGCCGCAGCGCCGGGGCGGGTGCGTCCTGCCCAGATCGTCAACCCAACCAAAACGGCCAGCGCCCAAGGATCGAAATTCCAGCGCGCCCATAGGTCCGCCGGATTGGGCGCTGGACCGCAATAGCTGCCCTCCCAGCGGTTCACGGTGTGGCCGGGAAAACAGGGGTGGCGATCCTCATTCGTTCACTCCTTCGGTGGTAGGCGGTAGGCAACCACCTGATCGGCCACCTGCGGCTTCAGGATCGAGTTGCCCCCGACCGCCCAGACCACATAGTCGGCACCCCGATGGGTAAAAACCGCCGGAATTGAAACGGCAGGTGCGGCGACAAGGTCTGACCACAGCTCTTGCCCCGTGGCGGCATCCAGCGCCCGCACCCGGTTGTCCATCGATGCGCCGATCATGATCACACCACCCGAGGTCAGAACCGGCCCGCCCAGGGTCGGGGAACCCCATGACCGCAGGCCATAAAACCCCCACTGCTGCGCCAATCCGAACGGCACCTCATAGAGCCGCTCGCCCGTATTCAGATCATAAGCCGAAAACGTGCCGAAAGGCGGTTTCCAGCATGGCAGGCCAAGGGCTGTGCGCCATTCAAACAGCTCTATCCCATAAGGCGACCCTTCCTGCGCATAAAACCCCGCCTCGTTGCCGCTTGGATCGCTGCCGTCTGCCGTCGCCGCTTGCACCTCGGCGGCATAGTCCGCGCGCGGGATCAGACGGATCACCTGCACCACCTGTGAGGTGTTCACGTACAAAATACCGGTGCGCGGATCGACCGCCGCACCGCCCCAGTTGTTGCCGCCCGCGGTCGCGGGCCACAGGAACGTGCCCTCAACGGACGGCGGAGTATATAGCCCCTCATAGCGATAGGTCTCGCGGTCGCGGGAACACTGCCCAAAGGACAGGGCGTCGGCCAGCGGCCAGACCTCGGGCAATGCTGCGTGGTTGATGGTCGGGGCAGGCACATCGGCAAAGGGTTGCGTCGGCGACAGCTGCTCGCCATCGGCATCGCTGGCGGGCACGGCGCGCTCCTCGACCGGGAACAACGGTTCGCCGGTGCGCCGGTCCAGCACGAAAATGAACCCCTGCTTGGTCGTCTGCACCACAGCGGGCACGGTCACGCCGTCGCGCATGATGTCAACAAGTGTTGGGGCCGACGGCGTATCATAATCCCAGACGTCATGATGCACGTGCTGAAAGCTCCACGCGACCTCACCCGTTTCGATGCGGATCGCGGTGATCGACGTGGCCAAAGGGATGGCCGCAGTCCGGTTTCCGCCCCAATAGTTGGGCGAAGGCGATGAAACCGGCACAAACACCAGGCCAAGTTCGGCGTCGGCTGACATGGATGACCAGATGTTCGCCGTGCCGGTGACCGGGATCAGTTCTGGCGGAATAAATCCAGTATCCCACAGCAAATCGCCCGTGCGCGCATGGACAGCAATCAGGTTTCCCGGTGGCTCCACGGTATAGGCCCAATCCTTGCCTGCCCAGCCGATCAGGATGGTGTCACCGACGACCGTTGGCGGCTGCAACAATGAGAACGGAAAGACCGCGTTCGTCTCGTTCCATTGATTGACGTTCAAGACGCCGCCGTCGCCAAACCCGGTGCAGGGCTTGCCCGTATCGGCATCCACGGCATGCAGCTCTGCGTCCATCGTCCCGATCAGAACCCGCTTTTCGCAGGGCCCATCCCGTCCGCTTTCCCAATACGCCACGCCCCGGTTTTTCAGGGCAGGCTGGGTCAGCGCCTCCAGCGTCGATTTGGTATCATAGCTCCACCGCTCCTCCCCGGTAGCCGGGTCGAGGGCGATAATGCGGTAGAACGGCGTGCCAAGATAAAGCGTTTCATTGGCGTATATCGGTGTCGCGGACCATACCGTGGCAGGCACATCACCCGACCCGTCAGACACATCGCCGGTCCTCACCTCCCAGACCCGTTCCAGCGCAGATATGCTTTCCGGGGTCAGCGTGGCGGCATCAGAAAATTTCGTGGCGGCCAGATCGCCATTGAACGTTCCCCAGACCGGCTGGTCCGCAAGCGCTGGTGCTGCCGCACCCAAAAACATCACGACCAGATAAGCGGTTGATTTCATATCGTTGTCTTTCGCCCGGCTGTCGCGCTGCCTGTCAGCAACGCCAGCAGCGATACGACCATCGTGGCAAGAACGGTGTCCTGCATCAGAAACCATGCGGCCAAAGCCGTCAGAACCGCAAGCAGCGCCGCAAGGCTAAACACGACACCGCGCGTCCTTGCGGGCACCTTGCCGCTCACAAGCATGCCAACCACCAATGTAACCGCTACCGCCCCTAGCAGCGCCAAGAACGAGCCAGGCGTCCCATCAATGCCTGTATCAGGCAGCAGCGCGGCAGCCCCTGCAAAACAGACCCCGACAAACCCCGAAAGAAGCGAAATGATAAGGAGCATCCGGGGGCCTCCAGCTTGGACTTGTCTACCAACGTCCGCAGGCGATAAGCGTTCCCGCACTGAACAGGGAAAAGTTCCCCGTCGGTTTCATGTCGAACAACGGCCTCTGCGGCGGTATGTAGTTCAGGGTGCCAAATCGCGCCGCCCCTGAAGATAGGAATGGATCATACCTGAACCGCCCCGGCTGCCCCGGTGGGTGGTTATGAACATGATTGGGTCAGAGGCGCGGCTGCGCAGCAAGCATGAGTTGATCGCGCGGTTCACAGAACAGCATGTGCCGAAGGCGCAAGACAGCGGCGCCAGTGTCGAAGGGTCCGTTCTGGCCTTCTGGAACAACGCGCGGGTCAAAGCGATGGAAGTGGTTTGCACCAAGGGGGGCTTTCCACCAGCGGCATTTTAGCGTCTGGTCAAAGATTACCAGTTCACAGGCAAACCACCCATGCGCCAAGCAGTTCAATGTTCTGGAACAAAAGCCAAAGATCCTTGATCGCAAAAAGATCACTGGGCAGATCATCGACAAACTGCCGGGGCTGATCGCGACCTTCGATGATGGCTTAGGCGGGATGTGCCAGGACCGCGGGATTGCCATCCAGCAAAGCCCCCAAAGTCTTGAGGATTTCCAGCTTGGAAATCGGCTTGGCTAAGTGCGCGTCGAAACCCATGGCAAGATATTGATCAACCTGATGCTTGAGCGCGTTGGCCGTAAAGGCGACTGTCGGGATCATCGCCCGACAGCGTTCCGCCTCTTGTTCGCGGATCAAGACCAGCGCGGTCGGACCGTCCATCGTTGGCATGGAAATGTCCAGCAGCAGCATATCATAGTGCTCTGGGTCGTAAGCGTCGACGGCTTGCTTTCCGTCAACGACAAAGGTGCTCGACACCCCAAGGTTTTTCAACATCGCGGCCAGAATGAAGCGATTTGTCTTGTTGTCCTCGGCCACAAGGACGCGAAGGCCAAAAAGATCATTCCGCACGTTATCCGCAAGCGCAGGCGTAAGGTCGACACTCTGCACAACGCGTGGCAGCGGTAGCGTCACGTGAACACATGTTCCCTGCCCAAGCGTGCTTTCGATCGAAATGGACCCTTCCATCGCCACGACCAATTGCCGGACAATCGACATGCCAAGCCCGGTTCCGCCATACTTTCGCGTGGTCGAACTGTCCGCTTGCGTAAATGCCTCGAAGATCAGGTCGGCCTGATTTTGCGTCATGCCAATGCCCGTATCGCGCACCTCCAACTTGACCGACCCGTTCGGCAGCTCCTGGATAACAACGGTCACCGCGCCTTTTTCAGTGAATTTGACGGCATTGCCCACCAGATTATGCAGGATCTGCATGATGCGAACCGGATCGCCGCACCGGATGTCATTCGCACACATGTTATACTGCATCACAAAGCCGACACTCTTTTCAGCCGTTTTCAACGAGTACAAATCCGAAATCTTGCGTGCAATGTCTGAAGGAGAAAACGCAATGGCCTCCAAATCAGTTTTTCCGGCCTGAAGCTTCGAAAGATCGAGAATGTCATTGATGATGGACAAAACGATCTCACCCGACTCGCAGATGACCGCGGCCATTTTCTTGTCATCCGGGTTTGACAACGCCTCATGCAAGATCGACGCCATTCCCAGAACACCGTTCAAGGGGGTGCGAATCTCGTGGCTCATATGCGCCAGAAACGTGGTCTTGACCTGGTTTGCCGCCTCCGCACTCGCGCGCGCGGCTGACATCTGGTCATATAATTCCCTAAGCTGGATGTTGGCACGATCAAGGCTGGCGTTTGACTCGGCAAGGGTCAGGTTCACCGCCTCAAGTTGTCGGTTCTTGTTTTCGACGGCCCGCCGCGCCTCCAGCAGTTCCATCTCAAATTTTCGCCGATCCGTCGCCTCGAATACCCCGACCCGCAAGAACGTCACCTTGCCACTCGCATCGCGGTCAGCGGAAATGTTTGCCAGTGTCGGTAAGCGGCCACCGGAACGCGTGATGAAATCAAAAGCGATTTCACTGCATGAAGATTGCAGCACAAGCAGCGGCGCAAGATGTGTCTCAAAGAAAATGCGCCCTGGGATGGTCAGAATCTCCCGGAACCTGCGTGACAAAAGGCCTTGTGGCGGTTGGTCAAGATATCGGCAGAATGTATCGTTGACACGCAAGATACGCCCGTCATGCGACAGGATCAGATAGCCGAAGGGGGCGATGTCGAAATCGTCATTGCAGGCTGTCTGTTGATCGGCTGTCATTTGCCGTCCCTTATCGGCTGGATCAGGTCAGGACACGGCAAGGAAACGCTTGATCTCGCGAACCAACTCCTCTGGGGCGGTCAGGTTCGGGCAATGCCCCGTCGCTTCAAGCAGCACCATCTGACTGTTGCGAATGTTTTGGTGCACAAATCTCCCGACCGCTTCGGGCGCGATCAGGTCGTCGTGGCATTGCAGCACAAGCGTATCGACGTTCACTCGCGCAAGATCCGTTCGATTATCAGAGGTAAAGGTTGTGCGGGCAAAGTGACGTGCAATCTGCGGATCCGTCTGACAGAAGCTATTTTTCAACTCATCCGCATGTTCCGGGCGGTCCGCGTTCCCGACGATGATGGGTGCCATATGTGACGACCAGCCAAGCGGGTTACTGTCAAGAAAATCAAGCAGCTCTTCAATCTCGGATTTATCGAACCCGCCGATATATCCCTCGTCGTTCAGGTACCGTGGCGAAGGCCCAACAAGAACCATTTTTTCGAATGCCTCGGGGGATAGGCACGAAGCGAGCACGCCGATCATCGAGCTGACCGAATGCCCGACGAAGATTGCTTTTTCGATGTTCAGTTCCGACAGAATTCCCAGCAGATCGTTCGCGTATCCTGAAAGGCTTGAGTATTTATCCACCGAGTAAACAGACAAGTCCGATCCGCCGGCTCCGATGTGGTCAAACAGAACAACCTGGTAGTCGTCTTCAAAGGACGGGGCCACATAGCGCCACATTGCCTGACTGCATCCGAACCCATGAGCGAACACAATGGCTTGGCTGCCACTGCCGTGAACATTTACGTTGTTGCGTTCAAAAAACATAAAGCTGCCTTCTCTTCCATCTCGATATTGATCCGTCTTCGACCCAGCTAAAGCCGAAGGAGGTTAAGAACATATTGACCGACGCCCCCAAGTTGCCGTGCGCGCTAGGAAAACGTGGCGTTATCTTGTCGTCAGATAAAGGGATGGGCGGTTCCAGTCGCGATTATGGTCGTCAGAGCGCTTTAATGTGCGCGGGTTGGCCCCCAAAGCTGGGCCATCCCGGTCCGGCAGCCCCGCTTTTCAGCGCCCGGGACGGTCCTGTCCGTCCGCTTTCGCTCAGCTTGGCCCAGTTGCGCAGTCAAGATCATGCGCCAAAGCGAATTCCAGGCGCTTGTGGCAAAGAGTGCGCGCGATGGATCCCCGCTGGGATGGCTCCTCATCGGCCCGGTTTGTATGCGGGGGGGGGCGCAGCGCGGCATTTCGCCAGCGACCGGCTTTCTCACTAAGCAATCTTGGCACAAGCCGCTGGCGAAAAGGTCAAGAAACAGGTGGCTTAGGCAATCACGATCTGGCCAAGAGGGAGCCCGCGAACACGGCTTGCGACGCGTCCTGCAACTGGGTTGCCAAATCCTCGATCGGGCCGATGACACTAAGCTGACTGGCTATCGCTCGCGCCACATCCGTCGCACGAGGCGCCTCCGCCAAAAGAGCCTCCATGACCGGACTTCGCTCCATGGCGTCATGCCTGTCCCGAGTCGCATGTCGAAGAAACTGTCGCGCTGTGCTGCGCCCGAGGGTCGGATCGTTACCTTGCTCCACGAGCGTTCTTTCAATTTTTGGATGTCTGGCGCATCGGGCTTGAAAAAAAGGATTCACGTGTTCTGTATATCATTACACACCAGGCTCAGTCGGTTGCTTGTCAAGGTTACCTCAGGGTTCCCAAGACGATGGAATGTCATGAAATCAGCCCCTGCCGTCGGACTAGGTCCCTTGTTTGACTTGGGCCCCGCTCGGGCATTGCGGCAAAAGTCATTGCGGCAGGCATGACGGACAGCTTTCAAAAAGCGTCAGGATTGTCACCGTCCTTATCGAACGGCCGCAATGGGCCGAGCACGTCGACGGCGCGGCCATCGACGCAAGGGGCGGGAAACCGCCTGTCATCAGGATGCCAGCGCGTCCGCAGAAACCCACATAACTGCCGCTCGATCTTGGCCCAGCTTCCGTTTCCACGTTGGCATGGTCGGTGCCAGAGTTGACACCGACGTGTCCTCAGGCAACTGCGCGCCGTCGTCATTTCAAGTGGGTCGCGTCAAATCTAGCCCAACCGCTCCAACAGCTTGCAGTAGGCGGTCTGCCCGGTTCTGAAGTTTGTCAGCCGGAAAAACTCGTTCGGGGCGTGCAGGTTTTCGTCGTTCATCCCAAAGGCAAACACGGTGGCGTGGATGCCAAGTTCATTCAGCAGCATCGTCATCACCGGGATAGAGCCGCCGGTCCGGGTGATGTAGGGGGCCTTGCCGTAAACCTCGGTCAAGACCTCGGCTGCGGCGGTGCTGGAGTTATGGCCGGATGGCACAAGAAAGGGATCGGCGCTGCCTGCCAACCGTTCGACCGACACGCGCAAACCGGGCGGGCAATGCCCCTGAATATGGGCCTGCAACAAAGCGAAAATCGCGTCCGGCTTTTGGTTGGCGACAAGGCGGCAGGTGACCTTGGCAAATGCCTGCGCGGGCAGCACGGTCTTGATGCCATTGCCCTGCCAGCCGCCCCAGATGCCGTTCAGTTCAAAGGTCGGCCGCGCCCACAGCCGTTCGCGGGTGGTGTACCCCTCCTCGCCAAAGACGTCCGGCACGCCAAGGTCGGCGATATACTGTGCTTCGTCAAAGGGGACGCGGGCGATGGCGGCACGGTCGGAGGCGGTCAGGTCGATGACATCGTCATAAAAGCCCGCCACGCTGATCTTGCCATCCAAGCCCTTCATCGAGGCGATGATATGCGACAACCCGTGAATGGGGTTGGCAATGCCGCCGCCCTGCTGACCCGAATGTTGATCACCCTTGGCCCCAGATACCGTGATCTGCGCGGCGACAAGCCCCTTGAGGCCGGTGATCATGTTTGGCTGATCCTCGGCCCACTGGCTGCCATCGGCGGAAAAGATCATGTCGGCTTTCAGCAACGCGCCATTGGCCGCAATGAACGGTGGCAGGTGCGGCGAGCCGATTTCCTCTTGCCCCTCGAAAAAGAACTTTACGTTGACGGGCAGCCGCCCCGTGGTTTTCAACAGCGCCTCGGCGGACAGGATCGGGATCAGCATGCCGCCCTTGTCATCCGACGCGCCGCGCCCCCAGACCTTGTTATCGCGAACCTCCGGCTCGAACGGCGGGGTTTGCCACAGGTCGAACGGTTCGGCGGGCTGCACGTCAAAATGGCCATAGATCAGGATGGTGGGCTTGCCCGGCGCGTGCAGCCAGTCGCCATAGACAACGGGATGCCCTTCGGTTGGCATCATGCGGATGTTTTCGATGCCTGCCGCCTGCATCCGCGCCATGACCCATTCGCCAGCGGCCACCACGTCGGCCTTGTGCGCCGGCGCGGCAGAGACTGAGGGGATGCGTACGAAATCAAGCAGTTCGTCCACAAAGCGGGCTTGGTGCGCGTCAAGATAGTCTGACCAGTGCATAGGGTATCCTTTCACGCCGCCGGCATGCGGGTTTCGACCAGTTCGGCCCAATAGGACGCGCCGTAAGGGATCGCCTCGTCGTTAAAGTTGTATTCGGGGTGGTGCACCTCGGCGGTGTTGCCGTTGCCGACCTGAATATACGCACCGGGGCAGACCTGCAGCATATAGGCGAAATCCTCGCCGCCCATGATGGCGGGGCAGTTGGCGTCCACTGCGGCGGGGCCAGAGATTTTCGCAGCGACCTCGGCGGCAAAGCCAGTTTCGCGTTCCGAATTGACCATCGAGGGGTAGCCGGGTTTCCAGATCAGATCCACGGTGCCGCCGTAGGCCTGCACGGTGCTGGTCACGATGGTCTTGAACCGATCTTCGGCGACCTTCCGCATGGCGGGGTCAAAGGTGCGCACGGTGCCACGGATTTCAGCGCGTTCGGGGATCACGTTCCACGCCTCGGATTCGGTCCGCAGTGACGTAACCGACACCACAACCGATTCCAGTGGGTCGATATTGCGCGAGACGATGGTTTGCAGCGTCATCACGATTTGCGCGGCCATCACGGTGGTGTCGATGGTGCGGTGCGGATAGGCGGCATGGCCGCCCTTGCCCGACAGATGCAGGGTGAAATTGTCGGTGGCGGCATAGAACGCGCCGGGCTTGATCGAGAAATGGCCAACCGGCAGCCCCGGCGAATTGTGCATGCCGTAGATTTCCTTGATGCCAAAGCGCGAAATCAACCCGTCCTTGACCATCGCCTCGCCCCCGGCACCACCCTCTTCGGCGGGCTGGAACACCACCGCCACAGCGCCGTCAAAGTTGCGGGTTTCGGCCAGATATTTGGCGGCGCCCAGCAGCATGGCAGTGTGGCCGTCATGGCCGCAGGCGTGCATTTTTCCGGGGGTTTTGGACGCATAGGGCAGGTTTGTCGCCTCAAGGATCGGCAGGGCGTCCATGTCGGCGCGCAGGCCCACAACATGGCCGCGTGTGTCGGTACGGCCCTTGATCACGCCGACAACGCCTGTGCGGCCAATCCCCGTCACCACCTCGTCACAGCCAAATTCGCGCAGTTTGGCAGCGACGGTGGCGGCGGTGCGGTGCACCTCGTACAGCAGTTCCGGGTTTTCGTGCAGGTCGCGCCGCCATGCGGTGATCTCGGCTTGCATTTCGGACAGGCGGTTCTTGATTGGCATGATTTCCCTTTCAGGTCAGGACAAAGTGCCCCGGTGCGACCGTGGTATACTGCGATGGTGCGGGCTGGTGGCCCAGTGGAAAGATCGGCGAAGAGATGGGTTTGAAGTTCAAATCCCCCTCAAATCGGCGTTTGGCGGGGTCTGCGATGGGCACAGCGGACAAAAGCGACCTTGTGTAGGGATGCGACGGGTTGTCGAAAATCGCGGCGCGCGGACCGATTTCAACGATGCGGCCCAAATACATCACGCCCACCTGATGCGCCACCCGTTCAACAACGGCCATGTCATGGCTGATGAACAGGTAGGACAGGCCCAGATCCTGCTGCAAATCCATCATCAGGTTCAAGACCTGCGCCTGCACCGACACGTCCAACGCCGACACCGCCTCATCCGCGACGATCAGTTTGGGGTTCAGTGCCAGCGCCCGCGCAATGGCAACCCGCTGACGCTGCCCCCCCGACAGTTCATGCGGATAGCGGTTCATAAAGTCTCGCGGCAGGCGCACGCGGTCAAACAGGTCCAGCACCTTGGCTTCCAGTTCGGCCCCCGAGGCGAGGCCGAAGTTTTGCAGGGGTTCGGCCACCTGCGCCTTCAGGCGGCGGTAGGGGTTCAGGCTGGCAAAGGGGTCTTGAAACACCATTTGCATATCGGCCCGCGCCCGGCGCAAATCGTGGTGGCTTAGGGCGCGGATGTCGTTGCCGTTGATCAAAATCTGACCCGAGGTGGGTTCGATCAGCCGCAGGATCGACCGCCCGCACGATGATTTTCCGCAACCGGATTCGCCCACCAACGCCAGCGTCTCGCCGACGTTGATGGTAAAGGACACATCCTCGACCGCGTGGACCTGCGCCATGGTGCGGCGCAGGATGCCCCCTTTGACGGGAAAGCGGGTGGTCAGGTTTTTCACCTCCAGCAGCACTTTGGGTTTGCGGGGCATGGCGGGGGCAAGGGCGGCGTGGGCGGCCTCGTCCCCGATCAGGCGCATGCGTTCGGGCGCGGTTTTGCCCTTCATGTCGCCAAGTTTTGGCACGGCGGCCAGCAGGGCCTTGGTGTAATCCTGCTGGGGGGCGTTGAAAATCTGGTCCACCGGACCGGTTTCGACAATCTGTCCGCGGTACATGACGACGACCCGGTCGGCCATTTGCGCGACAACGGCCATGTCATGGGTGATGAACAGGACGGCCATGCCGTTTTCACGTTTCAGGCGGTTGATCAGGGCAAGGATTTCGGCCTGAATGGTCACATCCAGCGCGGTGGTGGGTTCATCCGCGATCAGCAGTTTGGGTTCGCAGGCCATCGCCATGGCGATCACGACGCGCTGACGCATTCCGCCAGACAACTCGTGCGGGTACTGCTTCAACCGCCGTTCGGGTTCGGGGATGCGGACGCTGCGCAGCAGGTCCAGCGCCCGCGCGGTGGCCTGCGCCTGCGTCATCCCTTTGTGCAGCATCAAACCGTCAGTCAGTTGGCGTTCGATGGTGAAAACCGGGTTCAGCGCCGTCATCGGTTCTTGAAAGATCATCCCGATTTCATTGCCGCGCACCTGACCCATCACCTGCGGTGAGGCGGCGACGACGTCGAGGGTCGATCCATCGGCGCGGGTAAAGTTCAGCGCCCCTTGAGTGATGGTGCCGCCGCCAAACTCGACCAGACGCATCAAGGACAGCGAGGTCACCGATTTGCCCGACCCGCTTTCGCCCACCACACACAGGGTTTCACCGGGGGCGATGGTAAACGACACGTCCTGCACGCCCACGACCGTACCGCCATCGGTGGCGAATTCGACGCGCAGATGGTCGACGGTGACGATGTCTTTCATTTTGACCCCCATTTCATTTCGACCTCGGGTCTAGGATGTCACGCAGCACGTCGCCGAACATGTTCAACCCCAGCACGGTCAGGGCCACCGCCATGCCCGGCACCACAGCGGTCCAAGGGGCGATATCCAGTTGGTCACGCGAGGCTTGGATCATCAGGCCCCACGATGCGGCAGGCGGTTGGGTGCCAAGACCAAGGAAGGACAGCCCCGCCTCGGCCAGAATGGCAAAGGCCAGCGATATGGTGCCCTGCACGATCACGGCGGGCAGGATGTTGGGCAGGATGTGGCGCGACATGATCATGATATCGGTGGTGCCAGAGGCGCGGGCGGCCTCGACATAGGGCATTTGGGCGATGCGCAGCGCCTCGCCCCGGATGATGCGCGCAAGGTAGGGGGTAAAGGCCACGCCGATGGCGATGATGGTGTTCTGGATGTTGGGGCCAAGAACGGCGCTGATCGTCAGGGCCAGCAGCAGCGCGGGAAAGGCCAGCAGCGTGTCAACCAGCCGCATCAGCACGTTGTCGGTCAGCCCGCCAAAATAGCCTGAGACAAGGCCAAGAGGCAGGCCGAGGATGATGCTCATCACCACCGCCGAAACGGCGATTTCCAGCGAGGTTCGGGCACCAAGGATGACACGGTAGAACATGTCACGCCCCAACTGATCGGTGCCCAGCCAGTGGTCAAGGCTGGGGGGGGATCGGCGGGCGCCCATGTCCATGGCAGTGGCGGCATCGGGCGGGATGACCATGGGGCCGACGATGGCGATCAGGGCGATGATCAGCAGCAATGTGATCCCGATCAGTCCCTTGGTGGTGAGAAAGCGTTTCATGGATCAGCCCAACCGGATGCGCGGGTCGATGACGACATACAAAAGGTCAACCAGCAGGTTGGTCAGCATCACGACAGCAGCGATGACGAAAACCGTGCACTGGATCAGCGGCAGGTCGCGGTTCAGCAGGGCCTGATAGGTCAGCCAGCCCATGCCGGTATAGCCAAACAGGCTTTCCATCACGATGATCGACCCAAACAGATAGCCGACCTGAAGGCCCGCGATGGTGATGACCGGGCCGATGGCATTGGCCAGCGCATAGCGCCAGATCACGGTGCGTTCGGACAGCCCCTTCGCGCGCGCGACGCGGATGAATTCTTGGCTCAGGATGCTGGTCATGGTGGACCGGGTCATCCGCGTCAGGTGGGCCATCAGGCCCAATCCTAGGGCCAACGACGGCAGGAACGCGCGTTGCAGGGCGCCAAGCGGGTCCTCGGACGGTTCGACAAAGCCCGAGGA
>JANNAF010000140.1:0-11830 GCA_031384005.1 Rhodobacterales bacterium | reverse complement strand
ATCTATAACTGGACCCAGCGCGGTGATCCGGGCTTTGTGGAACGTGCATCCGGGGCCATCATCGTGCTGTTGGCCTTTCTCATCGCGATGAATGCCGTGGCGATCTATCTGCGCCGCAAATACGAACGGCGCTGGTAGGGGACCATGATGAAAGACATCAGAGCGGAGCGTAACGTGCAAACCGAGCTAAACAAGATCGAGGCGCGCAAGGTGCAGGTCTATTACGACCAGAACCATGCGTTGAAGGACGTGGACGTTGATATCCTGGACAAGACGGTGACGGCCTTTATCGGCCCGTCGGGCTGTGGCAAATCGACCTTTCTGCGCTGTCTGAACCGGATGAACGACACGATCCCGATTTGCCGGGTCGAGGGCAGCATCAAGATGGACGGGGCGGATATCTATGACCCGCGCGTCGATCCGGTGCAGTTGCGCGCCAAGGTCGGGATGGTGTTCCAAAAGCCCAATCCCTTCCCGAAGTCGATCTATGACAACGTGGCCTACGGCCCCAAGATCCACGGCCTGACCCGCAACAAGGCCGAACTGGACGAGATCGTCGAACGCTGCATCCGCCGCGCGGCGCTATGGAACGAGGTCAAGGACCGCCTGCACTCTCCCGGTACCGGCCTTTCGGGCGGCCAGCAGCAGCGCCTGTGCATCGCCCGGGCCATTGCCACCAGCCCCGAGGTCTTGCTGATGGACGAGCCCTGCTCGGCGCTGGACCCCATCGCCACGGCGCAGGTCGAAGAGTTGATCGACGAGTTGCGCGCGCAGTTCTCGGTCGTGATCGTTACCCATTCGATGCAACAGGCCGCCCGGGTCAGCCAGCGCACGGCCTTTTTCCATCTGGGTTCGCTGGTCGAATATGGCGAAACGGGGCAGATCTTTACCAATCCGCGCGACCCGCGCACGGAATCCTACATCACTGGCCGGATCGGGTAGGGCGATGAGGCAAGCAAGAACACCCTTTTCCCTTCCCCGATATGCCCAAAGCATATCGGGGTCGCGCCTGCCTGCCCCTGGGCGGGCGCGAGGCCGCGCCAACCCCAGGCAGGCGCGACCCCTTAGGCACCGCCCGGCCCATCGGCTGAGTTGCCTGAACGTTGGCGTTCATGCAATCGGACCGATGAAAGGTCCACAGGACCTTCCATTAAACGGTCCTCAGGCGGGCCTTTGTGATCTGGCCCGCAGCTTATCCCCTTCCCAAAGGAGGCATCATGCAATCTGACCCCCATATCGCCCGCGCCTTTGACCGTGATCTGGAGGCCATTCAGGCCCTGGTTCTGACCATGGGTGGGTTGGTTGAAGCCGCCCTGTCGGATGCCGCAGCAGCGCTGGAAACCCGGGATGACGCCTTGGCCGAACAAGTCAGGGCCGGTGACAAGGCAATTGACGCGCTGGAAGAACAGGTCAATGCCGAATGCGCCCGCCTGATCGCCATTCGTGCCCCGGCGGCCAGCGATCTGCGCACGGTGCTGACCGTCATGAAAATCGCCTCGTCGCTGGAACGCTGCGGTGACTATGCCAAGAACCTGGCCAAACGTGCGGTGGTGCTGAACACCATGACCCCGATCGAGGGGGCATCAGGTTCGATCCGGCGCATGGCGCGGTTGGTGGGGCTTTTGCTGAAGAACGCACTGGACGCCTATATCGCCCGCGACACCGGCCTGGCCGAAGAGGTGCGCCAGCAGGATCAGGACGTGGACCAGATGTACACGGCCCTCTTCCGCGAGTTCCTGACCCATATGATGGAAGACCCGCGCAACATCACGGCCTGCATGCATCTGCATTTCATTGCCAAGAATATCGAACGGGTCGGCGATCATGCCACCACCATCGCCGAACAGGTCATCTACCTTGCCACCGGCGCCATGCCCGGCGAAGCGCGGCCCAAGGGCGAGGCTGTGGTCGGATGAGCGCGCCGCAGGTCCTGCTGGTCGAGGATGAACCCGCACAACGCGAAGTTCTGGCCTATAACCTGCAGGCCGAAGGCTTTGATGTGACCCAGGCTAGCAATGGCGAAGAGGCCATGATGCTGGTGGCCGAGTCCGCCCCCGACCTGATCCTTCTGGACTGGATGATGCCGCATGTTTCGGGGTTGGAGGTTTGCCGCCGCCTGAAAATGCGCCCCGAGACGCGAGGCATTCCGATCATCATGTTGTCGGCGCGCTCCGAGGATGTCGACAAGGTGCGGGGCCTTGAGATGGGGGCAGATGACTATGTCATCAAGCCCTATTCGCTGGTCGAGTTGATGGCCCGACTGCGCGCCCATTTGCGCCGGGTGCGGTCTGCCTCGGCTGGGGTGGTGCTGGAATATGGCGATATCTCGCTGGACCCGGAAACCCACCGGGTCCTGCGGGGTGGGGCTGCGTTGAAACTGGGGCCGACCGAGTTTCGCCTGCTGGCGACCTTTTTGGAAAAGCCGGGCCGGGTCTTTAGCCGCGAGCAGCTGTTGGACCGGGTTTGGGGGCGCGATATCTATGTCGACAGCCGGACGGTCGACGTTCATATCGGACGCTTGCGCAAATCACTTTGCGCTCAGGGCGGGGAAGACCCGTTGCGCACCGTGCGCGGGGCCGGTTACGCGCTGGGCTAGGGCGTCCAGATCTGGACGTTTTTGTAAGTGACGTAAAATCAATGGGTTGGTTTTAGAAAATTAACCTGGTGGTAAGGTTTGGCTCGTTCGCGCTCGGGCCGCCCTTTGGAAGGATCGATTTTTCGCCGAAAAATCGTTTGCGCGGGCAGCGCAGAGATTTGCTGGCTCCGCCGATTATCGGTCAGCTGGAAATACCTTTCCAATTTGTGAACGAAAAATCGTAACCCATTGATTTAAAGGATATGACTCAAGTGTCCACATGTGGACGACTAACGGTCCAGCCGTCCCATGCGCCCACCACGCCGTTTGGACAGGCGCGGGCCGCGGGCGGGCAGGTCGGCGATGATGGTGCGACGCTCCTCGGGTGTCAGGCGCGACCAGGTGGCGATCTCTTCGATCGAGCGGTAGCAGCCGACGCACAGCCGCTCTTCGGGGTGGATGACGCAGATCTTGATGCAGGGGCTGTCCACTTCGCGGCGGGCCCAGATCTCGTCGTTCATGATCCCGCCCTTGTCATATATCCCATCCGGTCCAGCGCCCCTTGCAGGATATAGCCCGCCGCCACCTGATCGATCACCTCGGAGCGACGCTTGCGCGACGTATCCGCCTCCAGAAGCGCGCGTTCGGCGGCAACGGTGGACAGGCGTTCATCCCAATAGGTGATGGGCAGGTCGGTCAGCTTGACCAGATTGCGCGCAAAGGCGCGGGTCGATTGGACGCGCGGGCCTTCCGTTCCGTCCATGTTCAAGGGCAGGCCCAGCACGATCCCGGCCAGTTGACGTTCGGCCACCAGAGCCAACAGACGCCTGGCATCCTCGGTGAACTTGACGCGCCGAATGACGGTGACTGGCGTGGCCACCTGGCGGCGCAGGTCCGAGACGGCGAAACCGATGGTCTTTTCGCCCAGATCCAGCCCGCAAATGGCGCGGTTCGGGGGCAGGGCAGCCAGAAAGGCAGCGACATCCTCGACGATCATTCGGCAACCCCGGCTTGAACTGCAGCGCCGCGCAGCACGGCAAGCTCGCCCGGTTTGCCGACAAACTTGGTCTGGGCCGTTTCATAGGCCGCCTTGGCCCGGGCGCCTTCCTGCAGCACGCCCAGCGAGGCGATCAGCTTGGCCCAGTCCTCGGACGTGCCGCCCTCGCTCATCAACCGGCTTTCCAGCCCGCCAACCATGGTGCGGATCATGGCGGCGCGGTCCTCGGCACTCATCTCGGCGGCGGCGGCGACATCATCGGCATCTGGCCCCTTGGTCGCCGGGGGCAGGGAATAGGCGATACCTGCCGCAGAGGCGACATCTTCGATCATCCCGCGGATCGGCTGGATCCAGGGCGAGGTGTCGGGCGTGTCGGACAAAAGCGGCTCCCACATCGCAAAGGTCCGGTCTGGCCTGCCGATTTCAGCGAACATCAGGCCCGAGTAATAGCGTGCCCAGCCATTGGTCGGGTCAAGCGTCAGGCAGGCGAGCAGCGCCTTTTCGGCCTCAGGCGACACGGTGCCGCCGGCGGCTGCAATCATCAGATGGGCCAGAAGCGACCAATCCTCGGCGGTGGCAGCACCCCCTTTGAGGTCAACGACCACGCCTTGCGCCTTGCGTGCGGCGACGAAATCGCCGACGGCCGCCTCGTTTTGCGCCAAAAGGCTGTGGCCCAAAAGGTCGTCGGGCCGTGATGCGACGGCGGCGCGCAGCTTGTCGATCATCGCGGCCAACTGCGCGTCGATGTCGGAGGGCTGTTGGTACGGGGATTGGCCCGCCTCGGCTGCGTCTTGTGAAGGGCGGTTCAGATAGGCCTGATCGGCCGAGGCCAGACGGTCTGACAGGGGCAGATCGGGATAGCCGGGGGCGCCAAGGCTGGAATAGATCCCCAGACCAACGCCAAGGCCAGCGATGACAAGGCCAAGGGCCAGCCAAAGCGAGCGCGAACTGCCTGCGCCAACCTGGCCGCGGCGATTGCGGTCAGCCTCCAGCATGCGGCGCTGCACTTCGGTGCGCAGGCGCTCGGCCTCGGTTGGGGCCAAAAGGCCACGGGCCTGATCGCGGTCAACCTCGGACAATTGGTCGCGATAGACGATCAGGTCAGAGGCGTCTTGCGACACGCCGCTGCCACGCTGGGCCAGCCGCAGTGATTGCGACATCAAAAGCACCACCATGGCCGCCATGGCACCGGCAGAAATCCAAAAACCGATCATGCGCCTGCTTGCCTACCTGCCCCTATCGGGCACGCCCCATGTAGCGTCTTCCGGGTCGGGGCAAAAGGGTCGCGCGGTCACTTCTTGGCGAAGGGCGGCAGCCATGTCGCAATTTTCCCGATTGTGCCGCTGGCGAGGGTGGATATATGCCGAGGTGCTGCCATCTGTCATGCAGCATATCCAACCCCGAAAAGGGCGCCCCCATGAAACGCTATTCCGTCTTTGCCCTGGCGCGTGAAGCCCTGTCCTATCACATGGGCTGGGAAAAGGCCTGGGCCTCGCCGGCACCCAAGGCATCTTATGACGCGATCATCGTGGGGGCCGGGGGGCACGGGCTGGCGACGGCCTATTACCTGGGCAAGAATCACGGGATCACCAATGTGGCGATCATCGAAAAGGGCTGGTTGGGCGGAGGCAACACGGGCCGCAACACCACGATCATCCGGTCGAACTATTTGCAGGACCCCTCGGCCGCGATCTATGAAAAGGCGCGGTCCTTGTATGAGACAATGAGCCAGGATCTGAATTACAACGTGATGTTCAGCCCGCGTGGCGTGATGATGCTGGCGCAGACGCATCACGAGGTGCGCGGTTATCTTCGCACCGCCCATGCCAACGCGCTGCAAGGTGTGGTGACCGAGTTCATCACCCCGGCCCGCGTGAAAGAGCTGTGCCCGATCCTGAACATCGACGGGCCGCGCTATCCGGTTCTGGGTGCCCTTTGGCAGCCGCGCGGCGGCACCGGGCGGCATGATGCGGTGGCCTGGGGCTATGCCCGCGCCTGTTCTGCGATGGGTATGGACATCATCCAGCAGTGCGAAGTCACAGGCGTGCGGTCCGAAGGCGGCGAGGTCAAAGGCGTCGAGACGACCAAGGGGTTCATCGGCTGCAAGAAGATGGGCATTGTCGTGGCCGGCCATTCGGGGCAGGTCGCCGACATGGCCGGGTTCCGTCTGCCGATCGAGGCGGTGGCGCTGCAGGCCCTGGTGTCCGAGCCGATCAAGCCCTGCATGGATGTGGTGGTGATGGCCAACACGGTCCACGGCTATATGAGCCAGTCCGACAAGGGCGAGATGGTCATAGGTGGCGGCACGGATGGGTTCAACAATTACACCCAGCGCGGGTCGTTCCATCATATCGAAGAGACGTTGCGGGCGCTGATCGAAACCTTCCCGATCATTTCGCGGCTGAAGATGCTGCGGCAATGGGGGGGGATCGTGGATATGACGGGGGACCGATCACCCCTCATCTCGAAAACGCCGCTGGGGGGATGTTTCATCAATTGTGGCTGGGGCACGGGAGGGTTCAAGGCCATTCCGGGGTCGGGCTGGGCGATGGCCGAGTTGATGGCCAAAGGCGAGCCGGGGCCGCTGGCGGCTGCGTTCGGGATGGAGCGGTTCAAGGAGGGCCGGTTCATCGACGAAAGCGTGGCGGCGGGAGTGGCGCATTGATGGCCTACACCTATCCGCCTTTTCCAGTTTGGGTCGTGAAGAATCCAGTTGTGGCGGCAACAGTCGTGACACTGTTTGGAATTATCGGTGGTTTGATCGCAGCGATCCTGCTGCCGTGTCACAACCTTTTTGAACGATTTGGATCGGTCACGACAATGCTTGGGTTGCTGGTGTTCGGTTCACTTGCAAGTGAATTGCTCGTCAGATCGCAAGGCACCTTCACAATGCAGAACGATGGTGAGCCGGGCGGACCCTTCAAGTTTGCGCCGACAAGGAAAGCGCTGACTCTGCAGACGATTGTCGTGTGCATTGGGACGCTTCAATGGGGCTTCGGCTCATTAGTATTCGCGAGGTAGAAATGCTAACCCTTGAATGCCCCTATTGCGGCGTCAAAGCTGATGAAACCGAACTCGCGCCCGGCTATGAGGCGCATCTGAAGCGTTACGGCCCCAGCTCTTCCGACGAGGAATTCGAGGCCTATATGTTCGCCCGCAAGAACCCCAAGGGTGTGCATTTCGAACGCTGGCGCCATGCCTATGGCTGCGGCAAGTGGTTTTTGGCCGCGCGCGACACCGCAACGCTGGAGGTGTTCGGGACCTATGCCGCGCAATCTTCGGGGCCGCCGCCCGAATTGGTGGACAAGATCAAGGCCAAACGGCCCGACTGGAAGGGGTTTTAGATGAGCACCCGTTTGATGAAGGGCGGCCGGTTCATTGACCGTGCCAAGGCCATCGGATTTTCCTTTAACGGTAGGCAGATGCGCGGGTTTGCGGGCGACACGCTGGCGGCGGCGCTGCTGGCCAATGACCAGATGCTGGTCGGTCGGTCGTTCAAATACCACCGTCCGCGCGGGATTGTGGCCTCGGGCGCCGAGGAGCCGAATGCCTTGGTCAACATGGGGGCGGGCGGGCGGTTTGAACCCAACCAGCGTGCCACGACGACCGAGGTGTTTGACGGGTTGCAGGCCACCAGCCAGAACCATTGGCCCAGCCTTGAATACGATATCGGTGCGGTCAACAGTCTGGTTGCGCGGTTTTTGCCGGGTGGGTTTTACTACAAGACCTTCATGTACCCGCGTGCGGCGTGGAAACATGTCTTTGAACCCTTTATCCGGCAGTCTGCTGGTCTGGGCCGCGCGCCCAAGGACCATGATGCCGACCGGTATGAACACGCTTATGCGTTTTGCGATGTGTTGGTGGCAGGCGGTGGTATGGCGGGTTTGCAGACTGCGTTGACAGCGGCGCAGGCCGGGCAACGTGTCATGCTGTGCGAACAGGGGGCCCATTGGGGCGGCCGGGCGATTGTGGACGGCGATGATTCGGCGCGTGACTGGGTGCGCGACACGGTTGCGGCCCTGGCGGCCATGGACAGTGTCCAGATGCGGCTGCGCTGCATGGCGGCGGGGGTTTACGACCACGGCTATGTTCTGGCCGATGAAAAGATTGCCGATCACACCCCAGGTGACGGGCGCCCCAAGCACCGGTTGTGGCGGGTGCGCGCCGGCCAGATCGTGGCGGCCACCGGCGCGATCGAGCGGCCCTTGTCCTTTGCGGGCAACGACGTGCCGGGTGTCATGCTGGCTGCGGCGGTCCGGGATTACGTGGTGGGCTTTGGCGTCAGTCCGGGCGACCGGACCGTGGTGGTGACCAACAATGACGATGCGTACCGCACGGCGATTTCGCTTAAAGAGGCTGGTCTGGCCGTGCCTTGCATCGTCGATGCGCGGGCGGTGGTGACGGGTGATTTGCCAGCGCGGGCGCGGGCCATGGGGATCCGCGTTGAAACCGGCAAGGGCATCGCCAAGGTGCGCGGCGGCAAGCGGGTGACGGGTGTTGCCTTGTGCATGCAGGCCGGTGAGGGTGCCGTGCTGGAGGAGATCGCCTGCGAGGCGGTCGCCATGTCGGGCGGCTGGTCGCCCGTCGTCCATCTGTGGAGCCATTGCGGCGGCAAGCTGACATGGGACGACAGCCAAAGCCATTTTCGCCCCGACACCAGCCGTCCGCCAACCGGCCATGACGGCGCGGCCATGGTTGCCTGCGTTGGTGCCGCGGCAGGCGATTTCGTGCCCGCGATGGAACCGGTCTGGATCATGCCGCAGGGTGCGGGCATCGCGCTGAAGTCCAAGATGTTTCTGGACTATCAAAACGACGTCAAGGTGGCCGATGTACAACTGGCCGCGCGCGAGGGCTATGAATCGGTCGAACATACCAAGCGTTACACCACGCTGGGCATGGCGACCGATCAGGGCAAATTGTCCAACATCAACGGGCTGGCCGTTCTGGCCGGGGCGCTGAATGCGCCGATCCCGGCGGTCGGCACGACAACGTTCCGTCCACCCTATACTCCGGTGGTATTTGGCGCCTTGGCTGGCGAAAGCCGGGGCGATATATTCCAGCCGATGCGCGGGTCGCCCGTTCATGGCTGGCATCAGGCCAATGGCGCCTATTTCGAACCGGTCGGGTTGTGGCGCAGGCCCTATTGCTTTCCCCGCGGCGGTGAGAACCACACCCAGGCGGTTGAGCGTGAGATTTTGAATACACGGGCCAATGTGGGGCTGCTGGACGCGTCTACGCTGGGCAAGCTGATCGTCAAGGGGCCGGATGCGGGGCGGTTTTTGGACATGCTGTACACCGGGGTCATGTCGACGCTTGGCATCGGCAAGTGCCGCTATGGCCTGATGTGCAACGAGAACGGGTTCTTGTCCGATGACGGCGTGGTGATCCGGTTGGCCGAGGATACATGGCTGTGCCACACCACGACCGGCGGTGCCGACCGCATCCATGGCCATATGGAGGATTGGTTGCAGTGCGAATGGTGGGATTGGCAGGTTTATGTCGCCAATGTGACCGAGCAATATGCCCAAATCGCCGTAGCTGGCCCCAAAGCGCGCAGGGTCTTGGAGGCATTGGGCGGCATGGATGTCAGCGCCGTGGCGATGCCATTCATGACATTCGCGGATGGCACCTTGGGTGGGTTGCCGGTGCGGGTGCATCGGATCAGCTTTTCCGGCGAGTTGAGCTATGAGATTGCCGTGCCTGCGGGGCAGGGGCGGGCATTGTGGGACAAGCTGGTTCAGGCCGGGGCGCCCTATGGTGTGATGCCCTACGGGACCGAGGCCATGCATATCATGCGGGCCGAAAAGGGGTTTATCATGATCGGGGACGAGACGGATGGCACGGTCATTCCGCAGGACCTGAACCTGGGTTGGGCGATATCCAAGAAGAAGGCGGATTATCTGGGCAAGCGCGGGCAGGAACGCAGCTATCTGGCCCGCGCCGACCGCTGGAAACTGGCGGGATTCGAGACGCTGGACGGGTCGGTCATTCCGGACGGCGCTTATATCATCGCAGAGGGGATGAACGCCAACGGGCAGCGCAACACCCAAGGGCGGGTCACATCGACCTATCACAGCCCGACGTTAAAGCGGGGCATTGCGATGGGGTTGATCTTGGGCGGTATGGACCGGCTGGGCGATGTGGTCGAGTTCAACACGGTCACGGGCGGCACGATCAAGGCCGCGGTCGTCGATCCGGTGTTTTATGACAAGGAAGGGGTTCAGCAAAATGTCTGATGCAGTGTCGGCTTTGGGCGGGGCCAGCTTTGACGGGTTTGCCGCTGTGCGCGAGATTGGGCCCTTGGGGATGATATCCTTGCGGGCCAAGCCGGGCGTGCCGGGGTTGGACCGGGCGATCCGTGAGGTGGTGGGGACTGCGGTTCCGGCCATGCGGCGGATCGAGGTTGCGGGTGAGCGGGCGGCGGCGTGGATGAGTCCGGATGAGTATTTGCTGATCCTGCCCTATGGGTACACGGGCGCGGCGATGGCCACGATTGGGGCCATGCTGGGCGGCGAGCATCATCTGGCGGCGGTGGTATCTGATGCCCGTGCGGTGTTCCGCATCGAGGGCGGCAAGGCGGATCAGGTGATTGCCAAGCTGTGTCCGGTCGATATGGACCGGATGGCCGAGGGAGAGATTCGCCGGACAAGGGCGGCGCAGGTGGCGGCGGCATTCTGGTGGCAGGGCGACGGGTTCACGCTGGTCTGTTTCCGGTCTGTCGCGCCCTATGTGATGGGGTTGCTGAGCCATTCTGCGACCAGGGGATCCGAGATGAATTGAGGTGTCCGCGCGCGGACACTTTTGAAAACCGCCTAATATCAGGGGGTTAGCTTTTTCTGTTAGGCGGACGTTAACCATGATGCAACCCATGTTTGTGGGCGGCGGGGCCTCGTTGACTTATGATTGTTCAGCTTTAGTATTCCGGAGCAGGAACGACTATTTGAAAGGAAGCTTTGGTGAAAATTGCGGGATTGGGGTTGTGGATGGCGTTGGCGGTGCTGCCCGGATGGGCTGCCGCGCAGACCCAGGTGCAAAAATGCGTGATTTCCAGTGGCAGCAAAGCGACCAGTAACGGCATTATTTCGAACGAATACTATTTCCTGCAGGACGCCAAAACCGGTGCCGTGCAGGTCGAGGATTCGATTTTGCAATATTTTACCAAAAAGCCTGCGGATGCCGTGGTTTCGGCGAATGATGGTGCGACCCTGGCGTTCAGTTGGTCGGTTTTGATGGTCAACAGTGCCGGACAGCGCACCAAGATGTTGTACCGGGCCACCCTGTTCAAGACCACGAATGAGATCGACATTTTTGCCCGCCCGAACGGGTACAAAAACACGTTTCAGGCACGGGGCAAATGCGCGCCCTTTGTGCCGAATTAACGCAACGGGGCCCGTGGTGGCACCGGGTAAACCGCAAGACCGCTAACCTGTAGCGGTGAACTTGGTACATGAGTACTCTATTCGATGTCGGCGGCCCTTGACCTTGGCGCGGCACCACCCCTTATTGACACCCAAGCGAACACCCCCCGAACAGGAGATTTCCGATGGCTTTCACCCTTCCCGATCTGCCCTATGCCCACGACGCGCTGGCCGCACATGGCATGTCCAAAGAGACGTTCGAATATCACCACGACATTCACCACAAAGCCTATGTCGACAATGGCAACAAACTGATCGCCGGGACCGAGTGGGAAACCAAGTCGGTCGAGGAAATCGTGGTTGGCACCTATAACGCCACCTCGGTTGCGCAGAACGGCGTTTTCAACAACGCCTCGCAGCATTGGAACCATGCGCTGTTCTGGACCGTGATGGGCACAGGTGGCAAGGCCATGCCGACCGCGTTGGAAAAGGCGCTGGTCGACAGCTTTGGTTCGGTTGCCAAGTTCAAAGAGGACTTTTCGGCCGCCGGTGCCGGTCAGTTCGGGTCGGGCTGGGCCTGGCTGGTCAAGGACGCCTCGGGTGCGTTGAAGGTCACCAAGACCGAAAACGGCGTGAACCCCTTGTGCTTTGGTCAGACCGCGCTGCTGGGGTGTGATGTGTGGGAACATTCCTATTACATCGATTTCCGCAACAAGCGTCCGGCCTATATCACCAACTTCCTTGACAAGCTGGTCGATTGGGATGCGGTTGCTGCCAAGCTGTAAGTGATCACACGCAGACAATTCGGCAAAGGCCTGTTGGGGACATCCCTGACGGGCCTTTTGTTTGGCGGGGTCTATGGCGGGTATGTCGAACCCGATCTGCGGATGCGGGTGCAGA
>JANNAF010000116.1:0-5433 GCA_031384005.1 Rhodobacterales bacterium | reverse complement strand
CCCGAATGTGGGGGTGGGCCCCGGTTTTGGCGCGGCGGGATACAGCCTGACCGATCCGGGCCGTTACCAGAACCTGACCGACGATTTTTCGGCGCAGATCAACGCGTTCAAGGCGGCCAATGCCCAGATCGTGACAGGCGTTGTGATCCCGCCCGATTTCACCACGTTCCGCAATCAGGCGATCCAGCAGGGGTTTTACCCCAAGATCATCACAGTGGCCAAGGCGATCCTGTTCCCGCAATCGGTCGAGGCGCTGGGCGAGGCCGGGCACAACCTGTCGTCCGAGGTGTGGTGGTCGAACTCTCATCCGTTCAAATCATCGCTGACAGGCGCATCGTCTGCCGATCTGGCGGCGGATTTCACCGCGCAAACCAGCCGCCCCTGGACCCAGCCCATCGGGTTTGTCCATTCGCTGTTCGAGGTGGCCAGCAACGTCATGGGCCGCGTCAGCGATGTGACCGACCGCGAAGGCGTGGCCGCGGCGATTGCCGCAACCAGCATGGAGACGATGGTGGGCCGCGTTGCATGGGACGGCGCGAACCTCCCGCCCTTTGCCGCCGCGAACGTGTGCAAGACGCAGTTGGTGGGCGGCCAGTGGCGGCGTGCGGCGGATGGGACGTTCAGTCTGGTGGTGGTTGATAACCAGACTGCGCCGAACATCCCCACAGGCGGCGTGATGGAGGCGCTGGCTTGATCGCCCCACTTCCAAAGAAAAACGACCCCGGCCCCATGATGGGCCGGGGCCTGTGCCGGAGGTGTTGATGAACCTGTTGGAACTGTCCGATGTGTCCAAGAGTTTTGGCGCGTTGAAGGTCACCGATGCGGTGTCTTTTGGCGTGCCGCGTGGGCAGGCCTTGGGCATCATCGGGCCGAATGGGGCGGGCAAATCGACGCTGTTCAATCTGATCACTGGCAATATCCGCCCCGATCAGGGCCGCATCACCCTGGCCGGGCAGGATGTGACGCACCTTCCGGCGATGGACCGGGTGCGCATGGGGGTGGGCCGCAGTTTCCAGATCCCCCAGCCATTCGAGGGGCTGACGGTGTATGAAAATCTGGCCGTGGCGGCCAGTTTTGGGCAGGGTCGATCCGAGGCGGCAGTGGTCGAGGATTGCGTGCGTATCCTGCATGACACCGAGTTGATGCGGCTGGCCAATACGCCGGCCGGGGCGTTGTCGCTGTTGGACCGCAAGCGGCTGGAATTGGCGAGGGCGATGGCGACGGGGCCCGAGTTGTTGTTGCTGGACGAGATCGCCGGGGGTTTGACCGAGGGCGAGTGCAAGGCGCTGGTCGCCACGATCAAGGGGCTGCACGCCCAGGGCATGACGATCATC
The DNA here is from genome assembly GCA_031384005.1 of Rhodobacterales bacterium. GTDB lineage: Bacteria > Pseudomonadota > Alphaproteobacteria > Rhodobacterales > Rhodobacteraceae > Stagnihabitans. The sequence continues at coordinate 4,099 of JANNAF010000116.1, read as the reverse complement.
TGGATCGAACATGTGTTGCATGCATTGACGGCGGTGGTCGAGCAGTTGTTGGTGCTGGATTTCGGCCGGGTGATCGGGGTGGGTGCGCCGGATGACATCATGGCCTCCAAGGCGGTGCGCGAGATTTATCTGGGGATAGAGGCATGACAGTGTTGGAAACCCGCGGGTTGACCGCCGCCTATGGCCAGTTTCGCGCGTTGTTTGGCGTGGATATCGCGGTTGCGGCGGGTGAAACCGTGGCGATCATCGGGGCGAATGGCGCTGGCAAGTCAACCTTGTTGCGGTCAATCACCGGGGTTTTGCGCAACGAGGCGGGCATGGTGATGCACCGGGGCGCGCCGATTGGCGATCTGTCCGCCGACATCGTGATGCAGCGCGGCATCGCCATGGTGCCCGAGGGGCGCAGGCTGTTTGCGTCATTGTCCGTCGAGGAAAACCTGTTGATCGGCGGGCAGGTCCGCCGGGCCAAGGGGCCGTGGGGGTTGTCTGCGATTTATGACCTGTTCCCGATTTTGCGGGACAAGCGCCGCGTGTCCGGCACGTCGTTGTCGGGCGGTCAGCAGCAGATGGTGGCGATTGGCCGGGCGCTGATGTCCAACCCCGAGGTGTTGCTGTGTGACGAGATTTCGCTGGGTTTGGCCCCGGTCGTGATCCGCGATATTTATGCGGCGATGCCGCGCATCAAGGCGACGGGGGCGGCGATTGTCGTGGTGGAACAGGACATTGGCCGGGCACTGGCGGTGGCGGACCGGGTGTATTGCATGATGGAGGGGCGGGTGACGCTGACCGCCCCTGCGGCGACTGTCACCCGCGAGGCGATCCACTCCGCCTATTTCGGAGAGGTCGCATGATGTGGGTTGATACCATCGTGCAAGGCATCCTGTTGGGCGGGTTGTACGCGCTGTTTGCGGCGGGGCTGAGTCTGGTCTTTGGCATCATGCGGCTGGTCAATCTGGCGCATGGTGACATGATCATCTTTGCCGCTTACGGCATATTGCTGATCACCGGGACCTTGGGGCTGAACCCGTTCGTCGCCGCGCTGATTGCGGCGCCGGTGATGTTTGGGCTGGGGTGGGCATTGCAGCGGTTCGTGTTGAACCGGGTGTTGGGGCGCGATATTTTGCCGCCGTTGCTGGTGACATTCGGCCTGTCGGTCGCGTTGCAAAACGGCATGTTGGAGGCGTTTTCGGCCGACAGTCAGCGCATCGCGGTGGGACCGTTGGAAAGCGCGTCGGTGGATCTGGGGTTGGTGACGGTGGGGTGGATGCCGCTGTTGACCTTTGCCACCGCGATTGCGGTGATTGTGGGGTTGAACCAGATCTTTTACCGCACCGCATTGGGCCGTGCGTTTCGGGCCACCAGTGACGACCCGGTCACCGCCAGTCTGATGGGCATTGCGCCCAAGTCGGTGTTTGCCGTGGCGACCGGGTTGGCGATGGTCGTGGTCACCATTGCGGCGCTGTATCTGGGGATGCGGGCCAACTTTGACCCGTCGATCGGGCCGGCGCGGCTGATTTACGCGTTCGAGGCGGTGATCATTGGCGGTCTGGGGTCGCTGTGGGGCACCTTGGCGGGGGGCATCATCATCGGGGTGGCGCAGATCATGGGGGCGGCGATCAACCCGGAATGGCAGATACTGGCCGGGCATATCGCGTTTCTGGTCGTGCTGATCGTTCGGCCGCGCGGGCTGTTTCCCCGGGCGGTGGATTGACATGACATACCGCGTCATCACCCGCACCCGCACCGGCACCATTGCAGGTTTTGCTGCCATTGCGCTGCTGATCGTCGGGCTGGTCATGCCTGCCATGGCATCGCGGTCGGTCATTCAGGATATGTTCACGATCCTGACCCTGCTGACGCTGGCGCAGGTCTGGAACCTGCTGGCGGGCTATGGCGGAATGGTCAGCGTTGGCCAGCAAGCCTTTGTCGGGATTGGGGCCTATGCCATGTTTGCCGGGGTCATCCTGCTGGGCTGGGACCCGGTGCTGGCCATTCCGCTGGGCGGGTTGGCGGCCTTGGCGTTGGCCATCCCCACGGCCTTTTTTGCGTTCCGTCTGCAAGGCGCCTATTTCGCCATTGGCACATGGGTCATCGCCGAGGTGACGCGCCTGTTGGTGGCGCAGTGGAAGGCCTTGGGCGGCGGCACCGGCACATCGCTGCCGCGCGAGGCGACGGTGGACATCATCGGGGTTGACGCAATCCGCGCCCTGTTTGATGTGCGCGACGCGGCGGCGCGCGATATTCTGGCGTATTGGCTGGCTCTTGCCTTGGCTACCGCGACCATTGCGATGATCTATTGGCTGCTGCGCAACCGTCTGGGGCTGGCGCTGGCGGCAGTGCGTGACAACACCGAGGCGGCCAAGTCGGTCGGTGTCGATGCGGTGCGGATCAAATGGGCGGTGTTCCTGATTGCGGCCTTTGTCACCGGGTTGGTCGGCGCGCTGGTGTATGTGCAGACCGCCCGCATTTCGCCCGATGCCGCGTTCAGCGTCACTGACTGGACCGCCTATGTCATCTTTGTCGTCGTCATCGGGGGGATTGGCCGGATCGAGGGGCCGATTGTGGGGGTGATCGTGTTTTATGTCCTGCAATCGACGCTGGCCGATTATGGCGCATGGTATTTGCTGACATTGGGCGTGATTGCCATAGCGGTCATGCTGTTTGCCCCGCGCGGGCTTTGGGGGCTGTTGTCTGACCGGACGGGCCTGCATCTTTTCCCAGTCCGGCGCCGCCTGATACCCACCGAAACCCGCCCTGACACCCGCCCTGTTCCATGAGGTTTTGACATGCAACCCGACATCACCACCGACGTTTTGATCATTGGCACCGGCCCCGCTGGCAGCGCCACCGCCGCCCTGCTTGCGACCTATGGTGTCGAGGTGATGGTGGTCAACCGATACCGCTGGTTGTCCAACACGCCGCGCGCCCATATCACCAACCAACGCACGATGGAGGTGCTGCGTGATCTGGGCCCCGAGGTCGAGGCCGAGGCGGTGCTGCATGCCACGCCACAGGCCATGATGGGGGAAAACATCTTTTGCGAAAGCATCGCGGGCGAAGAATTGGGCCGGATGAAAAGCTGGGGCACATCGCCGCTGTCCAAGGCCGAACATCTGATGTCCAGCCCCTGCGAGATGAACGACCTGCCGCAGACATTCATGGAACCGATCCTGTTCAAGACCGCCTGCGCCCGCGGTGCCCAATCGCGGATGAGCACGGAATATGTCAGCCACGCACAGGACGATGACGGTGTGACCACAACCTGCCGCGACCGTCTGACGGGCAAGACCCTGACGGTGCGGTCCAGATATCTGGTGGGGGCGGATGGCGGCAACAGTCTGGTGGCGGAACATCTGGGCCTGCCGTTCGAGGGCCGCATGGGCGTCGGCGGCAGCATGAACATCCTGTTTCGCGCCGATCTGTCGGCCCATGTCGCGCATCGCCCGTCGGTTTTGTACTGGGTGATGCAGCCCGGCGCGGATGTGGGGGGCATTGGCATGGGGCTGGTGCGGATGGTGCGGCCGTGGAACGAATGGCTGATCGTGTGGGGCTATGACATTTCGCAACCCGCACCTGTGGTGGATGCCGCATTGGCGACACAGGTTGCGCGGCAGCTGGTGGGCGATCCGGCGTTGGAAATTGACCTGATTTCGGCCAACACATGGACGGTCAACAACTGCTTTGCGACCCATATGCAAAGCGGCCGCGTGTTCATCATGGGTGACGCCGCGCACCGCCACCCACCGTCCAACGGGTTGGGGTCCAACACATCCATTCAGGACGGCTATAACCTTGCGTGGAAACTGGCGGCTGTGGTCAAGGGGCAGGCCACCGCCAAACTGCTGGACAGCTATTCCGCCGAACGCGCCCCGGTTGCGCGGCAAATCGTGACGCGGGCCAACCAGTCCATCGCCGAGTTTGGCCCGATATTCGAGGCGCTGGGCATGGACGGCGGTGTTGATCACGACAAGATTCAGCGCAGCATGGCCGCGCGCTGCGATGCCACCCCGGCGGGTGAGGCCCAGCGCGACGCCCTGCGCCGCGCCATCGAATTCAAGAAATACGAGTTCGATTGCCACGGGGTCGAGATGAACCAGCG
>JANNAF010000108.1:0-2558 GCA_031384005.1 Rhodobacterales bacterium | reverse complement strand
AGCTCGCGGCCTTTGCGAAAGCGGGATGCGAAGTGTCCCATTTGACAAATGGCTCGCCGGGCCAACCTTGCATGAGTGCTCCGTCCCAGGTTTTCGCACCGCCGTTTGCCCACAATGTCTTCCCAGTCGCAGCATCGAAAGCGACGACGCTGGCATCGGGCTGTCCGCCGACATGCACGATGAGCCGGTCGCCATCCAGAACGGGCGCGCTGCCCACGCCGAAGAAAGCGTCCGGCACGTTGAAATCGGCGCTCGTGTTTCGCTGCCAGATTTCCTTTCCATTCGCCCGATCGAGGCAGACGAGGCGGCCTTCGGCGCCGAAAAGGAAGCAGCGATCTTTTGTGAGCAGCGGCTGGCAGCGCGGGCCATTGTTGAATCCGTAAGGATCCTCGAACTTCGACGGCGTGGAATGCGTCCACCGAACCTTGCCGGTGAGCGCGTCCATGGCTTCGGCGATTTCGTTTTCCCCGACGCGGTGATAGAGCACGACCATTCCGTTGATGACGCTCGGCGCGCTATAGCCGGTGCCAACTTCGCGGGACCATACCACCTTGGGTCCGCCCTCAGGCCAGCGATCCAAAAGGCCGGTCTCCGGCGAAGAGCCGTCGCGATTGGGCCCGAGAAAGGCGGGCCAGTCGGCACCGAAGGACGTGAGTGCGATGAAACAGACGAGGAGTGCGATACGCATAGTTGCCGACACATAGCGGCTTGTTGAAAAGCCGCACAAACCAAAATACCAAATCCCTTAAAAAGGAAAATGGCGACCCTAACGGGATTCGAACCCGTGTGTCCGCCTTGAAAGGGCGGTGTCCTAGGCCTCTAGACGATAGGGTCGTTTTCGAGAGGGGCGGACAATAGGGACAAAGCTGCCGGTGGCAAGCTGTTTCCTCATTGTTTTGTAAAATGATTCAGGCGACGCCCTTTTCGAGCGCGTCCAGCCAGCCCCGGATGAGAGGACGCTGGACCGTGGGGCGCATATCGTTGTGGGCACGCCAGGCCGTTTGCGTGACCATATCGAGCGGTCCAGTCTGGACATGACGGGCATCCGCGCTGTTGTGCTGGATGAAGCGGATGAGATGTTGGATCTGGGGTTCCGCGAGGATCTGGAGTTCATTCTGGGCACTGCCCCCGCCGAACGCCGCACGCTGATGTTCTCGGCCACGGTGCCGAAAGAGATTGCCGCATTGGCCAAGGATTTCCAGCGCGACGCGCTGCGCATCCAGACCCAGGGCGAGGCGCGCCAGCATGTCGACATCGAATACCGTGCCCTTTCAGTGGCGGCGCGTGACCGTGAGCATGCGATTTTCAACCTGCTGCGGTTCTATGAGAGCCAGGCCGCCATCGTGTTTTGCAAGACGCGGGCCAATGTGAGCCATCTGTTTGCCCGGATGAGCAACCGTGGTTTTCAGGCCGTCGCCCTGTCGGGTGAGTTGAGCCAAGCCGAGCGGACCCATGCGTTGCAGGCGTTGCGCGATGGTCGGGCGCGGGTTTGTATTGCCACGGATGTGGCGGCGCGCGGCATTGACTTGCCGGGTCTGGATCTGGTGATCCACGCTGATTTGCCGTCAAATTCGGAAACCCTGTTGCACCGTTCGGGCCGTACGGGCCGGGCCGGCAAAAAGGGTGTGTCGGCGTTGATCGTCGTACCGGCCGAGTTCAAGAAAGCGCAGCGTCTGTTGCAAGGGGCCAAGCTGATCGCGACATGGGACAAGCCGCCGTCGGCGGATGAGGTTCAGGAGCGCGACGATCTGCGGCTGCTGGACCATCCGCTGCTGAGCGCCGACACCAGCGACGAGGGCGATCTGGCCGCCAATCTGTTGGAGCGTTATGGCGCAGAACAGCTGGCCGGGGCCTTTATCAAGATGTGGCGCGAGGGTCGTTCGGCCCCCGAGGTTCTGTCCGACAACCTGCCGGTGCCCGAGCGGTCCCCCCCGCGTGAGCGTGGCGATTTTGGCCCGTCGGTCTGGTTCCAATTGTCGGTTGGCCGTTCGGGTCGGGCCGAGGCGCGCTGGTTGCTGCCGAAAATCTGTGAGGCGGGCAACATCACCAAGGACGGCATCGGCGCGATCCGGGTGCAAGAGGAGCGCACCTTTGTGCAGATCCTGACCGCGCAGGCGGGCAAGTTCGGTCAAGGCGTTGAACTGGAAAGCGGCGTCACCATGACCCTGCTGGACGGTGAGCCTGACATGGACCGCCCCGAGCGTCCGCTGAAACCGGCTGGCAAACCGGCCTACAAATCCGCCGCCCCACGCGCACCGCGCGATGAAGCCCCACGCGCGCCGCGCGATGAAGCCCCACGCGCGCCGCGCGATGAGGCACCCCGCGACGCGGCACCCTATGAAAAGCGCGAAAAGCCCGCTTATACCCCCAAGCCGCCGCGTGTCGTTGAAGAAGACGCCGCCCCGGTGGCCGAAGCCGTCGAGCGCAAGCCCTATGTCAAGCGTGACGAGCCCGAGAAAAAGCCCTATGCCCCGCGCGGTGCAGGCGAAAAGGCGCCCTATTCGCCGGATGGCGAGCGCAAGCCCTATGCCGCCAAGGCAGATGGCGAGCGCAAGCCC
>JANNAF010000107.1:0-1947 GCA_031384005.1 Rhodobacterales bacterium | reverse complement strand
GAAAGTTGAAGAATATTTTCGACAATGGGTCAGATCCGGTCAACTTGGCACAGTTCTTGCTTAGATGAAGTGAGACCAGAAGATTGATGTGGAGAGCAAGATGAAGCACCCGGTAGACGCCCATGTTGGCAAAAGGATCAGGCACCGTCGCTGGATGGTCGGTATGACCCAGCAGCAGCTTGCCGACAAAGTCGGGATCAAGTTCCAGCAGATCCAAAAGTATGAAACCGGGATGAACAGGGTCTCGGCGTCGCGTCTTTGGGATATTGCCGAAACGTTGGACGTGACCATCAGCTTCTTCTTTGAGGGTTTGAACAACGGCGTCGTCACCGCAGGTGGCAGCGACATGATGGCCGACAAAGAGGCGATGGAACTGGTGCGGTCCTATTATGCCATCCCCGAGGCGCAGCGCCGCCGTCTGTTTGATCTGGCCCGCGTCCTTAGCGAAGCGGCCTGACCACCTTTGATGCAACGGGTCCGGCTTGACCGGTCGGGCCCAAAGGTCTAGCCCCCTTTGCAACAGATGGGGGCAGACATGGTTGATCGCAGCGCGTCCGAAATAGCAGAATTGCTGGCAACTGCGGCCGAATTGGCCGATGCGGCGCGGGTCGCGACACTGGCGCATTTTCGCAGCGCCAGCCTGACGGCGGATACCAAGGAAACCACCCGGTTTGACCCCGTAACCGTGGCTGACCGCCTGTCAGAAGAGCGGATGCGCGCGATTTTGGCGCGGCGGCGGCCAGATGATGCGATTTTGGGCGAGGAGTTTGGCGCCAAGGCAGGGACATCGGGGCTGACATGGGTGCTGGACCCGATCGACGGCACGCGTGGCTATCTGTCGGGCACGCCGACCTGGGGGGTGCTGATTTCGGTCGCGGATGCCACGGGTCCGATTTATGGCCTGATCGACCAGCCCTATATCCGCGAACGGTTCGAGGGCGGCCTGGGCCGGGCCGAGGTGAATGGCCCGATGGGCCGCAACCCCCTTGTCACCCGTGCCGCGCGCCCGCTGTCGGACGCGATCTTGTTCACCACCTTCCCCGAAGTCGGTACCGCAGACGAGGGTGCCGCCTTTCGCCGGGTTGCGACCCGGGCCAAACTGGTGCGCTATGGCACCGATTGTTATGCCTATGCCCTGATCGCGGCGGGGCAGATCGATCTGGTGATCGAGGCGGGCCTGCAACCTTATGACGTGCAGGCCCCGATTGCCGTGATCACGGCGGCAGGCGGCATTGTGACCGACTGGCAGGGCCGCCCCTGCCACAACGGTGGTCAGGTTCTGGCCGCCGCCAACCACGAAATCCATGCCGCCGCCCTTGCCCTGCTGAACGCCTGACCGCCGCCCCACAGGATAAGGTCCGCGGCCGTGAAGGCCAGCAGCGTGCCAGGGCCCTGCGCCACATCGCCTGCCAGACCGCCCTTTATGCCGTCCAGACCCGCCATGGCTGTGTGAAAAGTTTGATCCCCGATGACCTGCCCATCCGACATCAGCATCAGATCCTTGCCCGCCCCGTCCCCGCTGAAAAAGATCGGACCGATGCGACCTGATGTTTGAAAGACGGCAAGGACATAACTCGTCTTGCCCACACCCCGATCCACCGTAAAAATCAGCCTTTCGACAAAATCGCTGCCATTTTTCAGCTCAATTTCCAGGTCGGCCCGACCTTGGGTCAACAGGGTTACAGGCGACCCCGGGGCGTTGAAACTGGCGAAGCGCGGGCTGCTGCTGCGCTTGGCTCTCCAAGTGTGATGATGGGTGAAAACGCCCTTGGTGTCCTGCCTTTTGCTTGGCAGGCTGGCGGATTGGACATTGCCATAGCTGCCGGTTTCAAAATCCACGACGCGCGAAAAACCCGCGGTTGTGCAGGTTATCATGGTGCAGACACCCTTGATGTCGGGCCGGGCAAACGGTCCGGCTGATGGGTCCGTCTGATCGGGCTATGTTCG
>JANNAF010000097.1:0-3689 GCA_031384005.1 Rhodobacterales bacterium | reverse complement strand
CCATCACCCAACCTCTTTCATTGCATTCTGGAGTGCTGCGAGCTTGGCCTTGACCGAAGTGTCGATCATGGTCGATCCAAGCTTGACGATAAGACCACCGATGAGGCTTTCATCAACAGTCGCGTTCAATTTGATGTCTTGGCCAGTGCTGGCCTTGAGCGTGGCCATCAGTTTGGCCAACTGGTCCGGTGACAAGGCGGCAGCCGAAGTGACCTCGGCCGTCACTTCGCCCTTTTCGGCGGCGATGCGGCGGGTCAGATCGGCCACCAGCTGCGGCATGACGAACAGCCGGCGCTTGGCAGCCATCAGGGCCAGCGTGCTGGCCATCAGCTTTGACACGCCCATCCGGGCCACCACGGCCTGCACGGCGGCAGATTGTTCTTCCCGGCCAATCAGCGGCGACGCGATCATGGCGGCGAAATCAGGGCTGCCCTTCAACGCTTCGCCCAAGGCTGCGACATCGGATTCCAATGCGCTCAGACCACCGGCTTCTTTTGCAAGCTCAAACAAGGCCTGGCCATAACGCCCGGCGATGCTGAGGGAGATTGATGCTGGTTCGGACACGTCAACCCTTCCGCTGTTAAGCCCCCACGCCCCGTTATCGGGATCAAGGGGCTTCGTTGGCGCAGTCATGGATTTGGCTGCGTCTGTTCGATTTCGGGCGTCCATAGCAGAGCATGTCTCACCCCGCAACGGGGAAGCCGCCTGATATTTGCTGCACTTGCATGCGACATATGGCCGGGGCTTGGCAGCAGCGGCGATTTCGCCATGTTCCCACAACCTTGGGCCGCAAACCCGTGGATTGGGGCCGAATTGACCATGGCAGAAATACAATGCCGCGGCGGTCCGTCAGATTGGACCTGTCTTGTCGCGCCAGCCTCAGGCGGCCCAACCTCTGATTCTGCGTCAGACCCGCGGCACGGGCTGCGGTGCTGGCAAGCCCTGCAACCCCTTTAGTGGCCGCGTCACAATCGCTCCCAGACCGCCGCGCGTCGGGGCATAGACCTGCTTGCTGGCCTCGACCATCAATACCCCACCGGCCAACCAGGGCGCCGATCGCCCCATCCATTCCCAAAACGCCGAGGTGCGCAGCCAAAACCGCGCGCGCGATGGCGGCGCAAACAGCGCGGTCTGGCTGCGTTCGGGGGTAAAGCCGTGGCGTTTCAATTCAGCCTCCAACTGCCCGTTGGAATAGGGCCGGCCATAGCCAAAGGGCGTGCCGTCGCGGCGTGACCACAGGCCAATGCGGTTGGGCACGACAAACAGTGCCCGCCCACCGGGGCCAAGGACGCGAAAACACTCCTCCAGCACCGCGGCCGAATTATCCGAGGTTTCCAGCCCGTGCATCACGATCAGCCGGTCGACAAACCCGGTGGCAACCGGCCAGCTGGTATCGTCGCACAACACCGACACATTGGCCTCGCCCACAGGCCACGGCATCACACCCTGCGGCCCCGGCATCAACGCAATGACGCGGCGCGCCTGCGCCAGATAGGGCCGCAACAACGGCGCGGCAAAGCCAAAGCCAACCACGGTCTGCCCGGCCAGCGGCGGCCACAATGCCACGACCTGATCGCGAATGGCACGCTGCGCCACCCGGCCCAACTGGGTCCGGTAATAGAAATTGCGCAGATCCAGCACGTCCAGATGCATCGGTCACTCCCTGTCCGGCACTATACCCACACCGCCCCCAATCACCACTCCCCCCATTCACCTGTCGATAAATATCCCCGCCAGAGGCCGCCACCGCGCCGGTTGGCCGCAGGCCAGAGGCAAGACAAGGCAAATGTGCCGCAGGCACTCGATTTTGCAACAGTTGCCACAGACGCCGAAATCGCCCACCCTGCGCGCAAACCGCAGGAGCAGCGCCATGACCCTCGACCTTGTGACCATCCCCTGCCTGTCAGACAACTATGCCTACCTGTTGCACGACGCCGCCTCGGGCCACACCACCCTGATCGACGCGCCCGAAGCGGCCCCCATCCTTGCCACTCTCGCCGCAAGGGGCTGGCGGCTGGATCAGATCATCCTGACCCATCACCATTCCGACCACATCCAGGCTGTCCCCGACCTGATCGCCGCCACATCGGCCACCGTGCTGGGCGCCCGCGCCGATGCCCACCGCCTGCCCGCCCTGACCCGCGCCCTGACCGAAGGCGACACGGTGCAGATCGGCCCCGAACTGGCACAAGTCATCGACGTGTCCGGCCACACCGTCGGCCACATCGCACTTTATCTGCCGGGCAGCGCCCTTGCCTTCACCGCCGACAGCCTGATGGCCGGTGGCTGCGGCCGCCTGTTCGAAGGCACGCCTGATCAGATGTGGTCGTCCTTGCAAAAACTGGCCGCCCTGCCCGGCGAAACCCTGATCTGTTCGGGCCATGAATACACCACCGCGAACCTGCGCTTTGCCGCCGCGATCGAGCCTGACAACCCCGCCCTGCAGGCCCGCATCGTCAAGGTGGCCGCCGCCCGCGCCGACAACCGCCCCACCGTGCCGTCGCGCCTGTCCGGCGAACTGGCCACCAACCCTTTTTTGCGCGCCCGCCTGCCCCATATCAAAGCTCTGATCGGCCTGCCCGACGCCACCGACGCCCAGGCCTTCGCCGAAATCCGGGCCCGCAAAGACAGATTTTAGGTTCCGCCCATCACTTTTTTGCAGCATCCCTATCCGAAACCGATTTCCACACCAATTAGCACTTGAAGATTGCCAAAGAACACCGATCCTTAACAGTATGAGGCCACGGTCGTAACGGGCCCACCGGACAATCCGGGGCCCGGCCAGACCTGCAAAACAGGAGCACGCGCAAGTGCCATCATTTTCGACCACGCTCGAGCAAGCCATCCATGGCGCCTTGGCCCTTGCCAATGCCCGCCGCCACGAACTCGCCACGCTGGAACATCTCCTGCTGGCCCTCATCGATGAACCCGACGCCGCCCGCGTCATGAAAGCGTGCTCTGTCGATCTGGACGCGCTGAAAAAGACCCTCGTCGATTTCATCGACGACGATCTGTCCACTTTGGTCACAGATGTCGAAGGGTCCGAGGCTGTTCCGACCGCCGCCTTCCAGCGCGTGATCCAGCGTGCGGCGATCCACGTCCAATCCTCCGGGCGGACCGAAGTGACCGGCGCCAATGTCCTTGTCGCGATCTTTGCCGAACGCGAATCGAATGCAGCCTACTTCCTGCAAGAACAGGACATGACTCGCTATGATGCCGTGAACTACATCGCCCACGGCGTCGCCAAGGACCCCTCCTTTGGCGAGGCGCGCCCTGTCACCGGCGCCGACGAACCGCATGAGACCCCCAAGGCCGAGGCGGGCGATGCCAAGGAATCCGCCCTGTCGAAATACTGCGTCGATCTGAACGTCAAGGCCCGCAAGGGCGATGTTGATCCCCTGATCGGCCGCGAGGCCGAGGTGGAACGCTGCATCCAGATCCTGTGCCGCCGCCGCAAGAACAACCCCCTGCTGGTGGGTGACCCCGGTGTCGGCAAAACCGCCATTGCGGAGGGTCTGGCACTGAAAATCACCCGTGGCGAAACCCCTGAAATCCTGTCTCGGGCCACGATCTTCTCGCTTGATATGGGGGCGCTGCTGGCCGGAACCCGGTACCGCGGCGACTTTGAAGAGCGTTTGAAAGCCGTGGTCAAAGAGATGGAGGATCACCCCGACGCGATCCTGTTCATC
>JANNAF010000095.1:0-5375 GCA_031384005.1 Rhodobacterales bacterium | reverse complement strand
GCGTTCGGCCTTTACCAACACGGAGTTGGGCCTGTTGTTCGAGCACCCCGCGCTTGTGGCCGACATCACCGGGATGATCGACACACTGAGCGCCCCTGATCAGGCCTACGCCGTATCGCGACAACAACATGCACTTCACTGGGCCGTGGCGCGCCCCGGCCTGCCAGCAGTGAGGTTGGTAGAGCCCGAGGCGAGCAGGCCGCAGCGGGCGATTTCCTGGCTGGTCGGTCGGTTGCCTATTCAGGCCTATCTGTAATGTTTTCGCTGATCAGGCCGACACCGCGAATTCGGTCATCATCCCCGTGGACAGATGCGGCATGTGGTGGCAGTGCAGCATCCAGCGCGCTGCCTCTCCGGCATCGACCGCCACAGTGACCATCGCCATCGGCGGCACCTGCAGGGTGTCGCGCAATGCACCCGCAAAGCGCTTGCCGTTGATCTCCACCACTTGGAACGTATGGCCATGCAGGTGCATCGGATGCGCCATCATCGACATATTGTGAAAGGTCAACTCGACCCGCTGCCCCGATCTGGCGGTGATCGGAGTGTGATTGCCCCACGTCTGCCCGTTGATCGTCCACAGATAGGGCTGCATTGAACCGCCCAGCTTCAGGATCTCGGATATGTCGGCGGGACGCTCTGCCGGCGGGGTCATGGCCCGCAAAGCCGCCTCCTGTGACAGATCGCTGTCGAAAGCCGCCGCCGCAGTCTCGCCCAAACTCGCCAGCTTTTCCACCGCTCCCCCGAGCGTGGCAAGGATGATCCCGGTCCGCTCGGCGGCGCCTTCGCGCAACGCCAGCACCGGAAACGCCCCCTCGCCGTTCGGCAGGTCAAGTTCGATATCCAGCCGCTGCCCCATCGCCAGCCCAAAGCGGCGGCCGGGCAACGGCTGCACCTCATGCCCGTCCACCGCGACCAGCCGACCGTCCACTGCACCCGTATCGATCCAGACCACCGTCGCGGCGGCGGCGTTGATAACGCGCAGCCGCACCCGCCCGCCGTTGTCGACCCGGATCACCTCTGGGTCATTCAAGGTGCGGTCATTCGCCAGATAGGCGTCAAAGTTGAAATCGTTCAGGTCCATCGCCATGCCCGACATTTCCATGTCATGCGGGGCATCCGGAGCGGGCGTCGCCGCACCCATATCCATGCCGGCCATGCTGCCGTCGCCGCCGGTGATCGTCGCCAGAACCTCGGCTGCGGGGCGAAAGCTGAAGTCGTGCAGGAACAGCACAACTTCTTGCCGGTCGGCGGTCAGATCGGCGGCGCTGCGCACGATCAGGGGTGCTGCCAGCAGTTCCATTTCCTGCACCGGCACATGGCTGTGCATCCAGTAGGTGCCGGGCATCGGCTCGAAATCAAACTCGCGCATCTCGCCGGGTTTCAGCATCGGCAGCGGGCTATCCGGCACGCCGTCCTGCGCATTGGGCGGGATCTGGCCATGCCAGTGGATGATGGTATCGACGTCAAGTGCGTTGGTCAGATCGACCCGAAACCGCTGTCCGGGATCCAGCGTCAGGCCGCTGCCACCCTGGGCATTGACCAGCCCCCAGACTGTCGCCGCCCGCCCGTCAATGTCCAGCGTACGGCTGGTGGCGGTCAGCAGCAGCGGCGTGTGGGTTGCCGCCCAAGCGCCGCGTGGCAGGCCAAGGCTTGCCGCCGTCAGCGCGGCGGTGGCGACAAAACTGCGGCGGGACAGGGTCGGGCTCATGTGAAACTCCTCACGGCTTGGGATTTATGTACCATGACGGGATCCAAGCGGGTGCGCCTTGATCTCGATCAGGGCGACCCGTGATCTGGCGGCCCGCGCATGAAAGCCTGGATGAATAGATTGCCCCACCTGATGCAGATCAACGACGCATGCCGAGCAACTTGATCTGATAAGCGGATCGAAACAGGAGCGGCACGATGAAAAAAACGCAGATGTATTCCCTATGCCTGATCGCAAGCCTTGGCTTTGCAGCACCGGTTGCTGCCCAACAGGGCATGATGGGCGGACGCGATGGCATGATGGGCGGCATGATGGGCGGCATGAACAGCTATGCCATGCGGACATTCGATGCCAACAAGGATGGCACCCTGACCCCCGAGGAAATGACCGCCGGGATGCAGGCCGAGATCACGACTTATGACACCGACAAAAGCGGATCGCTGTCCTTGGCCGAGTTCGAGGTGATGCACGCCGCGCACACCCGGACGATGATGGTTCGCGTGTTTCAGATGCATGACGAAGATGGCGACGGTCAGGTGTCCGAGGCTGAAATCGCGACCGTGGCCGCGATGATGCACAGGATGATGGCCGGGGCAAATGGCGGGCCGGGCAAGGGCGACATGATGGACGACAACTGACACCTGCACGGGCCCTGGCGCATCACACCGGGGCCCATCAACAACCGGACGGGGTAAAATATGATGAACGGTTACGGCTATGGCATGGGCTACGGCGGCATCGGGATGATCCTGGTCGTCGTTCTGGTGGTTCTGGGCATCCTTGTTGCGCTGAAATATCTGCGCAAATAACATAGGGGACGACGTTATGACCTACACAATTGATCGGCTGATCACCGGGGCCACATTTGACGCGGTGGACGCGCGCACCCGAACGGCGCTGGCCGCGAACGGGTTCGGTGTGCTGACCGAAATCAACGTGGCGGCCACAATGAAAAAGAAGATCAAAGTGGATATGCCGGCCTATCTGATACTTGGGGCGTGCAACCCGGAAATGGCCTGGCAGGCGATCGGCATGGAGCCGCGCGTGGGGGCCATGCTGCCGTGCAATGTCATTCTGCGGGCGGTCGACGGCGGAGTCGAGGTAAGCGCGGTTGATCCGGTTTCCTCGATGCAAGCGATAGATAACAAAGAGTTGCACGCGGTAGCAGGACAGGTTCGCGATCTTTTGGCGCGGGCTGTCGCGGCTATCTGAGGTGTGGCGCCGGGCGCTGCGGACCTGACCGAAATCTGGCTTGATAGCCGACAGGGGTGGGCCAACATGATCGATCCGAGCCTTCGAGATAATCCGGGCCCGGGCGTCACACCCATCCGGGTCATCCTGCCTGTGCTGATGCTGGCAGTGTTCACGATCTCGCTAGGGTTCGGGATATTGCTGCCACAACTGCCAGCGCTGGTCGAGCGGTTGCTGGGGGCTGACGCCACATCTGCGCAGGTGGCGCGCGCCACCGGGCTGCTGACGGCGATTTACATGCTGGCGCTGTTCATCTGTGCCCCGGTCTGGGGCTGGTTGTCGGACACATGGGGACGGCGACGCATTTTGCTGATCGGGCTGATTGGTTTCAGCGTCACCATGATCGCCTCGGTCCTGTCAGACACGCTGGCCGCGATTTACGTCGGACGCGCGTTGACCGGCATATTTGCGGCAGCGGTCACGCCGGTCGCCCTTGCGGCTGTCACGGATATGTCGTCGGGCAAAATGGCACTGGGCCGCAGACTGTCGTTCGTATCGATGGCGGGCATCTCTGGCTTTTTGTTCGGTCCAACGCTGGGGGTGGCTTTGTCGCGTCTGCCGGGGGCCGGGGGTGCTGCCGGGGCCTTGACCGTGCCACTGCTGGTAACCGGCGGGTTGGCGCTGGTGGCGGCAATTGCAGTTGCGGTGGCGATTCCCGCAAGGATCATGCCGGCGCAGAGGCTGGACGACGCATTGGTGCCCACACCAGCGCCCCGATTGGTGTGGCAATTGCTGATCCTCGGGTTCGTGGTGTCCGCCGGGGTTGGAGTGTTCGAGGTTGGCCTTGCCCTGCGCGGCAAGCAGGAACTGGGCCTGACGCCGGTGCAGATTGCGGCAATGTTCACAACCTGTAGTCTGGTGATGATCGCAGCGCAGGCCGCCGTGTTTGCATTGTTCAGGCCAGAGTCTACCCGCTGGCTGGTGGCGCCTGCCTTTGGGGTTCTGGCAATTGGGCTGTTCGCGGTTCCACTGGCGGGAAGTTTTGCGCTGATGCTGCTGGTGACCGGCGGCGTGGCGGCAAGTGCGGGAATACTATCACCAATCCTGACCTATTGGATAGCAGCAGGGGCCGGCCATAAATCCGGTGCCGGGTTGGGCAAGCAAACCTCGGCGGCAAGCCTTGGTGCGGCAGTTGGGTCGGCGGCGGGCGGGCTATTGTACGATGTGACATGGCTGCACAACGCCGCGTTTGTGCTGATGGCCGGTGTGGCCCTGCTCGCCGTCTGGCCAAGCCTGCGCTTGCCGGGGCAGCTGATGCCAATTTCTGCAAGGCAGCGATCCGGCGCGGCGGACAGCAACCGATCATCGATGTAGACCTGCGCGCGTCCCCTCGGTGAACCCGGAGCAACCTTACACCAATCAAGGCAGCGCTTGTCCGAACAGTGCCCCCAGGCGCGGCACAAAGCCCGGCACATCGCGCATGTATGTGGCGTAAAGCGGCCCAAACGCAGTCAGCGTTTCGCGTTCTTCGGCGCGGGCCAGCCAGACATACATGGCAACGAGCACCGGAAACATGATGAGTGTCAGCAAGGTTGGCCACTGCAGCAAAAACCCGAACATGACCAGAATAAAGCCGACATACTGCGGATGGCGGATACGGGCATAGGGGCCGCTTGTCGCCAGCGCGTGGTACTTTTGTGCTTCGTAAAGCACTCGCCAAGCTGCGGAAAGCAGCACGAACCCGCCACCGATGAACAAGAAACTCAGAATATGGAATGGCACGAAATGCGGGTTGTTGCCCCAGCCAAACACCTGCTCCGGAAGGTGCCCACCATCATGCGACAGCCAGTCTACCCCCGGATAACGGGTCCCAAGCCAGCCCGACAACAGATAAATCGTCAGTGGGAAGCCTTACATCTCGGTAAACAGCGCCACCAGAAACACGCTGAAGGCCCCGAATGACCGCCAGTCGCGCGGCGTGTCCGGCTTGAAAAATGTGGAGGCAAACAGAATGAAGACCGCCGAGTTGACGATGACCAGCCACCACAGACCATAGGCGGGGACAGCGGTTTCCATGATCTGCCGTTCTGAGTTGGTTCAGACCGAAGGCGGCGGCGGGGTGGCCTCTTCCGTTGGTTTAGATGTTTTGGACGACGACGCGCCATGTCCCCCGTGCCCGCCATGTCCTCCGTGCATGAAGACATGCATCAGCAGACAAGCAGGCAGCAGCAGAAACGGAATAACGGCAAAGGCATGGGCCCGATGTTCGGCCAACAAATAAAACCCCGCGATCGCCAGAAACGCGACCAGGACGATCTTGCTGCGAGACCAAGCGGGGCCGGGGCTGCTCTGAGGGTGCGTGCTGTGGTCCATAATGTTCCTCCGGTGTTTTCTCTGCCTGCAAGTCTATAGTCTCAAAAGGCCAACTTCTGGCCAGACTCAACAACAAAAACGCCCTGCCGTCGTTGATCTG
>JANNAF010000082.1:0-9578 GCA_031384005.1 Rhodobacterales bacterium | reverse complement strand
CCCTGCTTCCGCTCAAGGGCAAGATTCTCAACGTTTTAGGGGCCGCCTCCGCCAAACTCCACGACAACTCCGAAATTCGCGATATCTGCGAGGCGCTTGGCGTCGCCATGGGCACCAAATTCAACGTCGATGACCTGCGCTATGATAAAATCATCATCATGACCGACGCCGATGTCGACGGCGCCCACATCGCCGCCCTGTTGATGACCTTCTTCTTTGCGCAAATGCGCCCCCTGATCGACAAAGGCCACCTCTACCTCGCCTGCCCCCCCCTCTACCGCCTGACCCATGGGCCAAAACGCCTCTACGTCGCCGACGACGCCGAGAAAGAGCTGTGGCTCGCCAAAGGCCTTGGCGGCAAAGGCAAGATCGACGTGCAGCGGTTCAAGGGGTTGGGCGAGATGGACGCCAAAGACCTGAAAGACACCACGATGAACCCGCTGACCCGCAAACTGATCCGGGTGTCGATTGACGAGGATGAACCGGGCGAGACGGGGGATTTGGTCGAGCGGTTGATGGGGAAGAAGCCGGAATTGCGGTTCCAGTATATTCAGGAGAATGCGCGGTTTGTGGAGGAGTTGGATGTATGAGTAAGGATAAGGTATTAGTGCTGTATAGCGGCGCGCTTAAATTTGCATCAACAGTGCCCATTCTAGCGTTTCTTCTAGCACTCACCCACGAGCTGGGACTCAGCCTCGGATTAGGTATCAATGTTCTGCATTTCTATGTCCCAACCGATTTTCTGGCGATATCAATTCAATTTGTCTTGCTTTCGTTGCTCCCCTATACTTTGCAAGTCTTTGATGCGGCCCTCGGGGGCGAAAACTCTCTTGGCCCAATTGGCCTTAAGCGTTTAAAATGGTTTGTCTACGGTTGCATTATCTTGATTCTTCTTTCATGGATTTCTAGCTTCTTGTTTGGGTTTCCAGAGCATGCATTCACCAGCAGCCTTGGAGCTTTGGGTCTGATCGCCATCCCGTTCGCAGTTGCCAAGTACAAATTCTTCGACGGTGTCGAGGCGCCAGCAAGCGCCATGCTTATGGTATTTGTTTTCTCTTTCTATTCAGGCTCTATGGAAGGCCTTTCCATCTTGAAGGGGACGGCGAAAAGCATGCCTGTAGTCGGGCTAACAGCGAATCCGAGCCAAGGAAGTAAGTTCTTTTTGGTAAGACTTCTATCGGCTGGCGCACTAGTGATTGATAGCGATGCTCGAATTTCCTATGTGCAACACAGCACTTTAATCTCGGCAACAACTGAGCTGGATCGTGAAGGTTGGCAAGGCGCTGTTTGCGAAATTTTCGGTCAATGTGAGTTTTTGAAAGGCTTGCGCGATTCCGATGGCGTATTGCGAATAGATATTCCCATCGGCAAACCGTAGTTCGAGACCTAACCCGTATTCCCCGGACCTAACGCCCCCCTTAACCCTTCCTTAACCATCCCACCCCTACCCTCACCGCATGAACCAACCCGCACAGGTCCCCATGCGCCCCTCCCCCCTCGCCGTCTTCGCCATCTTCTGTATCGGGCTTCAGGCCATCGTCGGCCTGTGCCTTGGCCTGTCAAACGGCCTGTCCGAAACCCACAAGACCGTTCTGGTCGGCTTCATCGTCTGCTTCCCCGCGCTGACGCTGCTGATCTTCCTGACCCTGATGCCCAAGGCCGACACCGCCGACGCGCCGCCCTTTCGCAGTCGCAAGGCCGACCTGACCCCGGAACCCCTCGGCATCGGACCCGTTAACAGAGCGTAAATTTTCGAAACCCAAGCCCTTGATTCCAGACGCTTTTCAAAAGTGTCCAGATCTGGATGCTACTTCTGGATCGATTTCAGGTATTCACCCAGATCAATCAACCGCTCGGGCGTGGGGGTCTGGATGCCGTCACCGACATCGACCAGCACGATCTGGCTGTCCAACAGCGGCCCGAACGCGGGCATCATCGACGGCACGGCCCCCTCGGAATAGCCCCAGATCTTGCTCATCACGCGGGCCAGCGGGAACACACCCCCGTTACGGTCCGACAGGCCGGTCAGATCGGCAGGCTTGATGTCCAGATCCGCCGCCATCGGCCCATTTCCAACCCCGGTCGGCCCATGGCAGGGCGCGCACAGGTCGGCAAAGTCGGCGGCCCCCGAGGTTGCAACCACGGTCGGCGGCAAACAGGCGGCCCGCGCCAGAACCCCCGCAACCCCAACCACAAATGGCAAGACAAGGCGCATCACAGTCTCCTTCATTCGACCCAGTATCGCCCGTTACGCGGCCACAACCAAGCCTGTATTCAGCCGCACCACCCGGTCCATCCGGGCGGCCAGTTCCATGTTATGCGTCGCAATCAGCGCCGACATGCCCGTGCTGCGCACCAGATCCATCAGCGCGCCAAACACCCGGTCCGATGTGGCAGGGTCCAGGTTTCCGGTCGGCTCATCGGCCAACAACAGGCGCGGCTGATTGGCCAGCGCCCGGCAAAACGCCACCCGCTGCTGCTCGCCCCCCGACAGCGCCGCGGGACGGTGCGCCGCCCGCTCGGCCACACCGACGCGGGACAGCAACTCCATCCCCCGCGCGGTCGCCTCGGCCATGGCAACCCCATTGGCCAATTGCGGGATCACGACATTCTCCAACGCGGAAAACTCGGGCAGCAGATGGTGAAACTGATAGATAAAGCCGACCTGCCCGCGCCGCGCCTCGGTTCGGGCGCGGTCGGCCAGACCGCCCATCTCGCGCCCCTCCAACACCACACGCCCGGCGTCAGGCGTGTCCAAAAGCCCCGCAATATGCAACAACGTCGATTTTCCCGCACCTGACGGAGCCACCAGCGCCACAACCTCGCCCCGCGCCACGGTCAGGGATGCCCCGCGCAGCACCACGACCTCGGCAGGTTTGCCCCGCGAAAATACCTTTTCGATGCCATCCAGAACCAGCGTGTCACTCATAGCGCAGCGCCTCCACCGGGTTCATCCGGGCGGCACGGCGGGCCGGAAACAGCGTGACCACAAACGACAGCCCCAGCGACAGCGCCACCGCCGACAGCACATCGCCCGGCATCAGTTTGGCCGGCAGGTTGTAAATCCCGCGGATCGACGGATCCCAAACCCCACCACCCGAGACATAGTTCACCAGCGAAAACAAAGGGTCGATATAGATGGCAAACAGACAGCCGAGGATGACACCGAACACCGTCCCCAAGACCCCAGTGAACGCCCCGCACAAAAAGAATATCCGCAGCACCGACCCCTCGGTCAGCCCCATGGTGCGCAAAATCCCGATGTCGCGGCCCTTGTTTTTAACCAGCATGATCAGCCCCGACACGATGTTCATGGCCGCAATCAATACCAGAATGGCCATGATGATGAACATCACATTGTCCTCGACCGTCAGCGCCCGCAGGAATGCGCCCGAACTGTCGCGCCAGGTCCAGGTCAACGCCTCGGGGCCCGCCGCCTGCAACAGGGCGCTGTCGAACTGGTCCACCGTTTCGGGGTCACCCACCATGACCTCGAACTCATCGGCCAAACCATCCTTGTTGAAATAGCTCTGCGCCTCGGAAAAGGGCATGTAGATGCGGGTGCGGTCGATGTCATAGCGCCCGGCGGTAAAGACATAGACGATGGTATAGGCGTTCACCCGCGGGCTGACCCCCAGCGCCGTCTTGGTGCCTTGGGGCGAGATCAGGCGCACCCGGTCGCCCAAACTCAGGCCCAACTCGCGCGCCAGCTGCGACCCGATGGCGATGCCTGTGTCATAGGCCGCAATATCGCCCACCGCCCCGGACCCGATGCCGATGCGTGGGATCGTCGCCAGATCGGCCGCCGTCATCCCGTAAACCTCGGCCCCCATCGTCGCCTCGCCCGAGGTGGCCATGACCTGCCCCTTGATCAGCGGCGCTGCCCGCGTCACCCCCGGCACAGCCAGAATACGCGCCTGAATGGCGTCATACTCGGTGAACCCACGCACCAGATTGTCCGCCTCATCCAGATGCCCGGCGGAATAGACCGTCACATGGGCATTGGCGCCCAAAATCGTGTCAACAAACTCGGCCCGAAACCCGGCCCGCACAGCCAACGTCGCGATCAGCGCGAACACCGCCAGCGTGATGCCAACCAGACTGATCCACGTCATCACCGAAACGCCGCCCTCGGCCCGCCGCGCGCGCAAATAGCGCCAGGCGATCATGAATTCGAAACGGGAAAACGGGGCGGTCGTGGCCATGGCTGCTCTTTTCGGTTTTGGTCGGACCATGGGGGAAAGCGGGCACAGGGTCAATGCAACCTGCACCATGATGGCGCACCACCGCCCAGCCGTCAGGCAGGGGCCGCAGATATCTGACCATCAAAGCGGTCAAGGCTGACACACCCAGCGCAGCCATTTCGCGAAAACCCGGCAGTTTTCGCGCCACCGCCACTTTGCCGGGCCACCCAAAACGCCGGACCCGCCATATCCGGTCTGACCCAATCGTTGCCGCCATCCAGTTGCCACAGCACCGCTGCACGGCAAAGTTGATCGGTGTCGATGCCCAATGCCTGGGGGGGAGCGACAGTATCAGGCCAAAATCATCGTCCACATCGCGGCCTTGCGTTCCAGCCCCGCCCTCAATCCGTCTTGCCCTTGAGCAAGGCGACAATCGCCATCGCGTGCCCATGGCCAAGGTCAAAATCCGCCTTCAACCAATCGGTGATCTGCGTGGCCTTGACGCCCTTGGCAATCCCGTCCGGCCCGGCAAACCCCTTGTCCGCCGCCATCTGGCGAAAATCGGCGGGGGATTTGCCGGTCTTGGATTGGATGTTGTCCAGATAGGCCTGAAAGCTCATCGTGCCGCCCACAAAAGTCCGCGTTTGATCATCTCATGCGCGGGCCCATGGTCAATCACATTGGCCTGATGGCCCAGCGCATTGTAATAAACCCGCCCTTTGCCCCACATCTTGGTGAACCCAATCGGCATCGCCACGGCGCCATTGGCGGCATGGGGGCCGTCCACCACTGGAAAATCGCAAACCGCATGAACCTTCACCGCCGGGTCGATGTGCAGGTAATACTGTTCCGTCTTGACCATGAAATCGTCAATCCCGGCGACCAAGGGGTCATCCGACACCATCCGCACCTTGTAGTCCACCCCGTCATTGCCCGGATGCGCCACCCACTGTGCCCCCGTCATGAACTGCCAGACCACATCGTTGCGGAAACTGTCGCACATGCCGCCATGGCACCCGGCCAGACCCACACCCAAGGCCACTGCATCGGCTACATTCTGGCTTTGGTGCTTTTCTATTGTGCTCATCGTCCAGACCGGCACGATCAGCGACAGGTCGGCCAATGCGCCCGCATCGTCAAAGCAGGCCAGCGTGTCTGTCACCGTCACCTCGAACCCCGCCTCGCGCAGGTCACCTGCGAACAGGTTCGCCACCTTTTCCGGATCATGCCCCAGCCAACCGCCCCAGGTGATCAACGCCCGCTTTGCCATAGTGTTCTCCTCTTTTCCGGCAGAGTGACGGCAGGGCGCGGCAAAGGTCAACGGCAAAACGATGTAAAAGATCTTTGACATCATGCATAGTTTTGCATACCTAATGCCTAACAACCTTGACACTGATTCGAGCTGCCCATGAACTCTGAAGAACGCCTTACCTGGATCAACCTTGTCTCCAGCCTGCTTATCAACGGCTGGTTCTATTCCCGGATTTGGACAATGTTCCAGGACGGCACCTCCACCGCCCCCGACGCCATGCAAATCTGGGCGCGCACGGTGATCTGGGTCATCCCGGTGTCCATCGGGTCCATCATCGTTTTGACCATCCTGACCACCATCGCCCAAGCCATCCTCGCCGGCGGCAAACCCCCCGCCTTTTTGAAAGACGAACGCGACACCAAGTTCGAGATGTGGGGCATGGGTGCCATGATGCTGTTCGCCGTGGCCGGTTTTTTGGGCGCGATGGCCGCGCTGGCCCTCGGCTATTCCGGCTTCATCGCCTTCAACCTGATCTACCTTGGGTTTTCCTTGGGTGATGTCGCCAGCAACCTCCTTAAACTGACGCTGTACCGGACCGGCGTCTGAATGCGGATCACCAATCAGATCCGCCGCCTGCGCTTTGATGCAAACGAGATGACTCAGGCCGATCTTGCCGCCCGTGTCGGCGTGACCCGGCAAACCATCATGGCGATCGAGGCCGCCAAGTATTCGCCCTCGCTTGAACTTGCCTTTCTGATCGCCCGTGCCTTCGACAAGCCGCTTGATCAGGTCTTTCAATTCACCCCCGACTGACCTCAAAAGGAGATTTCGATGCTTAGACCCGCCTTGGCGGCCATGCCGCGCTTTGCCTTGTTTTTACTGGCAATTATTCCCGTGCTGACCGGCGTTTTGGTCCTGCAGTCGATGCAGAATGGTGACATCAATGCCCTTAGCGATGCCGCAGCCATTGACCGGCGCGCCAGTTACCCTTGGGCGATCATCGGGCATATTCTGGGCGGCTCCGCCATGCTGATATTGGGGTTCTCGCAGTTCTCCAACCGCCTGCGCCGCACATTGCCCCGTCTGCACCGCTGGCTCGGCCGGGTTCTGGTGGGCGCGGGTACCTATTTTGCCATCTCCGGTCTTGTGATGAACGCCTCGGCCAAGGCCCAAGGCGACTCGGCGTTGTACAATTCGGCGCAGAACGTCATGGCCGTGGTCTTCCTGGCGGTCCTCTTCCTCGGTATCCGCGCCATCCGGCAGCGCCGCGTGGCCGACCACCGCGCCTGGATGATGCGCAGCTATGCCATCACCCTTGGTGCTGCGACCCAGACTGTCCTGTTATTGCCCGTGTTCCTGCTGCTGGGTGAGGTGCGGGGCGTGCTGGTTGACCTTGTGTTCATCTCGGCCTGGGTCGTCAACCTTGGCGTGGCCGAGGTCGTTATCCGCCGCGGCGCGCGGCCCTACGCCCGGCTCGTGAATGGCAAGGCCAATACCGCCCCAAACCGCTCATAGGCCGGCAGACCGCTTTTGGGGTCCACCCCCAACTCCAACGGCGCGACACCTGGACGGTACACAAAGGTGCCGAACATCTGATCGAATATCGACAGGGTCGCCCCAAAGTTTCCTGCATCCGCCACGATAGCCGAGTGATGATAGCGGTGCAGTTCGGTCCCTACGAACAGATAGTTCAGCCACCCCGCCCGCACATCGACGTTGAAATGGCTGATCAACCCATGCATCCCGTTGATCATCAGGAACATCGCCGCCGCCTCTGGGCCATAGCCCATCACCCAGATCGGCAGCACGATCGCGCCCACCTGAATAAAGAACGCATTGATCGGGTGAAACACCGCATGCATCATCAGGTACAGCCGTGGCGGCAGATGATGCGCCGCATGTGTCCCCCACAGGAACCGCCCGACCCCGCCACGCATCTCGTGCATCGCGCGGTGCAGCGTATAGTTGATCGCCTCAAAGATCAGCAGCGCCGCGATCACCTGCACCGCCACTGGCCAGTCGCTGGCCGGCCCGCGGTGCCCCCCCGCAGTCGTGATGGTGAAATAGGCCAGGCCGAATGAGATGGCCGCAATCGCCCCGCCGTTCTCCACGATGTATTTGAAATCTGCCCAGGCCGAGGCCCAGGTCATCGCCCAGCGCTTTTCATAGGGCAGCGTAAATTCCAGCACCAGATAGACCGGCATCAGGATGCTGGTTGTCAGCGTCCAGACCCCTGCCGGTTCTGCCCCCAGCACCAGAATCCGGTAAAATCCCCATATCAGGACGCCCCAGCTTGCCGGGTACAGGCCCCAGCGGACAATGCGGCGGATCAGTGTTTCTTGGTTTCCAGGCATCGCAAACTCCCTTATGCTACACCTGTCCGTTATCCATCACCTGTCCGGCAACACAACGACACGAAAGCCCCGCTTTGACCGATACCCTACACCCAACGCCACCTGTGTCCGATCGCAGGGCCAATCGGTCCCGCCGCGCCCTGTGGGAGGCGCTGTTTGCCCTGATGCAGGATCATGACTGGAATGAGATCAACGTGCAGATGATCTGCGCCCGCGCCGATGTTGCGCGTTCAACCTTTTACGCGCATTTTCCAACCAAGCAGGACCTGTTGGACAGCGGCTTTGCCCTTGGGCTTGAACAAATCGAACAAATCGCCCGTTCAATGGACCATAAGGCCGAATTGCCGACCGTCAGCTGGCTGGTCGCCCATCTGGCCTCGTCCCAAGGGTTTCGCCGTCACTTGCAGGGCTCGGCTGCCGGTCACGGCATCATGCTGCGCTTTCGCGCCATGTCGACCGACCTCATCCGCAGCGACCTTCATCGCCTTGGCTGGACGACCACTGACGACAACCTGACCTTCGTGATCGGCGGCGTCTTTGCCCGGATCGAGGCATGGCTGGCCACCGGCTGCCCAGAGCCTCAGACCACCCTTGCCGCCAACCTGCGCCGCCAGATCGCGGCGGTCGTTCAGTAACGCGCCGCCGCCGCCGGCTTGTTGCCCATGATGCCCTCGATCTCGGCCATCACCTCGGGCGTCAACTTGGCCTTATGCTCCAGCGCCTTCAGGTTATCAGTCAGTTGCGACACCCGCGACGCCCCCAGAATGACGGTCGAGACATGGGGGTTCGCCAGACACCACAACAGCGCCAAATGATGGATCGGCAGCCCGATCCGGTCCGCCAACCCCGCCAGAGCCTTGACCTTGACCAGCCGCGCCTGCCCCTCGGGCTTGGCCAGACTGTCCTTCAACCACTCATACCCCGGCAGGTTCATCCGGCTGTCCTGCGGCACGCCGTCATTATACTTGCCCGTCAGGATCCCCGAGGCCAGCGGCGACCAGATCGTCGTGCCCAACCCGAACGTCTCGTACACCGGCGCATAGTCCGCCTCGACCTTGTTCCGTTCGAACAGGTTGTACTGCGGCTGCTCCATCGTCGGCGGCGTCAGACCGCAGCGTGCGGCGACCGCATGCGCCTCGGTGATCCGCTGACCCGACCATTCCGAGGTGCCCCAATACAGGATCTTGCCCTGCAAAACCAGATTGTGCATGGCCCGCACCGTTTCCTCGACCGGAGTGTCAATATCGGGACGGTGGCAGAAATACAGGTCCAGATGATCCACCCGCAGCCGTTTCAGCGCCGCATGACAGGCCTCGGTCACATGTTTGGCCGACAGGCCGCGTTGCGTGGGCTTGGACCCGCCCCAAAACACCTTGGACGACACGATATAGCTGTCGCGCGACCAACCCAGTTCGTGGATGGCTTGCCCCATCACCAGTTCCGACTTGCCCTGCTCATACCCCTCGGCATTGTCGAAAAAGTTGATCCCGGCATCATAGGCCGCCGTCAACATTTCCTTGGCAGGCTGCACATCGACCTGTTTGGCGAAAGTGACCCAAGAGCCATACGAAAACTCCGACACCTTCAATCCAGACCGCCCTAAACGCCGATATTCCATTTCGTACTCCAAATTCTGCATTTACCTCTTTAACTTAGCATCCCACTGTGCTGCCGAAAGGGGCGTTCATGAAAATCCTCATACTCGGCGGTTATGGCGTCTTTGGCGGGCGGCTTGCGCGGCTTTTGGCCGACGACGACCTTGATATCCTGATCGCAGGCCGCGATTTG
>JANNAF010000221.1:0-5235 GCA_031384005.1 Rhodobacterales bacterium | reverse complement strand
ACCGATCACATCTCGTCCAGCGCCTCGACCAGCTTTTGCAGGTCTTCCTTGCTGACTTCCTTGTCGGTGACCTTGGCGGCTGCCACGATATGGTCAACGACCTTGTCCTCGAAAATCGGCGCGCGCAGTTGCTGCTGCACTTGCTGGTTTTTTTGCACGAACTCGAAATACTGACGCTCTTGGCCCGGATACTGACGGGCGGCTGCCAGAACGGCTTGGGTCATTTCGGCGTCGGTCACAGTGACCTCGGCCTTGCGACCCACTTCGGCCAGAACCAACCCCAAACGCACGCGACGCTCGGCCAGCTTGCGATGCTCGTCCGTGGTCTCGATACTGCCGTGGTTGTGGCCTTGTTCCTGCGGGTTTTCTTCGTGCCACAGTTGATGCGCGATCTGGTTGGCCTCTGCATCCACAAGGGCTGCAGGCAGGTCAAACTTGACCAAGGCGTCCAACTGATCCAGCAGCGCACGCTTCATCACCGCGCGCGCCGCACCTTTGTACTCATTCTCGAGGCTGGTCGAGATCTGACCCTTCAGCGCGGCGACATCCTCGGCCCCGTATTTCTTGGCCAACTCGTCGTTGATTTCCGCTTCGACCGGCTTTTTCACAGCCTTGACGGTGCAGGCGAACACGGCGGCCTTACCGGCCAGATGCTTGGCACCGTAGGCTTCCGGGAAGGTCACATTGACCGAAATGGCGTCGTCCACCCCAGCACCGATCAACTGATCCTCAAACCCCGGAATAAAGGAGTTTGACCCCAGAACCAGCGCATGATCCTCGCCTGAACCGCCCTCAAACTCGACCCCGTCAACCGACCCTTTGAAGTCGATCACGACCTGATCGCCAGACTTGGCCTTGCGACCCTTCTTGGGCTCGCTGAAGGTCTGCGACGAGGCGGCAAGGTTTTTCAACGCCTCGTCAACCGACGCATCATCTGCCTTGACCGATAGACGATCAATCGTGATGACCGAGGCATCCAGTTCCGGGATCGGCGGCAGACATTCATAGGCCATATCGACCGTGACATCCTGACCCTCTTTCCAGGCGTCGCCACCGACCATCTTGACGTCGGGCTGCAGGGCCGGACGGTCACCGGTCGCGTCGAAGTGATCCTTCATCGCGCCATCGATCGCGTCTTGCATCGCATCGCCCATCAGGCGCTGGCCAAACTGCTTGCGCATGATGGCCAATGGCACCTTGCCCTTGCGAAATCCCTTGATTTCGACATCAGGCTGCGCTTCGAGCAGCTTTTCAGTGACTTTGGCCTCCAACTCGGCTGCTGTCACCGTGATGGTGTAGCCGCGCTTCAGGCCGTCTTTAAGGGTCTCGGTGACTTGCATCCTATCGTCCTTCTCATCCCATCTGGTGCGGGTGGAGGGACTTGAACCCCCACGCCTTGCGGCGCCAGAACCTAAATCTGGTGCGTCTGCCAATTTCGCCACACCCGCATATGTCAACAGAACGCATCCCCGGCCCGAAAGCTGGGATGCACCCTGAAATCCGCGCCCTTCTAACAAAGCCATGACAGGGATGCGAGAGGAAAAAGCATTGGCCCCAAAAAGGCACAAAGTCGTTAAAATGGCTCTGCAGTAACCCAATCTTGCCACAATCTGGCGCAACTAAGGTCAGGCACACAGCGCGAGGGTCTTAACATGGCACAGGCAGCAGGCAAATTGGATGCAACCGTTACGGCTTTGCACGCCATGGCCGTGGGAACACCGGTTCTGACACTGGACGGCGAACTGCCGGTCGAGTTCTTGCAGCCCGGCGACCGGATCCTGACCCGCGGCGGTGCGCGCCGCGTCAAAGAGGTGGCGGTGACTGTGGTGCATCACGCCCGTGTCGTCAAAATCTCGCATGACACCCTGGGCGTTGATCGCCCGACGGTTGAGGTGACGGTCTCGGCCGCCCAAGCCATTTTGATCCGCGATTGGCGTGCCAAGGCGATGTATGGCACCGCGCAGGCCATGATCCCGGCGGGTCGTCTGGTGGACGGTGAGTATATCCGGGCCGAGACAGTGGCCGAGATGCGGTTTTTCACGCTGTCGTTTGACGAGGATGCCGTGATCTATGCGGGCGGGTTGGAATTGGCCTGCCCGGCCTTGGTTCGGGCCTGACGGGGGCGGTGGGTTTCACCCACCTTACATGGGTTACAGGGGCGTCCAGATCTGGACGCCTTTTTTGTTTGTTTGATATCAATGGGTTGGTTTTTGAAAATTAACCATTTGGCAAGGATGTTTGCCTAGGCAAGGCAAGATGGATATTTGCGCAGCGAGGATGAGGGTGGTGGGTCAGAGGCCCAAGGCGCGGAAAACTTTGGGCAGTTCTTCTGGCAGATCCTCGGCGATCAGGCCGGGGCCAAAGGAGCGGGCACATTCGACGTGGAGCCAGGCGGCGGTCTCAGACGCTTGTTGTGGGGCGAAGCCGCGGGCGAGGAGGCCGGTGATGAAGCCTGCGAGGACGTCACCTGACCCTGCGGTGGCAAGCCAGGGGGCGGCGCGGTCGTAGGCGGCGGAGTTGATGGCGCAGGTGCCGTCGGGGGAGGCGATGACGGTGTCGGGGCCTTTGAACAGGACGGTGCAATTGGCGCGGGCGGCGGCGTCACGCGTCGCATCGACCTTGGAATAGGCGGGGCCCTTGGTGGCCGGGGCGTCGAGTTTCGCGGCGATGTCGGGGAACAGGCGGGCGAATTCGCCGTGGTGGGGGGTGAGGACGCAGTTTTCGTGAAGGAGGGCAAACAGGGCGGGGTCGCGGGCGATCAGGGTCAGGGCGTCGGCGTCGAGGACAATGGCGCGGCGGGGAGAACCCCGCCCTATGTTAGGCCGGGGTTCACCAAGACATTGGCCGAGCGCCACCCGCAGAACCGCCTCCCCCCGCGCATCAAGCCCCAAGCCCGGCCCGACGCAGATCGCGTTGATCCGGTCATCGTCCAGCGCCACCTGCAACCCCTCCACCTCGCCCCAAGGCCGGACCATGATGGCATCCAACCGCATGGCGTTTTCGGGGATGGCGTCGGGGGGGCAGGCGAGGGTCACGAGGCCCGCGCCGATGCGGAGAGCGCCGCGTGCGGTCATCCGGGCGGCGCCGCCGTGGCCGGGGGGGCCGGAGAGGATGAGGGCGTGGCCGTACGAGAATTTATGCATATGGACAGACTTGCTCACGTCGATCCCACGAATCGTTGGCATTTCAATCCCAACAGAGCTTTTCAGGCCGATGTCCTTGACCACCACTTTCCCGGAATGGTCAGTTCCATCCGCCAGAATGTGCCCCAGTTTTGCACGATGAAAGGTTACGGTCAGGTTGGCGCGGAAACCATTATGATCCCACCACTTATCAGGACTGGGACCAAGGCACTTTCCTGAATCGGCGCAGAGACCCGTGGGCACGTCAACTGCCACCAGATAGAACGCGCGGGGATTTGAAGTCTTGAATTCACCGTCTGTGCATCGAAGCAGGTTCAAGAGCCCAGGTTCGACTTGTCTGCCCAACCCAGTGCCGAAAAGCGCATCGAAAATGACGCAGCCTTCCTTGGCATGCCACTCCGCGACCAAGCCCTCCGAAGTGTCAGGCAGGTCTGCTTCAATCAGCGGTCTCACCTCCCCCATCGCCACCCAGCGCTCATAATTCACCCGCGCGTCGGGCGGCAGTTTGGTGGGGTCGCCATACAGGAACACCTCCACCTTCCACCCCCACTCTTTCAGCAGCCGCGCCACGACAAACCCGTCACCGCCGTTGTTGCCCGGCCCGCAGAGGACGACGGCGCGGTGGGAGGTGGTGCGCAGGGCTGGCCATTCGTCGAACACCGCCTCGACCACGCCGCGGCCGGCGCGCTCCATCAATTCAAGGCCGGTGACCTGACCGGAGGCGATGGCGGCCTGTTCGATGGCGCGCATTTGGGCGGCGGTCAGGAGTTCGGTCATTTTTGGCAGCTCTTTCGTTCGTAGGCTGATTATATTTTGGGCGCATCGCCTAAAATTCGTGCGGGACCGGCAAAATCCCGCGTCCCACTGTCGCAACCATAGTCTAGTCAATTGTCCCTGTCCCAAGGAAGTGATCAGTCCACCAGAGACAAGACATTTGCGGGGGAGTCGGCCCATGAAGAAGATCGAGGCGATCATCAAGCCGTTCAAGCTGGATGAAGTCAAAGAGGCGCTGCAAGAGGCCGGGATTCAGGGCCTGTCGGTGACCGAGGTCAAGGGATTTGGTCGGCAAAAGGGCCATACTGAACTGTACCGGGGCGCCGAATACGTCGTGGACTTCTTGCCCAAGGTCAAGATCGAGGTCGTGCTGACCGATGACATGGTCGACACCGCGATTGCCGCGATCATTGCGGCCGCCCGTACCGACAAGATCGGCGACGGCAAGATTTTCGTGACCAATGTCGAACAGGCCATCCGCATCCGGACCGGCGAAACCGGCGACGACGCCGTTTGACCGGACCGCGCCCACCTAATCGCGCCGATGTTCGCATCCGCGTGCAGACTTGAAACCGCAACACCAACCGAAAGGCAGCATGATGAGCGCAGTGCAAAAAGCTCTGAAACTGATCAAGGACGAGGAGGTCGAATATGTCGACATCCGCTTTACCGACCCCAAGGGCAAGCTGCAGCATGTGACGCTGGTGGCCGATCTTGTGGATGAGGACTTCTTTGAAGAAGGCTTCATGTTCGACGGCTCCTCCATCGCTGGTTGGAAGTCGATCGATC
This sequence comes from Rhodobacterales bacterium, assembly GCA_031384005.1. Classification (GTDB taxonomy): domain Bacteria; phylum Pseudomonadota; class Alphaproteobacteria; order Rhodobacterales; family Rhodobacteraceae; genus Stagnihabitans. The sequence goes on along the minus strand of JANNAF010000221.1, from coordinate 529 downwards.
AATCGGACATGAAGCTGATGCCGGATGCGACCTCGGTCTATATGGACCCGTTCTATGCCGAGAAAACCCTGTGCGTGCATTGCAACGTCGCAGAGCCCGACACCGGCGAGATGTACGACCGCTGCCCGCGCGGCATTGCGATCAAGGCCGAGGCGTATCTGTCCTCGACCGGGGTGGGCGATGCGTTCTATTGCGGGCCCGAGGCTGAATTCTTTATCTTTGACGACGTGCGCTATTCGGTGACGCCACAAAAGGTGTCGTTCCAGATCGACGCCGAAGATGCGGCATGGAACACCGACACCGCGTTCGAGGGCGGCAATCTGGGTCACCGCGCCCCGCACAAGGGCGGCTATTTCCCGGTGAACCCGATCGACGCGTCGCATGATCTGCGCGGCGAGATGCTGTCGACGATGAAGCGCATGGGCATCAAGGTCGACAAGCATCACCACGAGGTGGCCACTGGCCAGCACGAGTTGGGCATGGTGTTTGGCGGTCTGGTCGAACAGGCTGACAACATCCAGAAGTACAA
>JANNAF010000043.1:0-10014 GCA_031384005.1 Rhodobacterales bacterium | reverse complement strand
TCGTGGTAGGACGGCAGGCCGGAGGGGGACCAATTGGGGGCGAAGCTGAGGTCGCTGTCGCCATGCGCCCCGATGTGGTAAAGCTGTTGCAAGATGACGGCACCTGCGTCCTTGACCGCGTCGGTCACCTTGCGGAAGTGGCGGATGATGTCGTCGGAAATCAAGTAATTTCCACGGGTTAGCACGCCTGTCCTATGCACCGGGACGGGTTCGGACACGATCATTCCGGCCCCGCCAAGGGCGCGTTCCACGAGGTAGCCTTGCACGCGGGGACCCGGTATCCCGAGGTCGGACATGTTGGCAGTATGGGCGCCAAAGACGATGCGGTTGCGCAGGGTTTGGCCGCGCAATTGCAGGGGGGAGAGCAGGTGTTTGTGGGTCATGGAACCTCGGGCCTTTGGCACAGGTTAACGCAGGGTTAGCGACCTACAAAGTACCTACATTGCCTCTACAATCCCTATACACCAAAAATAGGGTCTGGCGGGGCGGACCCGGCCAGACCTTGGGCATTATTCGGCGGCATTATTCGGCGGCGATGTCGTAGCCGGAAATCGCCTTGACCTCGAGAAACTCCTCGATGCCCCAGACGCCGCCTTCACGCGCGCGGCCCGAGGATTTCATGCCGCCAAAGGGGGCGCCTGCGCCGCGCGATTCGCCGTTCATTTCGACCATGCCCGAGCGCAGGGCGCGGGACAGGCGGTTGCGCCGGGGACCGTCCTGAGTCTGGACATAGTTGCTGAGGCCGTAGGGGGTGTTGTTGGCGATCTGCACCGCCTCCTCCTCGGTATCAAAGGGGATGATCGACAGGACGGGACCAAAGATCTCCTCGCGTTCGATCGTCATGCCGGGGGTCACGTCGGCAAAGACGGTGGGGCGGACATAAAAACCGCGGTTGAAGCCGTCGGGAAGGCCGGGGCCACCGGCGACGAGGCGGGCACCTTCGTCGATGCCCTTTTGGATAAAGCCCTGGATCTGGTCCCATTGGCGTTTGTTGACCACGGGGCCGATATGTTTGCCCGGTTCATGAGCCGAGTTGACCTTGATGGAATTGGCGATGTCGGCGGCGATGGTGACCGCGGTGTCATAGTAGGGCCGTTCGACCAGCATGCGCGACGGCGCGTTGCAGGACTGGCCCGAGTTGTTCATCATGTGCCGCACACCGCGTTCGACGGCCTTGGGGTCGGCATCGGCGAAGATCAGGTTGGCGCCCTTGCCACCCAGTTCCAGCGTGACCCGTTTCAGCGTCTGTGCTGCGGCGGCCGAGATGGCGCGGCCAGCGCGGGTCGATCCGGTAAACGAGATCATTTCGACGTCCGGGTGGGTGGAAAGCTGGGCGCCGACGCCCATGCCGTCGCCGTTCACCAGGTTGAACACGCCGGGGGGCAGACCCGCGTCATGGCAAAACTCGGCAAAGATCATCGCGTCGAGGGGGGATTCCTCGGACGGTTTCAGCACGCAGGTGCAGCCGGCAAGGATTGCCGGGATCACCTTGAGTGCGATCTGGTTCATCGGCCAGTTCCACGGCGTGATCAGGCCGACGACGCCGATCGGTTCAAGGGCGATCTGGCTGGTGGGGGCGTGGTCGCCCAGCGGGCGGATCCATTGGATATGGTCAAAGGCGGTCAGAAAGTTTTCAAGGTGCCACGGCAGGCAGGGGGCGTGGCTGTCGCGGGCCATGTCGATGGGGGCGCCCATTTCCATCGAGATCGCGGCGGCAAGGTCTTCGACGCGGGCCTCGTATTGCTGCAGGATGCGGACCACTGCGGCGCGGCGTTCGGCGGGCGGTGTTGCGGCCCACAGGGGGAAGGCGGCCTTGGCGGCGGCGACGGCGGCGTTGGTGTCCTGTTCAGAGCCAAGGGAGATGATGGCGCAGGTTTCCTCGGTCGAGGGGTCGATGACGGGGCAATCGCGCGGTGTGGCACCGTCTTTTGAAATCGGGGCGGTCCAGCGACCGTTGATATAGAATTCGCGGCGGGTGATCATGGAGGCCTCCTTCGGGTTTGGCGGCAGAGTTGCACCGGGAGGGGGGCGGGGCAAGGGGCGAAACAATATTTGATCAAATTATGGGAGGCTTTGCGGGTCGGGTTTGCGGTGGTATAGCGGGCCCATGTTCGGATTTTTGACGCGCGGCCAAAGCATCACCAGGATCGGGATTGACCCGCCAAGCCCCAAGCCGGGGCGTGAGGGGTTGGCGCTGGTGCTGATCGTGCGCAATGAGGCGCAGCACATCGCGGAATGGGCGCGGTTTCATGCGTTGGCCGGGGTGCGGCAGTTCTATGTTTATGACAACGGCTGCACCGATGGCACGATTGATGCGTTGGGGTTTCTGGGTGCGCGGTTGACGGTGGTGCCGTGGGATCAAAAGTTCCGGTCGGGGCGGCTGGAGGTGCATAATCAGGTTCTGGCCTATGCCCATGCAACGCGCAACTTTGGCGGGCGTTGGCGCTGGATGACCTATCTGGATGCCGACGAGTTTCTGGTGCCCAAGGGGGTCGGGCTGGACGAGGCGTTGGCGGGGCTGGAGGGCTGCCGGAACATCAGTCTGCCGTGGCATATGTATGGGCGGTCGGGCCATCAGGGGATGCCTGCGGGCGGGGTTTTGGCGAATTATACAAGGCGCAATCCGGATCCGAAAAGCGATGCCAAGGGGTTGAAGAATTTCAAGATGATCGTGGACCCCTGTCATGTGACCGCGTTGAAGGTGCATGTGATCGAGACGGATGGCCGGGCCGACACCTGCAACGATCAGGGCCAGCCGGGACGTGAGGTGTATTCGGCGGCGCGGATCCAGCTGAACCATTATTACACGCGGTCCGATGCCGAGTTGCGGGCGAAAATTGCGCGCGGGCCCAATCTGACGACGCCCGATGCCGACCATTTGCGCCGGGTGATGCGCAAGGTGGCCGCAATCGAGGCGGGCGAGGTCGAGGACCGTTCCGCGCTGGAGTTTCTGGCGCGGAAGGGGTTGGGCCCGGCGGACCTGCTGTAGGATGGGGTTCCGGGCAGGGTGATGGGGGTGGCATTTTGTCCTTCTTTGACCGGGCGGCGCCAAGGTTAGTGAAACTCTTTTCCCGGTGGCCTATGTTGCGGGTCACAGCAAGAAACAGTCAGAGGATCCCATGGCCATTCGCATCAACGATATTGCACCCGATTTCACCGCAGACTCGACCGCCGGAGAGATCCGGTTTCATGACTGGCTGGACGGGCATTACGGGATCATCTTCAGCCATCCCCGCGATTTCACCCCGGTTTGCACGACCGAGTTTGGTGCCGTGGCGCAACTGGTGCCCGAGTTTGCCAAGCGGGGCACCAAGGTCATTGGCGTGTCGGTCGACAGCGTACAAGACCACGAAAAGTGGAAGCGTGATATCGAGGCGTTCGGTGGGGCCCCGGCCGATTTCCCGATCATCGATGACACCAGCCTGACGGTCGCCAAGGCCTATGACATGCTGCCGGCCGAGTTTTACCTGCCGACCGAGGGGCGCACACCGGCCCACAGCGCCACGGTGCGGACGGTTTACATCGTCGGGCCGGACAAGAAGGTCAAGCTGACGATGACCTATCCGATGTCGGTGGGCAGGAATTTCGCAGAAATTCTGCGGGCGCTGGATGCTGTTCGGTTGACGGACGGCGTGCCTTTGGCCACGCCTGCCAACTGGCAGCCGGGGCAGGATGTGATCGTCGCGCTGGCGTTGAACAACGAACAGGCAACCGAACGTTTCGGCGCGTTGGACATCAAGCTGCCCTATCTGCGTTTCGCCAAGGCGCCGGGCTGAGGGTCAGTTTTGCTTTTGCCCCGGCGATAGGCTAGTTGCCGGGGCATAGGCGGCAAAGGCATGGGTTTGGTAGGGGCACGGGGCGTTGTGATGGACCTGACTGTTGCAGTGTTTTCCTATAACCGGGGGGGGTATCTGGCCAATTGCCTGGGTTCGGTCCGGCGCAACATGCCTTTTGCCCGTATCAGAATTTATGACGACAATTCGACCGATCCCGAGACCCTGGCCGTGTTGGAGGCGTCGGGGCTGCCGGTCTTGCGCCCGACCCAGGCCGGGGTGGGGCGGCACGGCGGCCTATATGCCAATATGAACCGGGCCTTGGCCGAGTGTGACACCGGGCTTATCCTGTTTTTGCAAGAGGATATGCAGATCGTGCGACCGGTTGCCGGGCAAGAGTTGGCCCAGATCGGGCGGGTACTGGGGCCAGGACGGGCATTTGTGTTTCCCGGGTTCATGAAGGCCACCTCGGTGGATCGTTACCGCAGGCAAATGCGTCCGGATGCCGTTTTGCGGGCCTATGTCGGGGCGGCGGCGGATCCTGGGCGCATCACCTATGTCGATGCGATGATTGCGGATGTGGCCAAGTTGCGCGCCGTCAATTGGGTTTTTGCCGACACTGAACGGGCCAATGCGGCGCAGGCGCGTGGGCTGTTTGCTGACATGCCCTATCTGGCGGATCCGTTCCTGTTTTACTGCCCCGAGGTTCCAATCTTTCGCAACCGCCAGAAATCGCTGTCGTCCCGCATTGCAGCACAGTTGACGGGTGAGGATGTGAAGGCGTTCCACGATCTGACCGTGGCCGATGTGCAGCGGTTGCAGCAGCGTCCGGTATCGGACTGGCCGGTGGCCGAGAGTTGGCTGGTGCCGGTCAACCCCGGCGTCAGGCGGCCATTCGTGTTCAAGGACGTCAAGGTGCGCTGGTGGCTGAACCTGTTGAACAAGGTGGAAATCTGGGCGCAGCGCTGAGCGGGCCTGCGGTCAGGCCGGGTCGCCATATTTGCGGCGGTAAATCTGTTCCGCCTCAGCCCGAAAGGCGGCGGCATCCGGGCCGGGCAGTCTGCCCAGGATGTTCAAGGTTTGGTCGCCTGCGGTGCGGGTGATGGTGATGGGCAGCTTTTTGATGAAACTGCCGCCGCGATCAAACAGGTCAAAATCCTGCAACGCATAGGCCTGCGGCGACTTTACCAGCTCTTTCAGGATCAGGTGCGTCAGGGCGGCGCGGTCGGGTGGGGTGGCATTGATGGTCGCGCCCCGCATGTCGTTTGGATTTGGCTTGTCAAAAGTGATGGCATTGCGGGCAATCTGGACCAGCCTATCGGTGGGCAATTCCGCCAAAAGCCGGGGCAGATCGTCGATTTCCAAGGTGTCGCGGTGGGAAAAGCCGTTTTGAATGACCCATTGCGTGAACCCGATTTCGCCGCGCCGGATGGTATTGGCCTTGATGCTGGAGGGGCGGTAGTCGGACCAGAACCGGTAAAACCCCGGTGACCGCAAGATCGCGGGTCCGATCAGCAGTGAAAACGACCCATAGTGAAAACCGGCGCGGTCGCGGTCAATCCGCCAATCCGCAAGATCACTGTCTTGCGCGTCTGCGGGCAAACCGCCGTGCGACACCGAACCCACATAATCAAGGGTCTTCGCCTCGGCCTGACCCAGCCAGTTGGCATTTTGCTGGGCCGGAAACCAAACACTGTCATTCAGGATGGCCAGATGGTCCAGTTGTTCAAGGGCGGGGCGAAACAGGCGGATGGTGTCGCGGTGCCCGGCAAAGTCATAGCCGAAATTGGGCCGCAAGACGATGGCATGGCACCGTTGCAGCACCTGTTCGGTTTCTGGTTGGGTCAGGGGCAGATTTGAAATCACGATGGGCGCATAACCGCTTTGGACAATATGATCCAAAGCAATGATGTGGGATTTCTCTAGGCCATTCGCCGGAAACATCAGATAAAACGCGGCTCTTTTGGCCAAGGGCATTGCGCCTTGTTTTATCACGACGCGGGGTTCCACGAATAACCGGCTGTAAATCCGGGCCGTGCTGAACCCAAAGGTGCGAAACAAAAGGTTTTCGATCTGATCGCCGATCCGGATAAGTTCGCGGGGCACTTTTTTGAACCAGGCAGGACGTTTGAACCGGAAAATACTTTTCCACTGAATCGGCAAAGGCTTCTCCTTTAATTGGCGGGCCCGGATGCCTGTTTAGGCAAGTCTGTGGTTTGAGGTCAAGGACGCAGCGTTGACCAAACGCCCCGCAGGCGGCCAACAGCCTCTGATCTGCGGTCGGGGGCGGTCCATGATTTGGGCCGGATCAGATGCCAAAGCGCGTTTTTCAGGGCATTGGCCCAAGGCCACGGCAACCCGTGTTTGCGCGCTATATAAACCCGCGAGCGGGCCCAGTGGTATCCTTTGAATCGCGACAGCGCCGCCGAGGGTGCCGTGCTTTGCCCCGACGCGTGATGCGCGATCGCGGCGGGCACAAGCATCAGCGGGCCCTGATCGCGGCGCAGGCGAAAGGCAAGGTCGTCATCCTCGTAATACAGGAAAATGGCGGGATCAAAGCCGCCGACGGCATGAAAGGCTGTGGTGCGCACCAAAATTGCCGCGCCGGACAGGGTGGGCACCGCGACCGGGTCAGGGCCGGGGTCACGCGGGGCGGTGTCGGCGCGGTTCAGGAAAGAGCGGCGTTTGAAACCAAGCTGGCCATCATCGCCGCGCAGCACCGGGGCGAAGGCCGACGCAAGCGGATGCGCCCGGGCGGCGTGCAGCAGGTGGTCCATCGCATCCGGTGCCAGGCGGGCGTCCGGGTTCAGGAACACCAAAAATTCGGTGGTGGCACCTTTGGCCCCCAGATTGCAGGCCGTGCCAAAGCCAAGGTTCTGACCCGGTTCAATCAGTTTTGCCCCGGTTGATTGGGCAAGCAGGGTCAGGCCATCTTCTGGCCCGTTGTTGACGATGACCAGCGGTGCACCTGCGGGCAAGCTTTCTATCATGCCGGGCAGGACCCGCGCACTGGAATAGGCGACAGTGATGACGGTTATTTCTGCCATAGAGCCCCACAACAAAAACAGCCCCGATTTTGCAATCGGGGCTGCTGTTCTAATTAGGTTGCGATCAAACCTCGGCGGTTTCCGCGATTTCCAGACCGGTTTCCTGATCGACCATCTTCATGCCCAGACGGACCTTGCCACGGTCGTCAAAGCCCAGAAGTTTGACCTTGACCTCTTGACCCTCTTTCAAGGCTTCGTTCGGGTGGTTCAGGCGTTTGTTCGCGATTTGCGACACATGGACCAGACCGTCACGCTTGCCAAAGAAGTTCACGAAGGCACCGAAATCGACCAGTTTCACGACCTTGCCGGTATAGACCTTGCCCTCTTCGGGTTCGGCCACGATCGACCAGATCATGTCATAGGCACGCTTGATCGCGGCGGCGTCGTTGGAGGCGATCTTGATCACACCGTCGTCGTTGATGTCGACCTTGGCACCCGACAGTTCCACGATTTCGCGGATGACCTTGCCGCCCGAACCGATGACCTCACGGATTTTGTCCGTGGGGATCGACAGGGTTTCGATCTTGGGCGCGTATTCGCTGAAGCCCTGCGGGGCGGACAGCGACTTGTTCATCTCGGTCAGGATGTGCAGGCGGCCATCGCGGGCTTGGGCCAGGGCCTGCGCCATGATCTCGGGCGTGATGCCTGCGATCTTGATGTCCATCTGCATCGTGGTGATGCCGTTTTCGGTGCCAGCCACCTTGAAGTCCATGTCGCCAAGGTGATCTTCATCACCCAGGATGTCGGTCAGCACGGCGAAACGGCCGTCATCTTCAAGGATCAGACCCATGGCGACGCCAGCGACCGGCGATTTCAAGGGAACGCCCGCGTCCATCATCGAGAGCGAGCCACCGCAGACCGACGCCATCGAGGAGGAGCCGTTCGACTCGGTGATCTCGGACACCAGACGGATGGTGTAGGGGAAGTCGGTGGCGGCGGGCAGGACGGCCTGCAACGCGCGCCATGCCAGTTTGCCGTGGCCGATTTCACGGCGGCCCGGGCTGCCCACACGACCCACTTCACCGACCGAATAGGGCGGGAAGTTGTAGTGCAGCAGGAAGTTGGACCGCGAGTTGCCATGCAGGGCGTCGATGATCTGCTCATCTTCGCCCGTTCCCAAGGTGGTCACAACCAGACCTTGCGTTTCGCCACGGGTGAACAAGGCGGAACCATGGGTGCGCGGCAGGATGCCGGTTTCGGCAGAGATCGGGCGGACAGTTTTGTTGTCACGACCGTCGATGCGGGCACCACCGTTGATGATGTCGCCGCGCAGGATCGAGCTTTCCAGCTTTTTGATTGCAGAGCCGAGGTTGATGTCGGCAAGGTCCTCAGCCGACAGAGCAGCCTTGATCGCAGCCGAGGCGGCGTTGATGGCGCTGGTGCGTTCCTGCTTGTCGCGCAGGGCGAAAGCGGCGCGCATCTGCACCTCACCAGCGGTTTTCACGCGGGCATAGAGGGCGGAATAGTCCGGCGGGGTGAAATCCATCGGCTCTTTGGCGCACAGTTCGGCAAAGTCGATGATCAGGTCGATGACCGGCTGCATCGCGGCATGGCCAAACTTGACCGCGCCCAGCATTTCATCCTCGGTCAGCTCATACGCTTCCGACTCCACCATCATCACGGCGTCTTTGGTGCCGGCGATGACAAGGTCAAGGCGCTGTTCGGGGTTGTTGCGCAGGCCCTGCATGTCGTCAACCGACGGGTTCAGGACATAAGCCCCGTTCGAGAAGCCGACGCGGGCCGCACCGATCGGGCCCATGAACGGCACGCCGGAAATGGTCAGCGCAGCCGACACGGCGATCATGGCGACGATATCGGGGTCGTTGGTCAGGTCGTGCGACAGCACGGTTGCCATGACCAGAACTTCGTTCTTGAAGCCTTCGACGAACAAGGGACGGCAGGGCCGGTCGATGAGGCGCGAGGTCAGCGTCTCTTTCTCGGACGGGCGGGCCTCACGCTTGAAGAAGCCGCCGGGGATTTTCCCTGCGGCATAGTATTTTTCCTGATAGTGCACGGTCAGCGGGAAAAAGTCCTGACCCGGCTTGGCGGCGCGAGCGTAGGTCACGTTGGCCATGACGGAGGTTTCGCCAACCGTGGCGATGACCGAACCGTCAGCCTGACGGGCAACCTTGCCCGATTCCAGCGTGAGCGTTTCATTGCCCCACTGAACGGATTTCCGAGTAACATTGAACATTGATCGTTCCCTATATGGAAGCATCCACGGCCCCTTGGCCCGTGTCTTCCTTTTGCATGGCGGCCCCATTGCCGCCGCCCCCTATCCTTTGCATGTGGCCGGGGGCATGGCCTCACGTCGCAGACTGCGGGCGCATACAGGAAAACGGGCGGCTTGGGAAGCGTGGAGTTGTGAGCCTGCTATGCCATGGTGGGCAGGATTGGGTGATGGCTGCCATGAACATGTCGCTGCCCGACCAGATGAAAGCCATTGTCGAAGAGCAGGCAAAAGACGGGCGCTATTCCAACAGCAGTGATTACCTGCGCGACCTGATCCGGCGGGATCAGGAGCGGCGGCAGGCGATTGCCGAGGTTCAGCCGCTGGTGGATTAGGCGATGGCATTTGGGATTGCGATTGACGGTATGTCCCAGGAAGATGCGTCGCGTTACATCGGGTCGCGTTCGACCGGCGAAGTGATCGACCACAGCAGTATTCGGTTTGCTCTGGCGCTATTGCCAGGCGGTGTCGGCGAGGTCGGGATCCTGCTCGCCCGAAAAAGCTCCTGACTGATTAACCCGCCCTGCGCACCATTTCACCAATCCACAGCGGTGCGAAAGGGGAGGTGCAGCCTTTTGGCGTGGGGTAGTTGCGGTGGATGCCGAGGGCTTCACCGATGGCGAGGGCGCGGGCGCGGTGGGTGGGGTGGTGGATGCCGATGGCGGCGAGGGTGGTGTTCATGGTCCATTGGACGGGGGCGGGGGCGGTGGGCATTTCGGCCTCCAGCCGGTCCAGCAGGGCGGTGAGGTTCAGGCCCTCGGGGTCTTTGGTCACGCGGTCGGCGGTCAGGGACCAGTGGGCGCGGGCGGCGATGGGGTGGGGGTCGTGTTCCCATTTCAGGCGCAGGGATTCGCGGGCCGGGTGCAGTTTCAGGACATAGGAGTTGAACCAGTCGCTGACCCAGAGGAAAGCGTTGGATTTCAGGAGGGTTTCGACCTGGGTTTCGGTCAGCGCCTTGGGTTTC
>JANNAF010000030.1:0-29621 GCA_031384005.1 Rhodobacterales bacterium | reverse complement strand
CGCCAGGAAAAACCCGTCGAGACCCGTCAGGCTGATCCGGTAGCTCCCGCTCCGCCGCAGCCTGTGGCGAGGCCAAAGCCGACACCAAAACCTGCCATCGAGACCGTTGTCGTAGCTCCGACGCCGACAGATGCGGCGCCTTCGGCGAAACCCCGCACACGCGCACCACGTAAGCCCTCTAATCCCGAAGCAAAGGCTGTACCGCCTGTTCCGGAAACGACTGGCGAGTAAGAGGCGGAAAATGGATTTCAGAAAACCCGGCCAACAGGCCGGGTTTTTTACGTTCTAAGTGCCAATGACAGGGCGCAGAACCGATCAAGGCTGATTTCCTCAGCCCTGGCTGTGGGTTCGATGCCAACCTCGACCAACTTGGCCTCGATGTCCGGACGCATGCCCTTTAGACTGGAGCGCAGCATCTTGCGGCGCTGACCAAAGGCCATCGTCGTCACGCGGCCCAACAGAACCTCGTCTGCCGGATAACGCGGTTGATCAAGCCGGGTCAGATGCACTACGGCGGAATGGACCTTGGGGGCGGGGGTGAACGCCTCGGGTGGCAGGGTCATTACAATCTTGGGATCGGTGCGCCACTGGGCGAGCAGGGCAAGCCTGCCGTAGTGTTCGGTCCGTGGTTTGGCAACGATGCGTTCGGCCACTTCCTTTTGAAACATCAGCGTCAGGCTTTGCCAGAAAGGCGGCCAGACCGTCGGGGTCAGCCAACGGATCAAAAGCTCGGTGCCGACATTATAGGGCAGATTGGCCACCACGCGCACAGGTGCGGTCAGGTGTTGGCTGACATCGACCTGCAAGGCATCGGCGTTCAATGTGGTCAGCCGACCGGGGTAGACGGCAGCAATCTCGTCCAGGGCGGCGATACAGCGCGGATCCTTTTCAATGGTCAGAACGCGGCGCGCCCCCTCGACCAACAATCCACGCGTCAGACCGCCCGGCCCAGGGCCAATTTCCAACACATCACACGCAGACAAATCCCCGGCAAGGCGGGCGATCTTGGCTGTCAGATTCAGGTCCAGCAGAAAGTTCTGCCCAAGTTGCCGTTTGGCGACCAGATCATGGGTGCGGATCACGTCGCGCAGGGGGGGCAAGCCGTCAATCATAGCCATGGAGCGCGCCCCTTTGCCATTTTGGCCGCCATTCGCAGGGCTGCAATCAGGCTGTCTGGCCGTGCTATCCCTTTGCCCGCTATGTCAAATCCTGTGCCGTGATCCGGCGAGGTGCGGATAAAGGGCAGGCCAAGCGTCACATTCACCCCCCCATCAAAGTCGAGAGTTTTGATCGGAATCAACGCTTGATCATGGTACATGCAGATCGCAACATCATAGTGCGTGCGGGCTCGGGCGTGAAACATCGTATCGGCTGAAAGCGGTCCCACGATCTGCATACCCTCGGCTGCCAGGCGTTTTACCAAGGGCCGGATCATGGTTATCTCCTCGTGACCCATGGCACCGCCTTCGCCTGCATGGGGGTTCAGTCCAGCCACGGCCAGACGGGGCCGAAGGATGGCAAAGTCGCGGACCAGACCGGCATGAGCCAAGCGAATAGCCTGTTCCAACACAACTGGGGTCAGTTGCGTCGGCACCTCGGCCAATGGGATATGAATGGTTACTGGGACGACGCGCAGGGTGTCAGAGGCCAGCATCATGATCACGGGCACGTCGCCGCCCAAATGAGCAAGGTATTCGGTATGGCCGGGATAGGCAAATCCCGCGCCGACCTGCAATGCGTGCTTGTGGATTGGTGCGGTGCAAATCGCACTGGCAGCGCCCTGTCGAGTCAATTCAACTGCCCTTGCAATCACATCGATGACGGATTGGGCATTGCGCGGGCTGGCGCATCCCGGAGTGCCTATGTCAGGGAAGGCATGCTTAAGAACGGGCAAACAGCCGGATGGAACGTCAGCCACGTCGTCTGGCGCCAAGATGACCTGAAACGCCGAACCTTTCGGTAGATGCCTTGGGTCGCCGATCCAAAAGAACGGCACCTCGTCTTTCAAGAATTGCTTGGCGGCGACAGCCAATTCAGGACCAATTCCGGCGGGCTCGCCGCAGGTCATGGCAATCGGTGGGGGCCCATTCATTGGATCTTGATGATCGCGTTGGATCGCAATTCTTCCAGATAGGCCGTCGCCAAAAGGCCCAACTTGCCACTAAGAAGGTTGGAACTGACATCATCGCGTGACGCGGGCAGTTCAGACTGTGGCAGGCGATTGCACAGCATCACAATTGACGGTGCGGCCGATGTGGCAATGGCAGCCGCTTCGCCGGGGTCCATGCCACCAATAATCGAACGCAGCGTTCCGGGCAGGGACGCCTCCAGCACTGTGCCACGCTGCAGGCTTTCGGGCGACAAACCCTTGACCAGATCATACAAGTCGTCGCAGGTGTCCAGTTGGGCCACCGCGGCCGAAAGATCCGTGCCAACCGGAACAAACAGCTGCGCATAATCAACTTCAGCAGCGCCGACAGCCTCGCCTGAGCCAATGCTGAGGTCGCGCAACAAGAACAGCTGGACAGCGCCGGGAATGGAAATGGGGTCTGTCATCTCGCCGATCTTCAGCGCGAGGATGCGTGGGGCAATCGCTGGTGGCAGGGCGGAAACCGGAATCCAGCCCAACTGACCGCCGGCCCGTGCAGAAGGTGCCTTGGAATAGTTCTGCGCAGCCATGGAAAAGGTCGCAGTGGTGGTCGCCGTCAGTTTCAGCCGCTGGGCAAGCACCATGGCATCCACCTCACCCCCGGTTGGGATTATGATTTCTGACAACAAGACCCGCATTTCACCGCCTGATGCTGCCCCGGCGCCGATTGCGCGATCAATCTCGGCATCCGAAATTTCTGCCGCCTCGGTGAATTGGCTGCGGACAACTGCGCGCCAAAGAACACCTGCCTCGACGAAATCACGCAGGGTTTCAGGCGCAACACCGCCCTTGGCCAACGCCGCAAGGAACTCTTCAATCGGCAGGTTGGCACGACTGGCAAAGTCGACCATCCCACCTTTGACTTCATCCGCAGACGCCACAACATCGAGTTTTTCGGCCACATCACGGCGTAGCGCATCGTCGATCAAACTTTGCACGGCGAGTTTCGGAATATCACCGGGTTGGCGCAACAGCGACATGAACAGCACCCTTTGCCGCACCTCATACTGGCTGATCACCCGGTCGTTCACGAACACGGCTGGGGCGAAACCATCCTCTTGGGCCCATGCTGCCGGTGCAGCAACCAGCAGCGCCGATATGATGATCACCCTCGCCAGCACGTTGTTCAAGGCACGGATTATGTTCAGGTAAATGGCCATCAGATTTGGCTCCATAACGTCATATTTCTGCGGTCTGACACTCATCTGCGGCAAACACGCGATGGTCCGGCGACCGAACTGCCCCCAAAGCCCAGAAGTTCGACCGACAAGCCTACATCCGTTGACGGCTGTACACTAGTCGAGGAAGTGTACCTGCGCGAGAGTGAAAGCGTAAGGTCCATACACTCGTTGCGGAAATCCAGCTCCAAACCTGCCCGTGCCAGTCGTTCCGACCGCAGATCATAGCGTGTTGTCAGTTCCGCACGCCAGTTGCGCGACAGATCGCGTCCTGCGTTCAACACGATCTCTGAGGCGGTTACCAATCGGTCCTCGGAGGCGTCCGCCAACAGGTATTCATAGCCCCCCGAGACATCGACCGCCTCTGATCGGTAGTCGAACCGCAATTCACCTTTGGTCAGTGACAAGGTATCGTCCAAAACCAACCGATTGGTCAGCGCCAACCCAACGGCGTTGTCGAGCGACCAAGCCAACAACCAATCGGATTTCTGGTTTGACAACCCGGATGCCTCACTGAATTGCCCCTCATCCGCCAGCCGCACCACGCGACCGGCGGTGAAGCCCAATGACCAGCCTTCTGGATTGCTGCGCTGATAATTCACACCCAGATTGACCCGTGTTCCGGCCTCCACAGCATCCGCCCCGGGAAAGCGATCCAAGGCAAAAAGGTTACCATTGTCGAATTCCACCAAGGTTGAATCGCCATTTGGTATAGTCGGATCGACTGCTGACGACGAAACGAATTGTACGATGGGTTCGATCAGACGTCGGGAACCATCCTTTGCGGATTTCACCAATGGCCAGCGCAGTTCAATCCCGACGGCGCCTGAAACTCGGTGCGGCGTCCCGGCAAAATCGGCATCCTGAACAATGGAGTACAGATCTGCGGCGGCGGCTGTCAGGCCAGAAACAACGATGCCTTGGGGTGTTGTCCAATTTCGCCGCCAATCAAAGGACAGGCTGACCCGTTCCAGATCGCGCCCATCCGCAACGCCGTCGCCATCACCATCCAAAGCAGATTTAGCCTGCCGATAATCGCTGTGTGTGTCCAGCCTGAACCCCGCGACACCGCCCAACCAGCCCGGATCAACCCTGCGCTCATAGGTCAGGTCGGTTAATGTTGTGGGCAAAATACTGTTTGTCTCGCCGGACCTGATAGATTGAAACCCAATCAGTCTGGTGGAAAACCGCAGATCCCGCTCGACCTTGGTGACCGATATCTGACTGTTCAACCGATCAACCTCGGTCACACCATAGTCCACAAGATAGGCCGGATCGCTGACACTGACCCCCGAGAACGCAAGCTCATAGCCGTTCCCAAGGTCAAAATTACCGGCTGCCTGAACATATCCGCGCGGATTGTAAGGGCCATGATCGTCCCGCGTGACCGCGCCCTCAATGACAATTCCACCGGTGTCAAAAGCCTGGCGGTATCGCAACTCAACGGTACGGTTCCCTTGCAGCGTCAAATATGGCGTGATCGTCAAATCTTGGCTTGCCCCAAGCGCGATGAAATAAGGCACTTTCAGCCCGGTCCCCAATGCTGTTGTAGAGCGCACTTTGGGCATCAGGAAGCCTGTGGCGCGGTCAACCGTTGGGTCTGGCACCCGCAGGGACGGCAGATATAGAACCGGAACGCCATAGAACCGCAGCGAGGCATCGGTGAAATAGATTTGCCGGGCCCGTGCATCATGGATGACATCGCTGGCCCTGATCTCCCACAGCGGGGTCGGATCCCCTGCGCAGATGGTGCAAGACGATGCCGCGACACGGCGCATTGCCGTCAGATTGCCGCCATCGCTGCGCACAAGTTGGGCCGCAACCAGTTGCAGTCGCTGGTTCAGGACCAATCTGGCCGACGTCAGCAACCCGGCCGTCAGATCAGAGGAAAGTTCGGCTTGTTCGGCCATGAAAACATTGCCGGTTCCATCTTCAATCCTTATCGGGCCCGTAATGATCATGGTTTCAGTGGCCTGATCATAGGTGATCGCAGACGCTGTCAGGCGTTGACCGTTGAAATAGACCTCGACATGCCCAGAGGCTGTCAAGGTTGTGCCCGAGGAGACAGTGACGCTGTCAGCAACCAAGGTTGCACGATCCTGAGCCGCAAGACCCGTTGCCACCATCAGGAGCGCCAGAATGGCTGTTAAAACCACCCGCATCAACCGTCCTCCAGGTGCAAAAGCAGCCCAAGCGCCAGCATTGTGGCCGCAATTGGCGGGCTCCATGCCGCAAGGACAATAGGCAATTGTCCATTCTCACCCAAAATCTGGCCAAAATTGCGAAGGAAGAAGACGGCGAACCCGCAAAGCAGGGCGGTCAGAACAAGGCTTCCAGTTCTCGCCATGCGGGCATGCCGCATTGTAAATCCGGCGGCGATCAACACCATTGCGGCCAAAAGAAGAGGCTGCGCCAGCTCCATCTGGAACCAGACCTTGTGACTGCGGGCGGTAAACCCGGCGTCCTCAAGGTCGTTGATATAGGACGGCAAATCCCAAAAACCGATTGCGCTTGGGGTGCCGAACCTGTCCCTGATTTTGTCTTTGGTCAGTGTCGTCGCAATTGTCGTGCCATCGGGCAGGGTCTGTGCCGATTTTTCCGGATTGCGATCCTGCAATGGCCAAATCTTTCCACCATCCAACAGCCAGTATCCTGGTTGCAGGATGGCCGATGCTGCGCTGACGCGCGAGGTGGGTGTCCCGTCGATTGCAAAGGTCTGAAATGTCAGATCATAAAGTTCGGTGCCGTCCAGGTTGGCGCGTTCAGCGTAAATGACGGTCTGGCCTGCGTCGCCCCCCTCACGCAGCCACAGCCCGCCATCTGAAATAGACATCACCGCTCCACCACGGGCATGGCCAGAGGACACAGCGTCAAAACGTTTGGCGGTGGATGCGACGATAGGGTTCAACACGGTCACAGCGAAGACGCCAACTGCAACTGCGGTCAGGACCGGAGACAACAAAAACTTCAGCCCGGACCGCCCTGCCGCCCGTAAGACAACCAGTTCTGACGACCGCGCCAAGCCCAGGAACAGGGCAATCGCCGTCAACACCAGAATGAGGGGCAAGATCTGGTAGATCGTTGACGGGACATTCAAAATTGCAAGAAAAAACGCCTCTGAGACTTGGATGTTACTATCAGCAAAGTCGCGCAGCTTGTCGATGGTGTCGATCATCACCATCATACCGTAAAAGCCAGCAAAGATGCGCACCAACAACCATAGAAAACGGCGTGCTATGTACAGGTCCAAGGTCATGAAGCGACCGCTTCTGGCACAGGACGCGGGCGTTGCGCCCACCATAACAGGCTGAAACCGATTGCCAATCCTGTGATTGGCGCGGCGTAGGCAAGGGTCCATCCGTGTGACGACTGAACCCCAAATTGTTTAGCCAACGTGGCGATTCCTTGAACAATGACAAGGATCACTATGGCAAGGGCGATCTGGCGCCACAGGCCAAGGCGGCTGAATCCACCAAGCAGCAGCGCAGCAAAGCCAATCATCGCAACGGCAATTGACAGGATGGGTTCAGCCAATCGGCTGTGTGCCTCATAAAACAGGGCATCGGCAGGCTCTCCGCTGTTTTGCAAAACCTGCTCGTCTGGCCAAAGCAGTTCGGGCGTCGTCAATTCTGGTATCCTGCGCCGGTGTCCGACGGCCTGCGTCAGCAAGGCCCCCAGATCATAGGTAAAGTCTGAAAACCGTGTAACACCCAAGGCTTGGGTCTTGCGATCAATCGTTTGCGCCATGCCATCGAACATTATCAGTTTCGGCCCCGCGTCGCCGCGGACAAACAAGGCCTTTCGCGCAGTGAAGGTTGTCGTCTCCTCTGAATTGCGGCTGTCTTGCAAGAAGATGTCGCGCAACTGGCCGTTCGGATCAATCTGATTGATGTAAAACGTCACTCCTGCTGCCGGGTGGGTGAATTGACCATCCGTCAAAAACCGTGCGGTGATGTTTTCGGACAAGGTGGCGCGCTGTTCGATCATACTGGTCCGGCTCATTGGAACCAGAAAATGGACAAGGGCCGCCATCATGAATGCGACAACCAGCCCAAACAACAACACCGGGCGTGCCATGCGAAACGCGGAAAACCCGGTCGCCTGCAGCACCACCAACTCGCTTTCCGCCGACAGTTTGTTGGTGACATAGACCGAGGCCACAAATCCCGCGATTGGCAGCACCAATTTGATGACATTTGGGAGCGTCAGAACTGAAAACTGAACAAAAACCATCATGGACTGGCCGTCGCTCATCAGTTGATCAAACAGGGTCACTGCTCGGTTGACCCAATAGACGCCCACCAGAACCAAGGCGAAAAAGCCAAAATGCCCAAGCAGTTGCGACAAGAGATAGCGGTCAAGTCTGGGCACGCGCCGGATGCTCCTTGCTGGCGAACTGCCGCAACGCTAACGGAAATTTGGCGCGGGGAAAACTCATATCTGGCCATTTGACGTTACGCGGGCTAGCCTTGGCTCAAGCCCACGGATCCGCCGCCGGGCAACTGCCCGGAGCAACAGATGACCACGCCGATCAAACCCGTTTTTGCGCAGACCAACACCGAAATCCTGGCAACCTTTAAGGGACGCATAGCGATTTTTGTCGATGGCGACGCGCCGGGCACCGTGGCAGCCAAGCGGTTGGATCGTCTGACACGCGGGGCTCTGGCGCGGTTCATTGCGTCCGAGGCATGCAGCAAATTGCGTCCGGGCGAGGCGGTTGATCTGGCATATCCCGCAGGTTTGGCGGCCGAGGCGCTGCAAGTCATCAAACTGCCACGCCGGGCCGATCAGGCACAGGCCCGCAAGGCGGGCGGGGCGGTTGGACGGTCCTTGGGTGCTTTGGGTTGTCTCATCGTTGCTGAGGGGCATCCGAAGGCTGCCGAAATTGCCTTTGGTGCCGCGCTGCGGGCCTATGACTTTGCGGACCATAAGACAGGCGAGCGCAAGACTTTGGGTGAGGTGACCGTCATGACCAATGGGCCCGACGCCACGGCAGCGGCCTATGTCGATGCTGCGGCCTTGGCTGAGGGGGTGTTCTTTACCCGGGATCTGGTGAACGAGCCGTCCAATGTGCTGACCACCCATGAATTCGCGGAACGTCTGAAAGCGCTGCGCGATCTGGGGCTGGAGGTTGAGGTCCTGGAAGAAGAACAGCTGTCCCATCTGGGGATGCGGTTGTTGTTGGGGGTCGGCCAAGGTTCTGAATCGCCATCAAAGGTTGTGGTAATGCAGTGGAAGGGCGGCGCAGAGGGAGTTGCGCCACTGGCTTTGGTTGGCAAGGGTGTTGTGTTCGATACGGGCGGCATTTCCATCAAGCCTGCGGGCGGGATGGAGGAGATGACCATGGACATGGGCGGGGCTGGGGTCGTGGCGGGTGTCATGCGCGCCCTGGCTCTGCGCAAGGCAAAGGCCAATGTCGTGGGGCTGGTTGGGATCGTCGAAAACATGCCTGATGGCCGGGCCCAGCGGCCGGGCGATGTCGTGCGGTCGATGAAGGGCGACACAGTCGAAGTCATCAACACGGATGCCGAAGGTCGCCTCGTTTTGGCCGATGTGTTGTGGTACACGCAAGAACGGTTCAATCCTGCGGGCATCATCGACCTAGCCACGTTGACTGGCGCGATCATAGTGGCCTTGGGTCATGAAAACACAGGTGTTTTTTCAAACGACGACACTTTGTGTGATGCCTTCCTCAAAGCTGCTGCAGCCGAAGGGGAGGGGGCGTGGAGAATGCCGATGGGGCAGGGCTATGACGACCGACTGAAAAGCCGGATTGCTGATATGATGAACATTGGCGGTCGGGAAGGCGGGGCGGTTACGGCGGCGCAATTCCTGAAGCGGTTCATCAAGGATGGCATGCCGTGGATCCATCTGGACATTGCGGGCACTGCTTTGGTCAAGGGCGATCTGCCGTTGTCACCCAAAGGTGCAACGGGGTGGGGCGTCCTTGCGCTGAACCGTTTGATCCGCGACAGGTTTGAGGCAAAGTGACCAAGGAATGACCGCCGTTGCGATGTTTTATCACCTGATCCGGGCTGGGCTGGACGACACCGTGACGATGATCCTGACCCGGGCCTTGGGTCAGGGTTGGCGGCTGATGGTACGCAGTCCGGAACAGGGCCTGCTGGACGATCTGGATGCCAAGCTGTGGTTAGGGCCCGAAGATAGTTTTCTGGCCCATGGGGTAGAGGGTGGTGCGCAGGACGCAGACCAGCCTGTTTTGTTAGGGGCCGGACCGATCAGCAATTCGGCGCGTGGGATCGTCTTGTTGTCCGGGGCAAAGGTGCAGCGCGACGAATTGGCCGGGCTGGAACGGGTCTGGCTGCTGTTTGATGGTGCCGACCCTGCGGCGGTGCAGGCGGCGCGGGACCAGTGGACCTTGCTGACCGGATGGGGTCTGGCGGCACAGTACTGGTCAGATGAAAGTGGGGCTTGGGTCAAGAAGGCGGAAAAGGTAGCCGTTGCGACTGTGTAGGCAGCGTGATGTCCCCAAGCCGCGAATCACGATAGAAAAGCCTAGTTAATGCAGGCGTTTTCCCGGTTTTTCGTGACCTACAAACCACCTACAATGCACCTACAAATGGTCTACAGGTTTTGCGGGTTTCTGCTGGTTAATGCAGCGCCCGTACTGTCGCAGGTTCATGGACGCGATCTAGCGAGTAAGGATCATCAGATCCTCGGCCATCGTGACCGAAAACCGACCCAGATAATCCATCCCCAACAGCGATCCTGCCATGTCGCCCTCATTCACTTGGGCGGTCACGCTGGCGTCGGTGAAGGGACCAAAGGTGACATTGTTCAACCTGACCGTCGCGGTGCGGACCACGCCATTGGCGGTATAAGCCTCGCCCAGATAGGTCAGGCTGGCAGGATCAATGCCCAGCCGTCGCGCGTCGTCGCGGGACAGGACAACCGAGGTGGCCCCGGTATCGGCCATGAAAGTCAGATCACGTCCGTCGATGGTCAGGGTCGGATAATAGTGGCCGTCGGCTGCACGCGGAATTGTAACGGCGGCGCCATTGGCCTGCTGCATCGGCACGATGTCGTGTCGCAGATCGCCCCAAAGGCCATAGCCAGCCATCAGCCCGACAAAGATCATGCCCCAAGCCAAGGCAGTTCGCAGCGCCTGCCCCATGCGGGTGCGGTATTCGACCAATACCCAGCCCCCGACCGCCGCAAGGAGGAGCCCAAGGTAGATCAGTTGTGCAATATTGTCGCCGTCCATCATTGCCTACACATGGGCAGTCCCGATCATCCGATCAACCCGGTTCCGCGCACGCCGTCGATCACGAATTGAACAGAAAGGGCGGCCAGCAACATGCCCAGAAGGCGGGTGATCACCAATGTGCCAGTCCGGCCCAGCAACCGCTCTAACGGGGCTGAGGCCAAAAGGAACAGGAATGTGGCAAGGATCATGCCGTAAAGCAGGCTTAGAACGGCAATCCGCAGCGTCCAGTCATCCCCGGCCTGTCCCATCAGCAGGATCATCGTCGCAATCGCCCCAGGCCCGGCAATCAACGGGGTTGCCAGAGGAAAGACCGAGGGGTCGTGATGCGGATCGGGATGCTGCCCCTCGCGCCGCTGGGTGCGGCGTTCGAACAGCATGTCGAGCGCGGTCAGGAACAACAGGATGCCACCCGCGATCCGGAAAGCGGGCATCGAGATGCCGATAAACTCCAGCAATACCTCGCCAAACAGGCCAAATAGGGTCAGCAGGACTGCGGCAATGATGCAGGCGCGGCGGGCGAGATTGCGGCGGTGGGCGGTGTCCATCCCTTGGGTCAGGGCAATGAACAAGGGCACCAGACCCGGCGGGTCGATCACCACGAACAGGGTGGCAAAGGCGGTGATCAGAAAGGGGTCCAGCATTGTGGCACCCTAACGGGTGGGGTGGAGTTTGGCCAGACGATCCTTGGGACAAAGATGGCGGGGTCGATGCCGGGGGTTGACCAGAACTCGGCTGCAAAAGGCGGCTGGGCGGCAAGGACGCGGTCAAGGTCGTCAGGCAGGATGGCTTGGCGCAAGGCAACGGCAGTTGCGGCCACGCAGGTGTCGGGGGTCAGATTGTCATGGGGGCGTAGAGCGCGCGCCTCGGCCGTCCAATCGGCACGAACGCGGGGCGCGACCGGATCGGTCAGGTGCCAATCCGCCACGAACAGGGCGCGCAGGACACACGGAAGGATCTGGGCAAAATCCACGGCCTGCTGTGGCGTCAGGCGGCGACAAAAGGCCCGCAGTACCCCCTGAACGGCGGTGTAGGTGGCGTTGTCCGAAGTTAGACCCATCGCCCCGCATGCATCGGCCAGAAAGGCCTGCCATTCGCGGGTGGCTTGGCGATAGGTCCATGGCACGGGCATGGCGTAACGGGCGGTCAGGCCGCCGCCTCCAGCTTTTCCTGGGCCGCAATCCACATCGCCTCGGCCTTGTCCAATGCGCCCATCACCTCGGCGTATTTGGTGTTCCAAGTTGCCAACTCGCCCTTGCGGGCATCCTCGTACAGGGCTGGGTCGGCAAGTTTCTTGGCCAGTTTGTCGCGCATATCGTTCAGTTTGGCCAGACGCTCCTCGCTTTTGCGTACCTCGGCGCGCAGGGCTATAACCTCGTCTCGGCTGGCCTTTTTGGGCTTTTCGGCGGGTTTGGCAACGGGTTTGGCATCCTCATCCCCGGCCAGCAACATGCGGCGATACGCCTCCAGATCATCGGCATAGGGGGTGACGATGCCGCCTTTGACAAGCCACAGGCGGTCGGCGACGAGGGAGAGCAGATGCATGTCGTGGGAGACGAGGATGACGGCGCCGGAATATTCGGTCAGCGCCTCGACCAGCGCTTCACGCGATTCCATGTCAAGGTGGTTGGTCGGTTCGTCAAGGATCAGAAGATGTGGTGCGTCGATGGTCGCCAGCAGCAGCGACAAGCGGGCCTTTTGGCCGCCGGACAGACGGCCAACCTCGGTTTCGGCCTGATCGGCGCCAAGGCCAAAGCCCGCAAGCCGGGCGCGAAGTCGGGGTTGGCCTTCGTCGGGGCGCAGGCGTTGCAGATGTTGCAACGGGGTTTCGTCGATGAACAGCTCGTCCACCTGATGCTGGGCAAAATAGCCGATGCGCAGTTTGGAGGATTGCACCATCCGCCCCTCCATCGCCGCCAGCTTGCCTGCCAGCAGTTTGGACAGGGTCGATTTGCCCTCACCGTTGCGACCCAGCAGGGCGATGCGGTCGTCCTGATCGATGCGCAGCGACATCTTGCGCAGGATCGGCGGGCCGTCATAACCGACGGCGACGCCCTCCATGTTGATGATCGGGGGCGACAGTTCCTCAGGCTTGGGGAAGGTGAAGACGACCTTCTTGGCATCCTCGGGGGCGGTGATGGTGACCATCTTTTCCAGCTGCTTGACGCGAGACTGGGCTTGGGTCGCCTTGGACGCCTTGGCCTTGAAGCGGTCAACAAAGGCTTGCAGATGGGCGCGGCGGGCGTCCTGTTTCTTGGCCTCGGAGTGCAGGACGGCGCGGCGTTCGGCCATCTGGCGGGCAAACTGGTCATAGGGGCCGGACCAATAGGTCAGCTTTTTATTGTCCAGATGCAGGATACCGGTGACGGCGCGGTTCAAAAGACCGCGGTCGTGCGAGATGATCAGCACGGTGTGGGGATATTTTTGCAGATAGCTTTCCAGCCACAGCGCACCCTCAAGGTCGAGGTAGTTGGTCGGTTCGTCCAACAAGAGATAGTCGGGCTGCGCAAACAGCACCCCCGCCAAGGCGACCCGCATCCGCCATCCGCCCGAGAAATCGGAGCAGGGGCGCAGCTGATCCTCGTTGTCAAAACCAAGGCCCTTTAGGATGGCCGAAGCGCGACCCTCGGCGCTCCATGCGTCGATATCGGTTAGACGGGCCTGTACTTCGGCAATGCGGTGGGGGTCATGGGCGGTCTCAGCCTCGGCCATCAGGGCGGCGCGTTCGGTGTCGGCTTGCAGCACGGTTTCCAAAAGCGAAGTGCTGGATGAGGGCACTTCCTGTGCAACGCCACCAATTCGGGCGCGGGAAGGCAGCGAAATCTCGCCCCCCTCAAGCGCCAGCTCGCCCTTGATCAGGCGGAACAACGTGGTCTTGCCTGACCCGTTGCGCCCGACAAGGCCGACCTTGTGGCCAGTGGGAATGGTGGCCGAGGCCCCCTCGAACAGGGGGCGGCCTTCGACAGAATAGGTGATGTCTTGTATTTTCAGCATGGGCAGGCCTTGCCCGATGTTGGGGCCAAGGTCAACCGGTGGCGAAGGGGAACCAGACGCGCAGCGATGCGAGGCCGTGAAAGGGGGCGGCCCTGGGGTCAGCGTTGCCGGGGCGGCCTTGGCACAGGACGACGGGCCAGCGGATCTGCGCGAGGGCTGCGAGTGGCAGCAGAGGAGTGGGGCTGATGGTGTTCGAAATGCCGACCACGCCATAGCCGATGTTTCACAACCCGCCGCTGTCGCCGCTGCGTGCAAAGATCAGAACCGGATCGTCCAGCAGGCAGGTGGGGAAGGTCGTGGCGGTATCGGTGCCGGACCAAAGCTGGCACCAGCGGTCAAGGTCGCTGGTGGCTTCGGCAGGGGTGTCGCGGGGGAGGGGCGAACTGGCCGGGGTCACCATTGGGGCCAGCCACCAGTTGCCCGCGATCCCAAGGGTGTAGCCGTTGGGCGAGAGGTCGTTGAAGCTGTCCTTGATGCAGCCGAAAATCTGCGATGGCAGTGCTGCGTTCGGGGCGAGGGAAATGAAGCCGGGGTAAAACGGGATGGGGGTGGCATGGGCGCGCCATTACGTGTTGGTCAGGGTGCTGGCGATGCCGTGGGCTGCCAGCGCCCTGCCGCAAAGGCTGTCGTTGGTCAGCGCCGTCTGGCGGACAAGGCGGGTCAAACTGCGCGGCCGTCGGGGTATTCGGCGGGGCCTTTGACCTTTAGCTTGTTGCCAAAGGGAACTTGGAAGTAAAAGGAATGGGCACACCATGCGCCGCCAGATGGGCACGCATCGCATCGGGGGCGAAGGGGGAGGTGGCGATGCAGACGTGATCCACGTTGCGGCCACCGGAAATGGGGATAGCCGAGGTGGCGCCGGGGTGGGTGATGTCCCACAGCGACGATCCATACCAGACCTGTTCAATCAAAAGCGCGGGATAGTGGTAGCCCGGCACGCAGCCGAGAACCCGAGCCTGAAACTGCAGCGCGCGGGGCATGTCGTCGACCAGAAAGACGACATGATCCAGCCCGACAAGGGCGAAGGGTGGTTGTGACATGCGGTTCCTTTTGCCTGCCCACCAAAGCCACCTGCATTCTGCTTTTCAAGACCCCGCACCCATGCTAGCAGGGCCGCGCACCATTTTTGGCACGGGGCGCGCGCGCCTTCAGCCCACCATCCGGAGAGTATCATGACCACTGAACGCACCCTTTCGATCATCAAGCCCGATGCCACCCGCCGCAACCTGACTGGCAAGATCGTGGCCAAGTTCGAGGATGCTGGCCTGCGTGTCGTCGCGTCCAAGCGGATGCACCTGACCCCGGCGCAGGCTGGCGAGTTTTATGCCGAGCATAAAGAGCGCGGCTTTTACGGTGAACTGGTGGCCTTCATGGCGTCCGAACCGGTTGTCGTGCAGGTTCTGGAGGGCGACAGCGCCATTGCAAAGAACCGCGAAGTGATGGGCGCGACCGATCCGGCCGCCGCCGCCGCTGGCACGGTTCGCAAGGATTTTGCGCTGTCCAAGGGCGAAAATTCGGTCCATGGGTCGGACAGCCCGGCTGCCGCCGCGCGGGAAATCAGCTTCTTTTTTGCGGGCCTTGAACTGGTCGGCTGACACCAATTTTCGGCCCTGCTGGCATCTGCTGGCGGGGCCAAAACGGGCTGTCCGCGCGCGGACACTTTTGAAAACCGTGTAATTTCAATTATTTGACTTTTTTCGTTAGGAAAGTGGAAACCATGTTTCCGGCAAGGATCAAACCTTGCGTCTGACACCCAGAAAATCCAGCGCCTTGTCCAGTTCGGTGTTGGAGTGGGATTTGGTTTCGGCCACCAGCGCGTCAAACTGCAGGCGCAGGGCCTTTTTCTCGTCGCCCTTGCAATCGTTCCATGGCCTGCCGTCAAGGCCCATGTGCAGCACGTAATAGCCGATGAAATGCGCAGGCAGACCCGCCATCAACCATTTGCGGTATGCGTCATGCGCCCCAAGGGCGTGCAGGTCCTCGGCGCTGGTGATGCCGGCCTTGGCGAACTGAGCCTCGGTCGCGGGGCCAAGGTTGCGGATCGAGGAGACGGGCGTGGGCATGGGCGGAACCTTGGCTTAACAGGCGAAAGGGCCCGCTGCAGGGTCGACCAATAGCGCCCGGTGCTGGATTCGCAGGTCTAAAGCGAAGCCCAGTCGCGGATTTGCGGCCGGGGTTTGACGGGCTGACCTGCGGTTTGCTGCTGGGACGCGGTGGATTGGCCCTGCTGTTGCTGCGCGGGGGTGGGGGTGTTGCTGCCTTGTTGCGACGACACTGAATTCGACATTTACTGCTCCGTAACCTGTGATCGGCTTTCCGCCTGTTGTTTATCATCACCCTGAAATATGGCTAAAGCGGGGTCTGATTTCGCAGATTTAATGGACGTTGCGGGCTGGTGCAACAGGTTTGCAACCCCTGAGCGCCGCAGATCGTAACGTCACGCTGCGGACGGCCCTTGTTGGGTCACGCGGCTGCGCAAAAGACCAAAGCGCTTTGAAGAACTGATACCGCAAACATATTCTTGTTTTCGGCAGTTGGCCTTGACGGCGGTGTTCATAGATGAAAGCGGTTTGAAAGCTGTTTGACGATTTCATGACGCCTTGACGGGGGCGCTGGTGGGGTTAGTCTATAATAGACAACCACGCTGGGCGGACATGACCTTGAACGATCTTACACTGGGCTACAACAACGTGCAGAGCGACATTCTGCGCCATCTGAAATCGACGCTGGGCAAGGATGCAGCCAATGCCAGCACCTTTGACTGGCGGATGGCGCTGAGCTTTGCCATCCGGGACCGGATTGTCGAGCCTTGGTTCACCTCGACCCGCCGGACATGGGCCGAGGACCGCAAGCGGGTATACTATTTGTCGATGGAATTCCTGATCGGGCGTCTGTTGGAGGATGCCACGGTCAATCTGGGTTTGCGTGACACGGTCATGCAGGTGATGGAGGGGTTCGGCCAGGATTTCCGCGCGATTGTTGAAGACGAGCCGGACGCGGCGCTGGGCAATGGTGGTTTGGGACGTCTGGCCGCCTGTTACATGGAGAGCATGGCGACGGTCGGTTGCCCGGCCTATGGTTACGGCATCCGCTCTGAGCATGGGTTGTTCCGTCAGCAGTTCAGCGACGGAAAGCAGATGGAAATGCCCGAGGATTGGTTGCTGCACCGCAACCCATGGGAGTTCGAGCGTCCCGAAAGCGCCTATACCATTGGGTTCAAGGGCAATGTTCAGACCCGTGACGGGCGTGAATTCTGGGCCCCCGGTGAGACGGTTTATGCCAATGCCTATGACACCCCGGTTGTGGGCTGGCAAAGCAAATGGGCCAACACGCTGCGGCTGTGGTCGGCGCGGCCCACGAAAGCCTTTGATCTGGAACGGTTCAACCGGGGCGATTATGCCGCTGCGGCCGAGCCAGAGGCGCTTGCCCGTACGTTGAGCCGGGTTCTGTATCCTGACGACACCACCTATCAAGGCAAGGAATTGCGCCTGAAGCAGGAGTTTTTCCTGACCAGCGCCGCGTTGCAGGACATTCTGCGCCGCTATCTGAGCAGTCATTCCGATCTGACGGCCCTGCCGAAATATGTGGCCATTCAGATGAACGACACCCATCCGGCGATTGCGGGCCCCGAATTGGTGCGCCTGTTGGCCGACGACCATGGGATGGAGTTTAACACGGCGATTACGACGGCGCAGCAATGTCTGGGTTACACCAACCACACCCTGTTGCCCGAGGCGTTGGAAAAGTGGACGACATTCACCTTTGGCAACGTGTTGCCGCGCCACATGCAGATTGTCGAGCGGATCGACAGCTGGCATCGCCGCAACAATCCCAACTGCCCGCATTACGTGGGCATCGTAAAGCATCACGAAGTGCGGATGGGCGAGTTGGCGTTCATCATGGCGCACAAGGTGAACGGGGTGTCGGCGCTGCATTCCGACCTGATCAAGCAAAATCTGTTCCCCGAACTGGACAAGCTGCATCCTGGGCGCATCGTCAATCAGACCAATGGTGTGACGCCGCGCCGCTGGTTGAAGATGGCAAACAAGCCCTTGGCCGAACTGGTGACCGGGACGATTGGTGCGGGTTGGGAGGATGATCTGGACCGTCTGACCGGGCTGGAGGCCCATGTCGAGGATGCCGGATTCCGCGAAGCGTTCCACGGGGCCAAGCGGCAAAACAAGGTGGCACTTGCAGGGTGGATCAAGGCGCAGTCGGGTTTGGTGGTCAATCCTGATGCGCTGTTTGACGTTCAGATCAAACGTATTCACGAATACAAGCGGCAGTTGTTGAACATCCTGCAGACGGTGGCGCATTACAACCGTGTGCGCGCCAATCCGGGTGCGGGATGGGTACCGCGTGTCAAGATATTCGGCGGGAAATCGGCGCCGGGCTATGCGGTGGCCAAGGAAATCATTCATCTGATCAATGACGTGGCGCAAGTGATCAACAATGATCCGGTGACGGGTGATCTGCTGAAGGTGGTATATCCGCCCAATTACAACGTCTCGATGGCCGAACATCTGGTGCCGGGGGCCGATCTGTCCGAACAGATTTCGACGGCGGGCATGGAGGCGTCCGGCACCGGCAACATGAAGTTCATGATGAACGGCGCGCCGACGATTGGCACGCTGGACGGCGCAAATGTCGAGATTTTGCGCGAGGTGGGGGATGAGAATTTCTTTTTGTTCGGCATGACCACGGCGCAGGCGCAGGCGCGGCGCGAGCAGCCCGACCAGTCGCGGCTGGCCATCGAGGCCAATTTGCCGTTGCAAGAGGTGTTGCAGCAGATTTCGGAGGGTGCTTTCTCGCCCGGGCAGGCCGATCGCTATCATGGGTTGGTGCACCGGATCTGGCATCATGACTACTTCCTCGTGGCGGCGGATTTTGCGGCCTATGACGCGGCGCAGGGGCAGGTCGACGTGGCCTTTGCCGACAAGGACCGCTGGGTGCGGATGGCTGCGATGAACACGGCGCGGTCGGGCTATTTCTCCTCCGACCGGTCGATCCGCAGTTACATGCAAGACATCTGGAACATTCCGTCAGCCTTGTGAGGACGACCATGACAACAGCACCCCTTGACCACGGCACGGCGCAGGCGATTGTCGAGGGGCGGCATGGCGACCCCTATGCCGTGTTGGGGCCGCATCTGCGCGGTCGCGACGTGGTGGTGACCGCGTTTGTGCCGGGCACCGACAAGCTGTGGCTGGTGCCCGAGGGTGGCAATCCGGTCGAGGCCGAGGCGGTTGCGGGCTATGCGGGCCTGTATCAGGGCAAGTTGGTCAAGGCGGGCGCCTACCGTCTGCGGGCGCAGGGCCATGGGACGGAATGGGAGTTTGACGACGCCTACCGCTTTGGTCCGGTGATGGGCGAGATGGACGAATACCTGCTGGGCGAGGGCACGCATCAGCGCATCTGGCAGGTGCTGGGCGCGCATCTGATCACGCATGAGGGGGTGGGCGGCGTGCATTTTGCCGTCTGGGCCCCCAATTCGCAGCGCGTATCGGTGGTGGGTGATTTCAACGTCTGGGACGGGCGGCGGCATCCGATGCGGCGGCGCGGCGCGACGGGTGTGTGGGAGACGTTTATTCCGGGCCTGAAGGACGGGGTTGGCTATAAATACGAGATCCGGTCGTCGGACGGGGTGTTGATGCCGCTCAAGGCCGATCCGGTGGGGTTTGGGTCGGAGCACCCGCCTGCAAACGCCTCGGTCGTGCGCGATATCAGGCCACGGGAATGGCATGACGCCGCATGGATGACCACGCGTCAGGCGGCCCAGAACATCGACGCCCCGATCAGCGTTTACGAGGTGCATTTGGGGTCGTGGCGGCGCGCGCCGGGCAACCGGATGCTGTCATATCTGGAACTGGCCAGCCAGTTGGTCGATTACGTGGCGGACATGGGGTTCACCCATATCGAACTGATGCCGGTCAGCGAATATCCGTTTGACGGGTCTTGGGGGTATCAGCCTGTCGGTCTGTTTGCCCCCACGGTGCGGCACGGCACGCCCAACGAGTTTCGCGCCTTTGTGGACGCCGCACATAACAAGGGTGTCGGCGTTCTGCTGGATTGGGTGCCGGGGCATTTTCCGACCGATGCGCATGGCTTGGGGCGGTTTGACGGATCGGCGCTGTATGAACACCAAGACCCGCGTGAGGGGTTTCATCAGGATTGGAACACCCTGATTTTCAACTATGGCCGGGTCGAGGTTTCTAATTACCTGGTGTCGAACGGGCTGTATTGGTTGGAGGAGTACCATCTGGACGGTTTACGCGTCGATGCGGTCGCGTCGATGCTGTACCGCGATTACAGCCGCAAGGATGGCGAGTGGGTCCCCAACAAGGACGGTGGCCGCGAAAACTATGAGGCGATTGCGGTTTTGCAGCGCACCAATGTCGTGGCTTATGGCGAGGTGCCGGGGATCATGACGATTGCCGAGGAAAGCACGGCATTCCCCGGTGTGTCGCGCCCGGTCAGCAGCGGCGGTCTGGGCTTTGGGTTCAAGTGGAACATGGGTTGGATGAACGACACCCTGTCCTATATGCAAAAGGACCCGCTGTACCGCAAACACCACCATCACCAGATGACCTTTGGTCTGGTTTATGCGTGGTCGGAAAATTACATCCTGCCGATCAGCCATGATGAGGTGGTGCATGGCAAAGGGTCAATGCTGACCAAGATGCCGGGCACGGCATGGGAAAAGTTCGCCAATCTGCGGGCCTATTACAGTTTCATGTGGGGCCATCCCGGCAAAAAGCTGTTGTTCATGGGCTGCGAATTTGCCCAAGGGGCCGAGTGGAACCACAACCAAAGTCTGGATTGGCATCAGTTGGATCTGCCCGAACATCGGGGCATCCAATCGCTGGTGCGCGACCTTAACCACCTGATGCGTGACACCCCGGCACTGTATCTGAACGACACCCGGCCCGAGGGGTTTGCCTGGCTGGAGGGCAATGACGCCGAAGGATCGACCTATGTCTGGGTGCGCAAGGGGGCGGTTACTGACAAGATGGTGGTGGTTGCGGTCAACATGACGCCCATAGAGCGGCGGGTACGGATCGGTCTGCCGGAGGCGGGGCACTGGGATGAGGTTTTGAATTCGGATGCCGCGATCTATGGTGGCGACAACCGGGGCAATCTGGGGGGCGTCGACAGTGAGGCGACCATTTGGCACGGGCAGGCGCAATCGGCACTTGTCACACTACCGCCATTGTCGGCAGTATTCCTGAGACAGGCGTAAACAGGGACGATTAATGTGGAACGGCGATAACGCCGCATCTGGCAATGTGAAACGGCGATAACGCCGCATCTGGGGAGGATGTAATGCAGCCACCAAAACCGAACGCCCGGCTATCGTCGCAAGCCATGGCCTTTGTTCTGGCCGGGGGGCGGGGAAGCCGCCTGAAGGAGTTGACAGACCTGCGCGCCAAACCTGCGGTCTATTTTGGCGGCAAGACGCGGATCATCGACTTTGCCCTGTCCAATGCGTTGAACTCCGGCATCCGCAAGATGGCGATTGCGACGCAGTACAAGGCACACAGCCTGATCCGCCACATGCAGCGGGGCTGGGGGTTTTTCCGGGCCGAGCGGAACGAATATCTGGACATCCTGCCCGCATCGCAGCGCGTCAGTGAAAACAAGTGGTATCTGGGCACCGCGGACGCTGTCACGCAGAACATTGATATCGTTGATTCTTATGGTATCAAATATGTGGTCATTCTGGCGGGTGACCATATTTACAAGATGGACTACGAGATCATGCTGCAACAGCATGTGTCCTCGGGGGCGGATGTCACCATTGGCTGTCTTACCGTGCCGCGGATGGAGGCTGTGGCCTTTGGCGTGATGGCGGTCGATCAGAACATGCGCATCACCGATTTTCTGGAAAAGCCCAAGGATCCGCCGTCAATCCCTGGCGATCCGGACAATGCGTTGGCGTCGATGGGGATCTATGTCTTTGATTGGGCGTTCTTGCGCGATTTGCTGATCAAAGATGCCGAGGATCCGAATTCGTCCCACGACTTTGGCAATGACATCATCCCGCAGATCGTGGCCAGCGGGAAGGCTGTGGCGCATAAATTCGCAGACAGCTGTGTGAAATCGGGGTTGGAGAGCGAGCCCTATTGGCGCGATGTGGGGACGGTCGATGCGTTCTGGCAGGCCAATATCGACCTGACCGATTTCGTGCCCAAGCTTGATATCTATGACCAAAGCTGGCCGATCTGGACCTATTCCGAGATCGTGCCGCCGGCCAAGTTTATCCATGACACCGACGGGCGGCGCGGCATGGCGGTTTCTTCGCTGGTGTCAGGCGATTGCATCGTGTCAGGCTCCGAGGTGCGCAACAGTTTGTTGTTCACCGGCTGCCGGACCCATAGTTTCAGTTCGCTGGAATATGTCGTGGCGCTGCCGCAGGTGGTGGTGGGGCGCAAGGCGGAGTTGAAGAATTGTGTGATCGACCGGGGGGTGGTTATTCCGGAAGGTTTGGTTGTCGGCAAGGACCCCGAGGTGGATGCCAAGTGGTTCCGGCGCACCGAAAACGGGATTGTGTTGATCACCCAAGACATGATCAATGCCCGGGAAAAGGCACTGGGCTGACCTTTGGGGGGGCACGGCCCCCCCACGAGGCATTGGTTTCTCGGACCAATGGCGACACCAATGCCTCAACCTCGTGGATATTTATGGACAGATGAAAAGGGGGACCTGAGATGGAAATTCTGGGTCGCGTGCTTTCAGTGGCGTCGGAATGTGTGCCCTTGGTGAAAACCGGGGGGCTGGCGGATGTGGTAGGGGCGCTGCCGGGGGCGATGGCGCGGCTGGGGTGGGATATGCGGGTGTTGATGCCGGCGTATCGGGCGTTGCGCGCGCAGGCCGCCGATTGGCCGGTGGTTTGGCTGGAAGAGGGGTTGTGGGGCGGTACGGGGCGGGTTTTGGCGGGCGAGGTTGGTGGGGTGAACCTGCTGCTGCTGGACGCGCCGCATCTGTATGACCGCGAGGGCGGGCCCTATTCCGGGCCAATGGGCGATTGGCTGGACAATGCGCAGCGGTTTGCGGCGCTGTCATGGGTGGCGGCGCGGATTGCCCGCGAGGGGTTGTCGGATGGCTGGGCGCCACAGGTCATGCACGTGCATGACTGGCAGGCCGGGTTTGCGCCGGCCTATCTGGCCTATGGTGGGTCGGCGGGGGTTGGCACGGTGATGACCATTCACAACATCGCGTTTCAGGGTTGGGCCCCGGCGGCGTTGTTGGGCGAATTGCGTTTGCCGTTCGAGGAGTTTCACCCCGGCGGTCTGGAATACTACGGCGGTTTGTCCAGTTTGAAGGCCGGGTTGATCACGGCGGACCGGGTGACCACGGTGTCGCCGACCTATGCGGCCGAGTTGATGCGGCCCGAGTTTGGTATGGGGTTGCAGGGTGTGATCGCAGAGCGGGCGGCCGTGGTTTCGGGTATTCTGAACGGGGTTGATGACGCGGTCTGGTCGCCCGAGGCTGAGGCTACGCCGTTCAGCGTCAGCGCCATGAAGGGCAAGACGGTGGCGCGGGCCGCCTTGTGTGACGAGTTCGGGTTGCAGGTGCCGGGGCCTTTGGCCATCGTGGTCAGCCGGTTGACCGACCAAAAGGGGATCGACCTGTTGCCGGGTGTCATTCCCGAGTTCATCGAGGCCGGTGGCGGATTGGTGGTGTTGGGCAGCGGTGATCCGGCGTTGGAGGGGGCGGTGCGCGGGTTGGCGCTGCGTTATCCCGGGCGGGTTGGGTTGCGGATTGGCTATGACGAGGGGTTGAGCCACCGGATGTTTGCGGGGGGTGATGCGGTGCTGGTGCCCAGTCGGTTCGAGCCGTGTGGGCTGACGCAGATGTACGGGCTGCGCTATGGCTGTTTGCCGGTGGTGGCGGCGGTGGGGGGGTTGGCGGATACGGTGATCCATGCCAATCCGGCGGCCATTTCGGCGGGGGTTGCGACGGGGATCACGTTTCATCCCACCGACAGCATCGCCTTTGCCACGGCGCTGCGGCAGTTGGGGGCGTTGTACCGCGACCGGTTGAAATGGGCCCGCGTGCAGCGCAATGCGATGAAGCAGGATGTGGGCTGGGACCATTCCGCTGCCGCCTATGCCGCCCTATATGCCGAGATCATGCCATGACACCTGCGCGCAGCCTGCTGCCCGCTTGCCCGCCGGGCATGCACCAGACGGTTGGGCGGCCTTGGCCGATCGGGGCGACGGTCGAGGTGGGGGGCGTCAACTTTGCCGTCTTTTCGGCCCATGCGCAGCAGATCGAGTTATGCCTGTTTTCGGATGATGGCCGCCGCGAGGTGGCGCGTTTATTGTTTGTCGAGCGGGACGGCGATATCTGGCACATGCGGGTTGAAGGCATGATGCCGGGCCAGCGGTATGGCCTGCGCGCCCATGGGCCCTATGCGCCCGAGGAGGGTCATCGGTTCAATCCACACAAGCTGTTGATGGATCCCTATGCCCGGGCCTATGACGGGCGGTTGAGGTGGTCGGATGCGCTGATGGGGTACCGGATCGGGTCGCCGCGCGGAGACCTGAGTTACGACCCGCGTGACAGTGCCTTTGCGGTGCCGAAATCGGTGGTGGTCGAGGATCAGGCCGATTGGGGCAAGGATATGGCCCCGCGCCGGGCTTGGTCTGATACCGTGATTTATGAGGCGCATGTCAAGGGTTTGACCGCGCGCAATCAGGGTGTGCCTGTGGGCGCGCGGGGCAAATATGCGGGCATCGCGTCGCCCGCGATGATTGAACATTACCAGCGGTTGGGCATCACGGCGATAGAGTTGTTGCCGGTGCAGGCCTTTTTCGACGACCGTTTTCTGGTCGCACGCGGGCTGACCAATTACTGGGGGTATAACACCATGGGTTTCTTTGCGCCCGAACCGCGTTATGCCGGGCGCAACGGGTTGGCCGAGTTTCGTGACATGGTGCGCCGGTTGCATATGGCGGGCATCGAGGTCATCTTGGACGTGGTTTACAACCACACCGGCGAGGGCGACGAGTTTGGCCCGACGCTGAGCTTTCGCGGGTTGGACAATGCCAGTTATTATCGGTTGGCCGGGGGCGGGCGGCATTATGCCAATGACAGCGGCACCGGCAATTCGGTGAACATTGCCCATCCCAGCGTGTTGCGCATGGTGATGGACAGCCTGCGCTATTGGGTCGAGGTGTGCCATGTGGACGGGTTTTGTTTCGACCTTGCCACGTCACTGGGGCGTGAGGTGCATGGCTTTGACCGGGGGGCGGGCTTTTTTGATGCGGTGCGGCAGGACCCGGTTCTGGCCCATGTCAAACTGATCGCTGAACCCTGGGATATTGGTCCTGGCGGATACCAACTGGGCGCCTATCCGCATCCCTTTGCCGAATGGAACGACCGTTACCGTGACGGGGTGCGGCGGTTTTGGCGTGGCGATGCCGGGCTGACGTCTGATCTGGCCAAGCGGTTGCTGGGCAGCGCCGAAAACTTTGACCACAGTCACCGGGCCGCGACCAGTTCGGTCAACTTTCTGACGGCGCATGACGGGTTCACCTTGCAGGATCTGGTCAGTTTCACCGTCAAGCGCAATCTGGCCAATGGCGAGGACAACCGCGATGGCCATTCCGAAAATCATTCGGATAATCTGGGGGTTGAGGGGCAAAGTTCAGACGCCGCGATCAGTGCCGCGCGCAAGCTGCGCAAGCGCAATCTGCTGGCGACACTGATGTTGTCGCAAGGTGTGCCGATGCTGCTGGCGGGGGATGAGTTGGGTCATTCGCAAGGTGGCAACAACAACGCCTATGCCCAGGATAATGAGACGACCTGGGTCAATTGGGAGAGTGTTGATGCAGAGCTGATGGCATTTGTCGCGCGCCTGACCCGATTGCGCGCTGACCATCCGGTGTTGCGGCAACGCCATTTTCTGCATGGCCGCCTGCGGTCGCAGGACCATTTGTCCGATGTCATCTGGCGGCGTGCCGATGGCCGCAGCCCCGAACCGGGGCAATGGCATGACCCGGCGTTTCGCTGTCTGGGGTTGGAGTTGCGCATGTCGACGCAGCGCCAGTCGGAACCGGATACCCTTTTCGCCGTTTTCAACATGGGGCCTGCGCAGGCCCTGACCCTGCCCGACACCGTCGCCGGGTGGCGCATGATTTTGGATACCACGCGCCCCGATGCGCCCGCCGATGACGTGTTGGCCCCGGTGACATCGGGGCTGATGGTGCCTGCAAACGCTGTCCTTGTCTTTACCCCTGTGGGAGGCCCGAAATGACCATCATCAACGTCGCAACCAAACCCATCGCAGGACAAAAGCCCGGCACATCGGGATTGCGTAAAAAGACCCCGGTTTTCATGGGGCCGCATTACCTTGAAAACTTTGTTCAGGCGATTTTCGATGTGGTGGGGCCGCAGGGCAAGACCTTTGTGCTGGGCGGCGATGGTCGCTATTTCAATGACCGCGCCGCGCAGGTCATCTTGCGTATGGCGGCGGCGAATGGGGCGGCGCGGGTCATTGTGGGGCAGGGGGCGATCTTGTCGACGCCCGCCGCCAGCCATCTGATCCGGCTGAACCAGACCGATGGCGGCATCATCATGAGCGCCAGCCATAACCCCGGCGGTCCGGAGGAAGATTTTGGCGTCAAGTTCAACATGGCCAATGGCGGCCCGGCACCCGAGGGTGTGACCGAGGCGATGTATCAGCGCACCTTGATGATCACCGAATACAAGGTGATGCAGGCGCAGGATGTTGATTTGTCGGTGGTGGGGCGGACGCATCTGGGCGCGATGGTGGTCGATGTGGTGGACCCGGTGGCAGATTATGCCAGGTTGATGGAAAGCCTGTTCAGTTTCCCGGCGATCCGCGCGATGTTTGAAGGCGGGTTCCAGATGCGGATGGACAGCATGTGTGCTGTCACCGGACCCTATGCGGTCGAGATATTGGAGCGGCGGTTGGGTGCGGCCAAGGGCACCTGCGTTAACGCAGTGCCGCTGCCCGATTTTGGCGGGATGCATCCAGATCCCAACCCGACCTGGGCCAAGGCCCTGATGGATGAGATGTTTTCGGCAGCCGCCCCCGATTTTGGCGCGGCGTCGGATGGCGACGGCGACCGGAATATGGTGGTTGGCCGCGGGATCTACGTGTCGCCATCAGACAGTTTGGCGGTTTTGGCGGCCAATGCGCATTTGGCGCCGGGCTATGTCGCGGGGTTGAAGGGGGTGGCGCGGTCGATGCCAACCTCGGCTGCTGCCGACCGGGTGGCGGCGGCCTTGGGGATTGAAAGTTACGAGACGCCGACGGGGTGGAAATTCTTTGGCAATCTGTTGGACGCCGGCAAGGCCACGATCTGCGGCGAGGAGTCGTTCGGTACCGGGTCCGACCATGTCCGCGAAAAGGATGGGTTGTGGGCGGTGTTGCTGTGGTTGAACATTCTGGCGGTTCGGCGCGAGTCGGTCGCGGCGATTTTGGCGGCGCATTGGGCCAAGTTTGGGCGCAACTATTACAGCCGGCATGATTTCGAGGCGATTGCGACCGACAAGGCCGATGCGATGATGGCGGCGCTGCGGGCCAGCCTGCCGGGGTTGGCGGGGCAAGTGGTCGAGGGGTTGACCATCGCGGGGGCGGATGATTTTGCCTATACCGACCCGGTGGATGGGTCGGTTTCCAAGGCCCAAGGCGTGCGCATCCTGTTTGAGGACGGCAGTCGAATTGTGCTGCGTTTGTCGGGCACCGGGACGGAAGGGGCGACGTTGCGGCTGTATTTGGAACGCTATGCCGCCGGGCCAGAGGGGTTGGACCATGACCCGCAAGAGGCATTGGCGCCGATCATCCGGGCGGCACATACCCTGGCCGGGATTGCCAGCCATACGGGTCGGACCAAGCCGGACGTCGTGACCTGACAAGTTGATGTCGCTACAGCCTGTGACGGCGTCGCGTTTGCGGCGTCTGATGGTGAAAACAGGGGGTGGCAATGGATACCAAGCGGTCAGGGCGGCAGGCTCGGCAAATCGAGCGCGCCAAAAAGGGCAGCGGTATGGGGCGGCCCTATATCCTGCGCAACATCCCGACCTATGATGTGTTGTCCGAGGAAAACCTGCTGCGGATCGAGGCGGCTGCCGACCGGGTTTTGGCCGAAACGGGGATCGAGTTTCGCGACGACCCCGCCACGCTGGACCATTGGCGCCGTGCGGGGGCGCAGGTCGATGGTTTGCTGGTCAAATTTCCACCCGGCATGTTGCGCGAGATTTTGGCATCGGCCCCGGCGCAGTTCACCCAGCATGCCCGCAATCCGGCCAATTCGGTGCAGATCGGTGGCAAGAGCGTGGTCTTTTCGCCCGCCTATGGCAGCCCCTTTGTGATGGATCTGGACCGGGGACGGCGGTTCGGCACGTTGGAGGATTTCCGCAATTTCATCATGCTGGCCCAATCCAGCCCGAACTTTCACCACTCGGGCGGGACGATCTGTGAGCCGACCGACGTGCCGGTGAACAAGCGGCATCTGGATATGGTGCTGGCGCATATGGTGCTGTCGGATCGGCCCTATATGGGGTCTGTCACCGCAGAGGAGCGGTCCGAGGACAGCATCGAGATGTCGCGTGTGCTGTTTGGTGGCGACTTTGTGGACCAGAACTGCGTTATTCTGGGCAATGTCAACGTGAACTCGCCCTTGGTGTGGGATGGCACGATGACGCGCAGTTTGCGGGCCTATGCGCGGGCAAATCAGGCGGCGGTGATTGTGCCATTCATTCTGGGCGGGGCGATGGGGCCGGTGACCAATGCGGGCGGGATCGTGCAATCCTTGGCCGAGACGATGGCGGGCTGTGCGCTGACCCAGTTGGAGCGCAAGGGTGCGCCGGTGATCTTTGGCAACTTTTTGTCGTCGATGTCGTTGCGGTCGGGCAGCCCGACTTTTGGCACGCCCGAGCCTGCGATTGGCAGCATGGTGATTGGCCAGTTGGCGCGGCGGTTGAACCTGCCGCTGCGCTGTTCGGGGAATTTCACCACGTCAAAGCTGCCGGATGGGCAGGCGATGATGGAGGGGACGATGAGCATGTTGGCCGCTGTCCATTGCGGGGCCAATTTCATCCTGCATTCGGCGGGCTTTCTGGATGGGTTGCTGTCGATGTCCTATGAAAAGTTCATGATGGACGCCGATCTGTGCGGGGCGCTGCATGCCTATCTGGACGGGGTCAGGATCAGCGACGACGAACTGGCGGTTGATGCCTTTGCCGAGGTCGGCCCCGGCAACCATTTCTTTGGCTGCGCCCATACCATGGCCCATTATGAAACCGCGTTCTGGGACAGTGACCTGTCCGACAACGAACCGTTTGAAAAATGGGAGGCGGCCGGGTCGACCGATGCGGCGACGCGGGCCAACCGGCTGTGGAAAAAGCGGCTGGCCGAGTTCGAGGCCCCGGCGATGGATGTGGCCACCAAAGACGCGCTGGAGGATTTTGTGGCCCGCAAGAAGCATGGGGTGGTTGATGCGTGGTACTAAAGCGTATTGCGGGCAATCAGGTGAACCTGATTGCCCGCAATACGCATCAGGCGTCCAGATCTGGACGCTAAATAAAACCGTTTGATTACAGTGGGTTGATTTTGAAAAATTAACCCGGCGTTAGGATATGGTCCGGCGCAGGTCAGGTGCGCAGGCCGGTTTCCTCTAACAGACCCATGCGCTTGGCCTCATAGTAATAGCCCTTGGCGTACCACATAACGGCCTTGGATTCGCTGCCACGTGACACCATCCATGCCCCGCGCAGGTAGCGGCCTGCGTATTTCAGGTTGGTTTCGGCATCCAGCAGACCCGACGGCGTACCACGGTACCCCATGGTGCGGGCGGTGGCGGGCAAAATCTGCATAAGGCCGTAATAGGGGCCGTTGCGGGCGGCGGCGTTATAGTCGCTTTCGCGTTGGATGACGCGGTGCAGCAGGCTTTCGGGGATGTCGTGGATCCCGGCGTATTTGCGGATCAGGGCGCGCATTTGCGGGGTTTCGCCGGGGTTGAGGTTTGACCGACTGGGCGAAGCCGAGGAGCTGGAGCGACCACAGGCCGCAACGGTTGCAGCAACGGCCAGAAGGCCAAAG